>NZ_JQLX01000011.1 GCF_000744435.1 Hippea jasoniae
TTTCACCCCTCCACCGGGAATTCCGCTTGCCTCTCCCGCACTCTGAGCCCTGCAGTATCCAATGCAATTCTTGGGTTGAGCCCAAGGCTTTCACATTGGACTTACAGGGCCGCCTACGCACGCTTTACGCCCAGTGATTCCGAACAACGCTCGCACCCTACGTATTACCGCGGCTGCTGGCACGTAGTTAGCCGGTGCTTCCTCTGAGGGTACCGTCAAGCATAAAGGGGTATTAGCCCTCTATGACTTCTTCCCCTCTGACAGGAGTTTACGACCCGAAGGCCTTCATCCTCCACGCGGCGTCGCTGGGTCAGGCTTTCGCCCATTGCCCAATATTCCCCACTGCTGCCTCCCGTAGGAGTCTGGCCCGTGTCTCAGTGCCAGTGTGGCTGACCATCCTCTCAGACCAGCTACCCGTCGTAGGCTTGGTAGGCTTTTACCCCACCAACTACCTGATAGGCCGCGGGCCCATCCTGAAGCGAGAGCTTGCAAGCAGAGGCCCCCTTTCCCCCTGCCTCTTGTGAGGCAGGGAACTATCCGGTATTAGCCCACCTTTCGGTGGGTTATCCCAGACTTCAGGGCAGGTTACCCACGTGTTACTCACCCGTGCGCCGGTTTACTCCTCTCCCGAAGGAGAGTTTCTCCCACGACTTGCATGTGTTAGGCACGCCGCCAGCGTTCGTTCTGAGCCAGGATCAAACTCTCATGTTAAAACTATGAAAGATATATATATCCTTCTTAGCTAAAACTCTGTTTCTTTTTCAGGGCTTTATCTTTCCATACTGACTTTTAAAAGATCATGTCGCATCCAGCGACGGAATGAGAATATAATACACTTTGGGGGATTTGTCAAGGGGGAAAATGATTTTTTTAATTTTTAAGAAAATATTGTCATAATAAGGTTTCACTGAGAATTAGTTATGTGATGTAGATTTTTTTTGAAAAATTCTGGCTGTAAAATGGCAATACTTATATTGGTTTTATATGCGGCTTCGATTTTATTCATTAAACCACCAGCCATGGAACTGTTCTTTGAAACAACGCAATCTATTTTAAGCTCTTTAAACATGGCAACATTGAATTCAACACTAAACACACCCTGCATAGCTATAATCCTGCTTCCTTTGATGCCACAGGATTTGCATCTTTTAATCGATTCTATATCGGGTAAAACCCTAAAGTATGCAATATCTTTAAACTCTTTAAATACACATAGATGCTTTGAGCCTATAGTAAACAGAATGCTGCTAAAGCCTTTCAAAAATTCCTTAAATTTCTGATAATCTTCAAAGAAGTAGGCTTTTTTGTAGTTTATTTGATTCTTTTCAATCAATTTTCTCTTTCTTGAAATGTATTTTATACCCAATTTTTTTGAAACCTCTTTTGCTATATTGCTAATCTCAAAAGCGTAAGGGTGTGTAGCATCGATTATTCTATCAATATTGTTTTTTATAACAAATTCCTCTAAACTTTTTTTGTCAAAAACGATATTAACAACCCTGTCTTTCAAATATTCAAAATCTTCTTTACCGTAGCTTGTAGCCACACTTATGAAAAAATCTTCCTTTATGTTTTCTGCTATCTGTTTTGATTCCGTTGTACCACCTAAAATCAAAATCATAACAGCTTTGCAACGGCCCTAAAGGCTGCAGCAGCCACAGCAGAGCCGCCTTTTTGACCAACATTCGTTATATAGGGAATATTGGTTTTTAATAACTGTTCTTTAGAAAAAGCCGCTTTAACAAAACCCACAGGAAAAGCTATTACTACGGAGTTTTTAAGCTGATTTTGTTTGTATAAATCAATTACTTTCAAAAGAGCCGTAGGAGCATTGCCAATAACAAAAATAATACCATCATATAATCCGTTGGCAAATTCAATCGATGTTTCTGCTCTTGTCAAACCTTTTTTTCTGGCAAGTTCAAGCACCCTTTTATCGTTTATAAAGCTCTTTAGCTCCAGGCCAAACTCTGCTGCCAATCTTTCGGTAATGCCTGCCTTAACCATCTCAACATCACATACAACACTCCATCGCTTTTTAATTGCATCTTTTACCAAATCAATAGCATTATGCGAAAATCGCACAAGTTCTGCATACTCCACATCCCCTGTGGCATGAATAATCCTTCTAACAACCTCTGCCTCCTCGCTGCTATATTTAGATAAATCCACCAAGCTATCAATAATCTGAAAACTTTCTAACTCTATCAGTTTCCCTTTCATCTTTTCAAAACCGCTACAGATAGATAGGCTTCCTTAAGTTTACTTGAGTCCGTATTTAGCAAATCTACAATCTTTTCATCTTCAAGGCAAATATTACTGCCAAGTATGGCGATTTGAGGATTTATTTTATCGATAATTTCATAAAGCAAATCAAGCCTGTTATTTACCTTCATCACAACAACCGTTTCAAAAAACTCAAACAGATTAACGATAAAATCAACTCCTTTTTTTAACTCAACAACACAAAAACTTTGATTTTTAGTGGTTAAAGGAACTTTGATCCTTGAAACAAATTCAATAAATGATGGTATACCTGCTATAGCTTCATAATCAACATCGCTATCCCTTAGCTTTTTAGCAAGATAGCTAAATGTAGAATAAATAGATGCATCGCCTATTGTAAGAAAAGATACTATTCTACCTTCATCAATATAGGCTTTTATCTTTTTTGCCTCTTCTGAGTATGCCTTTTCCAATTGAGCCTCATCGTTAGTCGTTGGAAAGTTGAACATCTCAACATGTTTATCTTTTAAGATATACCCTGCTGCTTCAAAGGCCACACTGCGTTTAGATTTTTGTGATTTTGGAACAATAACAATATCGCTTTTCTTTATAGCTTCTTTTGCTTTAATGGTTAACCCATCCCTGCAACCAGGACCAACACTTACAACAAACAACTTACCTGACATCTTTTAAAACCTCACCAATTATTATCACAGCGGGTGATTCAATTTTATCTTTAATCTCACTTACTTTCGATAAACTACTAAAAACTACTCTGTGGTTTCTACCTCCTAAATCAACACCAACAGCTACAGGCATCTCCTTTTTCATGCCATGCTTCAAAAGCAACGCCGCAATAGTTTCAAGATTCTCAACACCCATATAAACAACCACGGTTGCTTTTAGGTCTACTATAGCTTTCCAATCATACACCTCCTCTATTGAGCCTCCCTGTTTGGGATGACCGGTTATAAATACAACAGCATCCGAAACACCCCTGCTTGTCAATGGAACCTTTAAAAATGAGCTGAAGATAAAAGCAGCGGTAGTGCCGCTAATCCATTCAACCTCAGCATTTAAGCTATATGCAATATTTATTTCCTCACTAACCCTTGAAAAAACTGCCGCATCACCACCTTTCAGTCTACCAACAGTTTTGCCCTTTTTAAGAAACTTTTCTATTAACATATTAATCTCTTTTTGGTTGATGGAGTGTCTGTGTGGCGCTTTTCCTACAAAAATCTTTTCTTTATCAAATAGATCAACAATTTGTCTATTTACAAGCCTATCGTACAAAATCACATCACACTGCTTTAAAGCCTTTATTGCCCTCAAACTAATCAAATCAAAAACAGGAGGAGCAGAGATTATAAACAATTTACCTTGACCACTCATAAAACACCCTGTTTAAAAATTCTACATCATCAAACGACTTCGTATCGCTCCTTAAAAAATCCTTTTCTTTAACCTTTACAACCTTCATCTTCAGCTGCCTGAACAGTTTCCTTTTTTGAGGCGGGGTAGGATTTCTATTCATAGGGCCAACCTCATAGATGTAAATATCAGGTTTTAAAACAGCTATAATCTCTGGTGTGGTTCTTACAAAATACCTGTTGGATTTTACAGCGCAGATGCCACCTGCCTTTTTGATAATATCACATACAATGGAATTTTTGCCTGCAACAATATAAGGCGTTTGCATAACCTCAAAAACAACCCTTGGCTTATGTTTTATAGTCTTTAAAGTCAAAAGTTTTTTCCTTAGTGTTTTTAACAGTTCGTTAGATTCTTTCTGTCGCAAAAGCACCTTTCCCAATTCAGAAATTTTTTTCATAATACCCTCAAGTGTTTGGGGGTTGTAAACAAATATCTTTGCATTCTTAAACTTATCCATAGGAATCTGATTTTTTCTTTTAACAATAATTAAATCAGGTGCACAGGACATAATAAGTTCTATATTTGGCTTTAAATGGCTGCCAACCTTTTTGGCGTTTTTAAACAAATCAACATGGTTGGTTTTGCCAACAACGCATCCGCAGTTCAATTTCTGCAAAACATCAGCAACATCTGGTGATAAAATAACAATTCTTGAATAAGCAAAAGCATAATTAGTAAAAAAAATAACGATCAGAGCAAATACGACTTTCAATACCGTATGCTTCATCTATCAACTCCTTCGATATTAAGTTTGACTTGCCAAAATAAAGCAACCTTCCCTGTTTCAACAATAAAATTAAATCAAAAAAACCGATAGCTATATTAACATCGTGAACAGAAGCTATTACTGCGGAATTCAGGCTCTTTAAAATTTTCAAAAGCTTAAGTGTATTTTTGACATCAACGCCAGAAAACGGTTCATCAAGCAAAACAATGCCGCTTTCCTGATTGATTGTTTTTGCTATCAATACAACTCTTTTTTGGCCACCCGACAAAGAGCTAAAAAACCTATCTCTTAAATGCTGAATGCCGAATATATCTAAAATCTGCTGCGTCTTTTTTAGATCTGCCGCTGCAAATCTCCCATCCGATAACGCATACCGACCCAACAAAACGAGGTCAAAAACCGTTTTATCAAATGATATATCGCTAAATTGAGGCAAGTATGAGATTAAAGCAGCTCTTCTTTTTGGTGTTAACTTATATATCTTTTGTTTATTTATGTATATTTCATTTTCAGATAAACCTGCCAGAGTGTTTAAAAGGGTGGTTTTGCCACTGCCATTTTCACCTAAAATCGCCACTTTTTGCCCGGCTTTGATAGATACATCTTTTATATCAAGCAAAAAATCCCCAAATGATACAGATACCTTTACTAAGTTAATATTCAACTTTTGCATTACCCCTATCTCTAAACATGACAAACAAAAAAAACAAACCCCCAAGTATAGATGTCAAAATCCCAACCGGCAATTGTTCGCCCATAGGCATTATGCCTCTTGCTGCAGCATCTGATAAAACAAGTAAACTTCCGCCAAACAGCGTAGAAAAAATCAGATACAGTTTTAGATTGCTATGAGCAAAAGCCCTACTGATATGAGGCACTATCAAACCAACAAAAGGTATTATGCCACTGAAACTAACACTTACAGCTATCAAAACACTACTCAAAACAAAAAAAAGGTTTCTAAAAAACCTCACATTTACACCCATTGAAAGAGCTGTAGTATGATCAAACGAAAGGATATCAAGCTCAACACAAAATCTTATAATAACAATCAAAACAACAACCAAAACAGTAAAAATAAACACAACCTTAGAGAAGCTTACATCGTAAAATCCACCCATCAGCCAGTAAACAATGCTTCCAATGCTTTCTTCAAAGAAATACTTTATAAAACCTATTAAAGCCGTAGCTATAATATTCAAAACAATACCTGCAAGTATAAGGTCTGTTTTGTTGCTTGAGTATGAAGATAAAGACAAAATAAAAAATACACCAACAAGACCACTCAACAATGCAAAAATCGGCACAAAAAATATATTAACACCAATAGCAATAGATAGTGCAGCCCCAAATCCGCTTGAGGCTGCAATGCCTGTGGTAAAGCCATCTGCAAGAGAATTTCTTAAGATAACCTGCAAAACAGCTCCGCTTAAGCCAAGAGAAGACCCTATGCAGTAAGCCTCAAGTGCACGCGGCAGTCTAAAATCAAAAACAATCAACTTTTGTGTGGGTGTTAATGCCAAAGGATGTATGGTAATGCTACCTATAACAATGCCCAGTAAAATAGCCGCTAAAGAGACAAAAATCAGTATTACAAAAATCAAAATACCTTTCATTTAAGAATTATACCGTTGTCTTTTGCAACCTGTTTTATATGGTTTATGTATATATTTATCCAGTCGGGGTTTTCACCCAAGCCGTGAATTTCACATATAACCTTTATATGGGCTTTTTCAAAAGCCCTTTTCCATGAATCTTTTTTTCCACACATATCGTTATTTGCATGGTCTCCAGCTACAACCATCAAAGGTTTTAAAACAACCTTTTTAACCCTTGCCTGTTTAACAGCTTTCAGTGTATCCTCAAGAGAAGGGAAACCTTCAACCGTACCCACAAAAATTCTATCTGTTTTGTATATTTTCCTTAATGTCTTTTGAAGCTCTGCATAGACACCTGTTGAGTAATGTTCGTTACCATGCCCCATATACACCAACGCTGCGTTCAACTTTTTAGCAAGCTTAACATCCCTCGATAAGGCTTTGGCTGCTATTTTTATATCTTCATGATAATCATACTTCCAGACATTCCTGCCTAAAGCCGGTCTGCCTATAACAAGTTTTTTAAACGGCATATATTTTTTCTTCATTGTGTGAATTGAATTTAAACCTTTAATGTATGATAGCAAGTCATTAAACTCTTCACCATCATAAATCAGCGTAGGCTGAACAATTATAGTTTTATAACCCTGATCCTGAAGATCAGCTATAGTTGCAAGAGGTCCTTTAACATAAAGAAAATCCCTATATCTTGGATTATTTTTAAATTTTTTATCATGCTGTCTTTTATGCCAGATTCCCCTTATAATGTTTGATGTAAAAGCAAATACAACCTTTTCATGAGGAAATGCCTTCTCGGTAGCCTTTTTAATGTTTTCAATATCAACAAATCCAGTGTTGTAGGTGGTTCCAAAATCGGCAAGAACAATCGCCACACCCTTTTGCTGTTTATGCATTTTTGCGCAAACTGGTGATACAAACGAAATAAGCAATAAAAAGACAAGAAAGAGAAAACCATACCGCTTCATACAGCACCTCCAAAAAATTCTTTTACAAACTTTTTTGAAAACAGAAAATGTGTATAACTTGCAAGTGTAGCATTGGATATAAATCCATCCATATAGGTATCAGAAGTAGTTATCTTCCTTATCTTCAAAGCATAAGGCTGATTGACATCAACTAAAGAAGAGTAGTGAAACTCATGCCCTATTACAGGTTTACTAAAAAATTTCCCTGTTGTATCAGTGACCTCAACATAACCTAAACTTTTCTTTTTCTTATTCAATATGCTTTTTGCATCGAAAATTCCGCTAAAGTCAAAAAACTGATTATCAATAAAAATGCCTTTTAGTAAAACAATCATCCCCCCGCATTCTGCAAGTGTAAGTTTACCTGAAAGAATATGTTCTCTTATACTTTGCAATGATTCTTTGTTTTTACTAATTACAGAAGCATAAAGCTCTGGATAGCCACCGCCTAAATATAAAAAATCTGCATCACAAACAGGCTGGTTTTTTAAAACAGAAAAGTATTCAACCTCATAACCCAATTTCTTTAGGGCATCTATATTATATGCATAATAGAAATTAAACGCCTCATCATAAGCGATACATGCTTTTTTATCAAATACGGCTAAAGTGGTTTTCTGCTTTTGTTTGCACTCTACTTCTAAGGCAAGGAGTTTATTTAAATCTACCTCTTTCTTTATTTCATAGCCAATTTCATCATAGAATTCTTCATTTTGCTCGACTGCGGTCGTTAGCCCAAGATGCCTGCTTGGAAGCGTTAACTCTTTATTTCTTGTGATAAAGCCAAAAATTTCAACATCTGTGTAATTTTTTAAAGTTTTTTCTATCATGTTTTGATGTCTTAAACTGGCAATATTGTTTACAATGACACCTGCTATATTCACATTTTTGGCTAAATCTTGAATGCCCCTAACAACTGCGGCTAACGAATAAGACATGCCTTTGGCATCAACCACCAAAACAACCGGGATGTTTAAAATCTTTGCTATTTCATAACTACTTGCCTTAAATTGTTCGTCAATTCCATCAAAAAAGCCCATCACGCCTTCAATAACCGCTACATCACTCAAACAAAGTTTATCGTAAAATAACTCTTTTAATTCATCAGGACCAAGAAACAAAGAATCAAGGTTGTAAGCAAAAGAGGAGGCTGCCTTTGCAAGATGTGCTGTATCGATAAAATCAGGACCGCACTTAAAAGGTGCAACAGACAAACCTTTCTGTCTTAAAGCAGATACCAAACCTATAGTTATGATTGTTTTGCCACTATTGCTACGATCTGCAGCTATGAGAAACGCTGGCTTTCTCATCTAAGAGATGCCAGAGAAGTTAAAAAACATGACAACAAACCTCCCAATACCCGGGGAATTTACAGGCTTTAAGGTCTTCTGGCTTACGGGCTTCCAACCTACTCACCCCGCCTTCCCATCGCACAGGCGACAGTGGCATAAATGGGGTTTTCGTTCCCGATCACAGCTGCGGGTACAGCGTGGGATTCTCACCCAACTTCCCTTTAAAGCCTGCTTTATTTTATCAATTTATCATGTTTTTTCAATTAAAACTTGATGATTATTCAGCTCTATGATAAAGGAAAGATATGGTTTACCCTTTTGTTTTCAAACTTTCAGGAAAAAAGATACTTTTTATAGGTGGCGGAAGGGTAGCAAAAAGAAAGATAATGTCGATAATATCATCAAATCCATTTATAACAATCATAGCAGATTCTATAGATAAAGAATTAACAGAAATCACATCAAATATTACAATTATTCAAAAAAAGGCCACAGAGGATGATATCACTAACAACTTTGATTTTATATTCATATGCACAAACGATTACCAATTAAACAGAAAGCTTACAAAAAAAGCAAAAAAGCTGGGCATACCTGTAAATGTCGCAGACAACCCTCAAGAGTGCGATTTCTTTATGCCAGCCGTTATAGAGTATAAAGACTTTTTAATAGCCGTATCTTCGAAAGGCAAAAACCCCTCAGAAGCAAAGAAACTGAAAGAAAAGATTGAAAAAATAATAAGAAATGGTCGGGGTGAGTGGATTTGAACCACCGACCCCCTGCTCCCAAGGCAGGTGCGCTAACCAAACTGCGCTACACCCCGACGCAGGCAAAATTTAGCACAAAAACCTAACTAAATCAACACAAAAATCACTAAAATTTTTAAATTAAGCGAAAAATTTTTATATAATTTAGTTATTTAATAATCAATTTTTCTCTTGTCAAATAATACCCTCTAATGTAAAATATTATAGAAAAAAGTTAAGGGGGTATTATATGAAGTTTTTGGAGTTAATCCTTGTCATTATCACTATTGCAGGAATGTGGAAGGTCTTTGAAAAAGCTGATAAACCTGGCTGGTATAGTATTATTCCCCTATTTAATACCTACATCCTTTTAACAATAGTAAACAGACCCTGGTGGTGGCTATTGCTATTCTTTATCCCTATTATAAATATATATTTTGCTGTCGTAGTAAGTATTGATCTTGCAAAAAGCTTTGGTAAGGATTGGGTTTATGGTATAGGGCTTTTGTTTCTGCCTTTTGTTTTTTATCCAATGCTTGGTTTTGGGCAGGATAGATATATCGGCCCTCCAAACAGAATAGAGCAATTCGGAGATTAAAATGAAAAAATTATTAATATCTATATTCGTCTTTCTATTTCTCTGGCAATCTTCAATAGCAAAAAACAACCCAACAAAAAAAGACGATAAAATCAAACAGGCACAGGAAACCATAGAAATAGCAAATAAAAGCTTAAAAGAGCTAAAAGCTGAGCTTAAAAAACATGAAAAACTTAAACGGGACGCACTCCAAGATATGTTAGAGGATGCAACAGGGGTTCACATGAAACCGCATTATGCTGAAGGCGCCCCTCATATGTATAATCACATACCCACAGATCACGAAGTCATGCACAATCTTTCACCCTCAACCAGATTTGAAGATGAAAGAAGAACTGTTAACAGGCTAAAAAACGAAATAAAAGCTGTTGAAAAAGCCAAAAAAGAAGCTGAAAAAATCCTTAAAAACTCATCTAAATAAAGGAACTTAAGCATGTTTGTTTTTTTGCGATTTTTCCTTGCTTTATTAATTACGATTATGTCATTTTCAGCTTTTGCAGCATCACCCATGCAGGTCATAGATGACTATGTAGAGCCAGATACATCAAACAACTTTTTTGTCAAATTTAAGATGAAGGAATTTCCAAAAAGCGATATACTTGTAAAAATCGACTGTAGCAAACCTATTTATTTTAATCCAGACAACAGAAGGTTTGAGATTATACAGAAAATGATTCAATGGGGGTGTAATAAAAAGTTTAATGTTGAACTGAATGGCTCTGGAGTGTTTTTTTACAAAAAAGAAATTGTTAAAGTAGACAGAAGCAACGAGGATATAGACTATCACGCAAGGGTGGTTTACTGCCCTACTAATAATGTGGATAAATTTGGGTTTGGTAATTCCTACAGATGGCATAAAGAATTAAAACCCCAGCCCTCAAAAAATCCAAAAGAAAGGGTTTCTGTAGATGTTGGTGTTGATACACGCTATTACTACATAGCAAATTGGACAGAATACAGGGTTTGCAAAAATATTGATAAAAATAACAAAAGTCAGGTTAGTGTTTGCAAAAAAGTAAAATCCAAGGCAAAAGGGTATTTTGACGATTTAGTGGAACTTACAAAAATGCTATACAACCTACCAATAAACAATCCATCATTTTCCTATAAAAATATTGAAATAACAGCTTCATCTCCAGAAACAGTTTCTGCAACAAAATACTTTGGCATAGATACAAAGAAATTTGGCTGGATTGAATTTAGTGGTCGTGTTTTTACACAAGAGGGCAAAATACCGCAAGATGCTATTGTTAAATTAGAATCAGTCTCAACTTTAGTGGATAAAAATGGAAAATACAGGATAAAATACAAGGTATCAAACAAAAACGCAATAATGCATATAGATCAGGATTTTATTTTAGACAAAAGAATCAACAATCTCAGCATAACAACAATCCATGATAAGCTTGTGGCAAACGGCAGATATTATACTGTAAAATTAAGGATTATTGGAGATTCAAAACCCCTTGTAAATAAACCGGTTGTTTTAACCTTTGCAAGGGAAGGATTTTTTAAAAACAACAAAAGGGTTCATTATTTAACCGATGCAAAGTTCTCTAAGACAATAAAAACCAATGCCAAAGGATGGGTGGTTTTGAAAATAAGAATGCCCAAAGCAAAGTCAAATACAATAAAATCATCCAATATAGAAAAACTTTTCCCCATCCAGGCAACATTAAAGGTAAAACTTAAAGGACAGCAAGCCTCAACTACAACATCATTGCAAATCTTTAGCCCTTATCCAAAAATCACAAAGGTATTGCTCCCCGGTGGCATGGACGCTCAGCAGTGGCAGATAAACCCATCAAAAATTTTTATAGAGGATATTGACAGCAACAGATTTAACATAAAAATCATGGGCTATGGCAGATTTAAGACAAAAGGCGGAAAGATCTACTCAACCCTATTTAGACAAACAAACTTCAAAGGTAAGGTTTTTGAATTCTATTTTGCCTCAAAACAACTTGGGCTTGATCTAAACAAACAACCTGAGGTATGGAAAGAGTTTTTAGAAACCAATATAAAAACGGCTGTTAGTTTTTTGCTTGCTGCAAATGAGGGAACATCGTTTCAAAGATTAAGAGAAATCAAGTCAAAAAACCTAACAAATGCGATAGATTACGATACAGCTGCAGGCATAGTAAAGACAGGCTTTTCAGCTGAAGGCTACTACAACGCCACTTTGGGTTTTATCCATGAAACAAAGAAAGATTATGTAGGAAGCGCAGACTGGGTTTTAGGAGGTATATCTTTAACAAATGATGTGATTAGCCTTATTAAGAAAACCCCAACCACACTTGCCGCAAATCTACAAATGGAAGTAATGAAGGCGATTTATGAAAACGCCAAAACCACATACAACATCTATAAAAAATACAGAAAAATCACAGACAGCTATAAAGATATAATCTTTATTCCCATTTCTATTACTGTTTCAGATTCAAATGACTATTCAACATCAACAATTAAAAGCATAGCCGTTCGCTTCTGGAAGGAGAATAATTGAAATGTTTAAAAAGGTGTTTTTTACTTTTGCAATGCTCTTTTATGCCTTTAATATTTATGCGGCATCGAATAACGATATTAAAAACTTAATAAACCATTACTATAGTGCAATCCAGAATGAAAATATAAACTGGATAAAAAGTAATTTTAAAAACATCAACAACGGACAGCTAAAAATTTTCAAAGCTGTTTTTAAGGCTACAGATCAAAAAATCATATATGTTAAAGTAAAAAGAATACAAAACTACTCCACCAAAGCCATAGTTTTTACAAGTGTAAAATCTGAAGTATTTAGCAAATTGAATAACAAACACTTCACCTCAACCCAAAACAGTGTATTTTTGTTAGAAAAAGATTTAAAGAACAGATGGAAAATAGCAAGAATCTTATCTTATGAGGATTTTAAAATCCTTCTGCAAGCCCATCTTATTAAGGCATTAATGCCGCAAAATAACTCAAGCTTAAATAACTATAGCTATAACTCAGCAGATAGTGGTGAAAATTTTTTGCCTGATAATAACTCACAACATCGCAACAAAACAGGTGTAAAATACAGCTATGTTGGATGTTTTCGTGATAAAGGCAATCCATACGGCTACAAAAACAGAGATATTAACGGATTTGGCTTTAACAGCAAGAGCCTAACCATACAAAAATGCATAAACGAATGTGCAAGAAGGGGCTACAAATACGCAGGTTTGCAGTATTCTATTGCATGTTTTTGCGGCAACTCCTTTGGTAAATTCTCAAATGCAGGCAACTGTAACATGCCATGTTCTGGCAATAAAAATCAAATTTGCGGAGGCTCTTGGGCAAATAGCGTATACAAAATACTAAACCCAAAAACCGAAATTAGCTATCCTGAAGGTGTTGAGGTAAATATCGATAGACCGGGTAAAGATTATAAAAATTTTGATTTACCTTACCCTGATTACAATTTATGCAAAACAGCCTGCGAAAAAGAGCCATCATGCAGGGCATGGACATATATAAAACCATACACAATCCAGGGCGCTAAACCACGATGCTGGCTAAAAAACGGTATTCCCAATCCTACCCACAATAACTGCTGTATTTCAGGTATAAAAAACAAAACAAAAACTCAAAATAAACCATCAGGGATTGTTGAAAACTGGTTTAAGCACTGGAAAATATTAAACTCCATAGATTTTAAGATAAACAACAGCAATGATAAATTTGGCTGGAAGTATCCCGTCATAAAAATCGGTGATGCAATGCCGCCAGAAGGAGCAAAAGGCTCTGTAATATATCTGCATCCGATATCACAAACAATACCTCTCCATCTAATTGGACACTACCATATCGATGAAAACGATTCCTTTTTAAAATTCAGGGTTGCAGGCAACAGAAACGGAGACTGGCTGATGATTGTTAAAATAAATAACAAAACAGTATTAAAAAGAGTCGTAAACGGAAAAAGATGGCATGAATACAATATCAATGTCAAAAAATACAGAGGAAAAAACATAAAAGTTGACTTATTCATAAAAGCCAACGGCTGGTATTACGAATATGCGTTTATAGACGAAATCATATTAAAATAAACTTTCACATTAAAAACAAAAAACCTTAACTGTTAACAAACGGATGATTTTTTAGTGGCTTAGAGTGTAACTACAGTGTAACATCACCAGCATTTTTGAGGGGTTTAATTAATAAGTTCTATTGATTGAGAGATTTTGTTGATTTTAGGAATTGGCGTTAAAATAAAAATTCCTGGCGCGCCCGGTAGGATTCGAACCCACAACCCACGGATCCGAAGTCCGTTGCTCTATCCAGTTAAGCTACGGGCGCATGGAATAATTATATCACATCATAAAAATCAAGCAACCCCTACCAAAACAATCGCATAATAAATCTATCAAAATAATAAGTTCATTGGCTCAAAAGCGAATAACTTATGTGTAAAGTCGGTGTGTAGCTTATGCTGTTGATGACTAATTAAATCAGGATTTGTGATGATTTTGGGTGTAACTATGGTGTAACCTGATAAGCATTTTAGAGGGTTTAATCAAAAAATTTTACTGATTGAAAGATTTTATTGACTTTAAAGATTAGCGTTAAAATAGAAGTTTCTGGCGCGCCCGGGAGGATTCGAACCTCCGGCCCACGGATTAGAAGTCCGTTGCTCTATCCAGCTGAGCTACGGGCGCATCAGCAACACTTTACTACCACAATTTGATAAAAAGTTCAATAAAAAAATTGCAACTTTTAGGTGAGGGCGTTATAAATTAGTTATGTTAAATGTGAATTTCTGGCTAAAAAAACTCATCAAAGAGTGGATTTTTGCATCATCACTCCTTGGATTGATTATATTAAGCATCTATCTAAAAAGATTTCCACACTACGATATCGGGGATTTTAATGTTTTATTTAACCTATTTTTGCTATTTGTGGTGCTAAAAAGCGTTGAAAATGCTGGATTATTTGAATTTGCAAGAAACTTGATATCGGGCAAATTTATAAAAACAAAATTGGTTGTCTTATCAGCTGTTTTATCGTTGTTTGTTACAAACGATGTGGCGCTTTTGTGCACAGTACCCATTACCATTATTTCAAATGTTGAATATAAATCGATAGTTGTCATTCTGCAGGCAATTGCCGTTAATGCCTTAAGCAGCCTGCTTCCAACGGGAAATCCGCAAAATATGTATATTTATCTTTTTTACAATCTAAACCTTCCTGAATTTATAAAATCTATCTACCCGTTAAGTATCACATCGTTTTTTATTAGCGTTTTAATAGCAGTTGTTCTTGATATTTTCAAAACAGACAGCTCACAAAAACAAAGAAATCCTGTAAATAAAAATCTATTAATAAGTGTTGTGGATCTGATTTTTGCAATTCTTGTTGTTTTAAAAATTCTGCCTATCTACTTTGGTTTTTTGCTGCTTGCATATTATGCCATATACAACAGAAAAGCCTTTTTAATTGATTACATCCTTCTTGCAACATTTTTCGTCTTTTTTGGCTTAACCGATAACTTAAAGCAAGTTATAAATATACACCTAACCTATAACAACGCCGTATTCATAACATCAACCCTGTTAAGCCAGTTTATGAGCAATGTGCCTGCAGCCCTATTCTTGAGCGATTTTACCAACAAATGGCAACAGCTTCTGTGGGGTGTTAGCGTTGGTGGCTTTGGTAGTCTTATAGGCTCTTTAGCAAACCTCATCGCCTACAGGCTTTATGTTGTTCATGTGGACTCATCTGCTAAATTTTTAATAAAATTTCTCATACTAAATTATATATTTTTTACTCTGGGATGCGGCCTGTACTTTATAGTGCATTAAACCTTGTTAATAATCTCAAATCGTTGTATAAATTAAACATGAAACTTTTGTTGGCTACTTTTGTATTTGTCTTTAGTTTATTAATTGGCAATTCAGCTAAAGCTAAAAATATATGCGATAATATCAGTTTGATGAAAATTATGCCCTATATGCCAGCTGATTACAGGATTATCAGTAAAAAACCGCTAAAAGATACAAACCTGTGCGATATTTTAGTTCAGATAAACTCTCAGATTATTCCCATCTATGCAAATTCTCATATAGCGATTGTTGGAACTGCCTACAAAAACGGTATATCTTTGACAAAAAAAGAAATATCATCATACCTAAAAGCACAATTCAAAAAGAACTTTGAAAAATATAAAAACGATCTTAAGCAGTGTGTGGCAGCCACCTACAAACCCAAACCCTCAACAAAACGATTTTTCTATCTTATTACAAATCCCGATGACCCTTTGTGCGAAAACGCAAAACAGGATATAAAAAACATAGCAAAAAAATTTAATGTAGGCATAAAGGTTATTTTTGTTCAGCCAGAAGGGAAGAGCAAAAGGGTGGAGGACTTTATATGTTCAAAAAAAACCTTTAAAGATTATATTAACAGCAATTATGGAGATAAAAGCAGTTGTAAAAGCGCAAAAAAATATTTAAATAAAACTAATAATATAATTTTGAACAAATTAAAAATAACATCCTTTCCTTTCCTTGTTGATAAAAAAGGTAAAAATCAGTATGGCATAAACCCTGTATTGATAGAGAAATTTATAAAAAACATTGAAAAATAAGCTATAAAATAGATGTTAATTTTACGTTAAGTAAGCATTTATATTTGAATTAATTTTAATATTTTGCTATGAGTAAGCTTGGGGAGAAGGTACAATGAACAGGTTATTGGTTATATTTTTAACAATTATAGTATGCATAACATTTATATCAACAAAGGCATTTTCTATCCCTTATATTACCAGACTTTTACAGGAATATTCATACAAAGCTGACCTTTCTGAACAAACAAAGAAAGAAAGCGCTGGATATGTAATTATATTTACACGTCAGGATCTCGACAAAATGAAAATTAAATCCTTAAGTGAACTTATAAACAAAATCCCCTTTATGATCTATGGTGAAAATGAATTAGGATTGAGTGTTGTTGATTTTACTCCTTACGATTTTGATTCATTTAATCCCGTAGTTGTTTATATAAACGACAGAGAAATTATAACGCCTTTTGGAAGCAATGGCTTTCAACTGCTTGGTCAACTGGATACAGAATATATTGATCATATTGAAGTATATCTTGGTATGCCATCATTCGAAATTGGGCTAAACAGTGCATATATAGTAATAAAAATTTACACGAAAAAAGGTTATAGAGAAAACGCAACAATATCTGGAACGATGGCAGGTAGTTATGGAACTTACGAATCATATATTTATACTGGTGGCACAGAAAACTCTACATCATATTTTCTGTATGGTAATTATAAAAACTTGAAAAGAAGAAAATATCATCATAACAAATCATCTCTCTCAAAAAACAAGCAAACGGGAAATATTTATACTGAAATTGACAGCGGCAATATAAGAGCGGAGATGAACATACTATTTGGAAAATTTAATGACTTTATGGGCTCAAGTGCAGAGATTACACCTCTAAAAAACAAGGTATATGTCAGCTATATATATGGAGGTTTATATTATAAAAACAACAAACAAAATATAAAAGCTCATATAAACTATCAAAGAATTTACTCGAAAGCCAATGAACAATCAAAAGGGCCCACATATTTCTTTGGACAGCTTCAAAAGGGAATTGCCCCTTTTAATCACTACAAAAACTATATGAGACAAAGCTCAATAACCACTTTTTTTCAAAAGGGATTTAACTCGAAAAATAACCTCTTCATTGTGGGTAGTAGAATTAAAGTAAATCACCTCAAGTTTATAAAATTAACAAATGAATATGGAAACCTACCGGCAGCAGATTTTAACACTCAATATACATACACTTTGTTTTCTGAAGAAAGATATCAGTTAAATCAATCAAACATTGCCTTGCTCTCTTTTAAACAAAACTGGGCATTGAATAATGGTGGCGTTGCAGACTATTCCCTCCAATCAGGAAGAATTGGGTATATCTATAACGGCAATAAATATGGATTTAAATCTTTTCTGTTTGCCGGAAAGTTTTTACCACCTGCCAATATATTATACTATCAGAAATTATTAACAGACAAACAATTAAAGTCACAAAAAATAATGGTAACATCAGCTAAAATAAAAATCAAAACAGAAAATGCAACCTATGGGTTGTTGTATAGTCTTTTATTTGCAAAAGATTTCGTCTACTTAAACAGATTAAAAGGATATTTTGAAAATGAGCCAAAAACAGAAACAATTCATGCTTTATCGTTTACATCAACCTATTTTTTCAATCCGTTCAGTAAAATGGAGGATGGTATCTGGATTTATAGATTAATAGGCAGAGGTAATACATTAAGCAGATATACGGTAACAGGAGGATATATTACTTTGTTTAACACAATAGGAAAATTTGATTTATACAATAGCATATCATTCCAGCACGGCCATCCATATTATAAATCAGGTTTTACGTATGATTGTACAATAACATACAGTCCAAATAGAGATCTATCTATATATCTTAAAGGAATAAATATTTTAGGCAGATCCCCTAAAATCAACTATATAAGAATAAATCCTTATACCGGACAGAAAAACTTTTTAAATAATGTAAGTAGTTTTGACAGGACAATATGGGTTGGAATAGAGTACAAGTTCTAAAAATATTCATAATAGCTTTTTCTTTGGTATTATTAGCAACCAAAATCAACAGCGAAACATTGACGGATTTAAAACTCAGACTACTATCCTCAATAGCCCATATTATTTGTTCACAACGAGAGGTTAAAATCTATCTTGCAGACAAAAGCTTTATACAACTCCCTCAAAACAAATATAATTTAAGATTCATCAAAAACTGTTCTAAAGCAAACCTTGTATTAACATCAACACTAAGCAATCTAAATAGTACCTGTCTAAAAAAGCCTATATTCGTAACAGACTACGGCGAATACATACACCATAAAAACCTGATAATAGGTGCTTTATTCTGGCAGAAAGGAAGGCCTGTTCTGTTATTTATCAAGAAAAATCTTGAAAGGTTTCATGTAAAACTCCCCCCAACCTATTCAAGTTATACAGAGTAAAAATGAATCCATTAAAGAAAATCAATATTTTTTCTCTACAGCGCATTATATTTTTTATGCTCATTGTTTTCTTCATATCACTTTTTATTCTTTTTGAGCAATTCTCAAAAACACAGATAAAAATATTCAATGATGCTGAAAAAAACCAGATACACCAGATAGAAAAACTAACACATCATCTTTCAGATTTAATACTTTCAATATTCAATACAAACAAAAGCATGTTTGAAGTTTTAAAGAAAAATCCTATGTTGCGAAAGAAAATAAATAACACGTTAAATCTTTTTGTAGACGATACAGTAAAATATATCTATGTAATTAGAAAAGACAAATATGGTAAGTTAAGATATATTCTTGATGGTTCAAATAAAAGACAAAGGGCATTTTTTAATCAACCTTTTATTCCAGTCAATCCAAAAATTTGGAGTATCGCCTTTAAATATAGAAAAGATGTTTATTCCACCCAAAACAAAGCCTATGGTATATGGATAACATATATACATCCTATTATTTATAACAATAAAATACAGGGAGTCCTAGCGGTAGATTTATCTACAGATGTGTTCAAAAAAGTTATATCATCAATTTCTCCTTTGAGAATTTACCTTGCTTATATGGTTGCATTTATACTTCTTGTCATTGTTTTAATGGGAATTCAATTATACCTTTACCTAAAAGAACAATATATAGGTAGAATTGACTATCTTACTAGACTCTACAATAGAACATTTTTAAGAGAAATAGAAAGAAAGCTAAACCTTAAGGAAATTTCAGTTATAATAGTAGATATAGATTTTTTTAAGAAAGTCAATGATAGGTATGGTCATGCAGTTGGCGATATGGTACTAAAAAGTGTGGCAAGAAGACTTTTATCGGCAACCCGCTCCAATGACTATATAATTAGGTATGGCGGAGAAGAATTCTTAATAATACTGAGACACAAAGTTAAAAACGTATATTGCATAGAGAGTCCTAAAGACGTGGTAATGATTGCGGAACGTATAAGGAAAACAATTAAGAAAAAGCCCATTAGAATAAATGAATTAAATTTAAATATAACTGTTTCCATAGGCGTTGACCCATTCACCTGCAAAAGAAAAACCCTTCTTGACTCAATAGAAATTGCAGATGAAATGTTGTATAAAGCCAAAAATAACGGAAGAGATAGAGTAGAAATAGCAGAAAAATAAAATTTACTACAAAACACCTAAAGGATGGATAATATTTGCCTTAATAAGCAGTTCTGCATCGGCAAGAATATCTTTTGTTTTGCCCATCGTTAAAAGCCTGTGGTTTTCTCCTATAACAACACAGTAATCTGCTATCATTTCAACAAGCCTGAGATTATGCGTTGCAATTACTATCGTTTTTTTATTGCTCTTTAGTTTTTTTAGCATATCAACGACCCACCACTGGGTTTTTGGGTCAAGAAAAGCGATAGGCTCATCAATCAGCCACACATCAGGATTTAGAGCATACACCGAAGCAATAGAAACCTTCCTTTTTTCTCCCTCACTGAGGTTAAATGGATACTTATCAAGAAGATCCGAAAGATTAAGCTGGGATGCAATTTCAAAAACCTTCTCATTAGTTTTATCAGAATCATATCCAAACTGATTAAATGCAAGTGCGATTTCATCTTTAACTGTGGGCAAAAACAGTTGAGAGTCTGGATCCTGAAAAACAAAACCCACCTTTTTTCTAAAAAACTCGTTGAATTTTCTGTCTTTAAAAATCTTTTGCGAAAGCTGTTTTCCAAAGGCTTTCACCTGTCCGCTTTCTGCAAAATACAAACCATCTAAAATCTTCAAAAGCGTTGATTTACCGCATCCATTTGCACCCAAAATTGCAGTGCATAAACCCTCTCTAATCGAAAAACTTATATCATCAAGTGCCTTTATGCTGTCAAAATAAGAAAAACTCACATTCTCAAGTTCAAATATGTTTTCCATAAAGCATCACACTAAAAATCAAACATATAACGCAGAAGCTAAAAACAAAACTATAGGAGCTTTTAATCTGCGTTTTAGGTGTATAAGCTGAGGGCATATAACCCCTTGATTCCATTGCAAGCCACACACATTGACTCAATTTTAAAGAACGCTTAAGAAGCATTCCAATTCTATTTGATAGCCATTTGTAAGAAAAATTAAGGTTATCTTGCCTAAAAACACGACTTTTTTTGGCAATCAAAGAGTTTTCGCCATAATGAAGAAGCAGAAAAATATATCTATAGCTGATAAACAACGATATTAAGATCACTTCAGGAACAAAAAATGTTTTCAATACGGCAATTATATCGGTCCATTTTGTTGTTAAAACAAGAAGCGTTGTATAAGCCACAGAGGCTGTTATTCTTAAAACCAAAAGAGCCGCAGTATATAAACCCTGCGAGGTTATACCAATATCGATACCTTTTCCAAACAAAGAAACCTTAAATAGATGCAAAACCACATCGCCCTTTAAAACAACATTAAAAAGTGCTGGTAGAGCTAAAACCACCGCAAAAAACGGTATAAATAGAATTGTGCGTTTTAGAAAGAAAAGAAGAGGGATTTTTGAGGCTACGGCAAGAATTATACAAGAAACAATCAACCCAACAATAGGCAGCAAACCCTTAGAGAGGTTTGCTGCTATGATTAAAAGCAAAATACCCGCGGTTTTTAGGTGAGGCTGCACAAGTTGCAAAAAACCACTTCTGGAAGCAAAGTTTGAAGAAAAAACAGAACTTTCAACAAACCTATAGAAAGACTCAAGTGTCTTGTCAATGAAGTTCATTGAGCCTTTTTCTTAAAAAAAACTAAATCAAGTAGATAAAACACACCAACAAGCAGAATAATGCCCAAAAAAGCGCTCAAAATATAACCTGCTGTATCGTTTAAACCCCTTACAGAGTAGTCACTAAAGGGTGCATTCCATAGAGATGAAAATTTCTTAATTCCTTCGGGCACAAAACCCACAAGTTTTTGCAGGGTATCAGCAGACCACTCACCCCAGGCATCACCTTCTGCCAGCAATCCAAGAGGTGTAAGAATAGCCATGGCAACTAAAAATATAGACAACTTAAGCAATGTTTTTTTCATTGAGACCCTCCCTTAAGGCAAAAATTTCGGGTGTATACTTATAAACAAATGCCAGCACGCCAACTGTAATAACCACCTCTACAAAACCCGCTATGGTTAGATGGGCAAGCATCATGGCAGGCACAGCCTGACTTAAGGGATAAGGACAATAAAGTGGTGTTCCGTTTGCCGCATGATACAAAAGCGGTTGTATGCCAAGCTCAATTCCATCAAGTAAGGCTGCAGCATTGATCCCTACATATGAGCCTATAGCTGCTGCAACAAGCTGTCTTTTTGAGCCAAACGGAGCATCTTTTGAAATAAGTTTATAAACACCATATCCAACAAGCGGTAAAGCAATGGCCATATTGAACACATTAGCTCCATAGGCCAAAATTCCCCCATCACCAAAAAAAACAGCCTGAATAAACAACGCCATACTGACAGCAAGCACAGCTTCCCACGGACCTAAAACTATCGCAATCAGCGTTCCACCGATCCCATGCGCAGTTGTGCCACCCGGCACAGGTACATTAAACATCATAACAAGGAAGGAAAAAGCACTAAAAATACCAAGCAGCGGCAGTGTCCTGTTTGAGGTGTTTTTTATAACCTTTTTTGATGCATAGGCAAGAATAGGTAGAGAAATCGCATACATAACACCGCATGTTTGAGGACTTAAATACCCATCAGGTATATGCATAAAGCACCCCCTACAGATTGTTTTTCAAAACTTCCTTAATCTGCTTGTAAACCTGCAGAAAATCACCATTTTCCTTTATCAAGTCCACAACCGATGGTTCATATTCGATTACCTTCTCGTTATACGGAATATAAAAAATTCTGTCAAATTTTTCTTTATCTTCTATCCTGCTTTCAACCTTTTCAATATCCTTTTGTGATCTTACCCTGTTTATTGCAAGATAGATATACTCGATACCGATCTGCTTAGCAAGACTTAACATGTAATCCAAAAAAATCCTAAAATTTAATGGATTGATCTACATAAGAATCTAAGAATCTCATCCACTATAAAATCAATATCAACATTCATGCTGTTTAATGGTGCTGTGTTGGGTTTTAATTGACTACTAAAAGCCTTATCAACATAGAAAAGAAGCTCATCAACATTATCAACCCATACCATCAAACCGTTATCTATCTGCCATTTATCGTAATGCGAAATAAAGCTGCGGGTAGAGATTGTGGGTGTGCCCAAAAAGCAGGCCTCTGTGTTTATCGTTCCCCCTCCCCCGATAAATAGATCAGCATCCTTAAGCAGATGCTGCAGAATAATCTTTTCTTCCACTACATAGGCAAACGGAAACAGCTGTTTTAAATAATCGCTTTCATATCGAGGAATAATGATTATATTAGCATCAAATTTTTTGTATATAATCGGCAAAGCTTCGTATAGAATTGGATATCGTTTTTTCACATAGCTTGATTTATACTCCTCCTCCCTCACAACAACGGTAAATTTACTCCTATCAATGCCGTATTTTTTGTAGAAATTTTGAACATACTCTTTATCAAACTGAAAATCCTTTAACCATAACAACGGATCTATGAACTCATATTCAATAATTTGCTCTTTTTCCAAACCAAATCTTAAGAAAATCTCATCGGGCACCACAAAGGGTTTAAACATTTTTGTTGAAAGCGGGATTGTAAGCCTTGCTTGAGGTAACGCCATTTTAAAATTTGTCCTGTAATCTGAAAGCGGTATATCATAAAAATTGCATACAGGTATGCCAAGTCCATAGGCAATTCTTACAGCATCAACCGATGATAAACATATCAGCTTTTCAATATCAAAATCCTCAACAATTTCTAAAAGTTTTAACTGCCTATTTATCGAGTCATATAGCTTGTCTTTTAAATCTTCTCCACCAAAATTTCCAACATTTATATATTCAAGATTATAAAGCTGAAGCAGCTGCAATACCTCGTTGTAACCATCACCTCCCCTTGTGGTTATCAATATAGGGCTATTGTTTTGAATTTTTTTTATTATAGGATAAAAAAACAGTACAGATTTGGGGGTTATCAGGTCAAACCATATAAATTTACCATTCTTTTCTTCAAACTTCTTCTTCACTACAAATAAACCTTTTTAATTATCCTCAAACCAAAATAAACGACAGTCTGATACTTTAACTACCCTTAGCTATCTGCCGCAGTACCACGCATCCAAAATCAGCTTATATCTTTTTAATGTGTTATGCAAAGAGAATTCTTTAATTTTTTTGTTCTGAGAAAGCATTTTCTGTCTGTAACGTTCGTCTCTTAAAACCTTTAATATGCTATAAGCAAATTCTTCTATATTACCAAGCTGAACTCTATATTTTAAAACCTCTTCACTTCCTTTATAGTCATATGCAACAATCGGCAAATTCGCCTTCATAGCCTCCAAAAGAGCTATAGAAAAGCCCTCGTAATATGAAGGCATAGCAAAGAGAACCGCATTTTTAAAATACTTATAGGGATTATCAAAACCAACAAATTTCACCCTCTCTTCCAACCCAACTTTCTGCACAAGCTCAAGCAATTCGTCTTTTAAAATACCATCCCCAACAATAATTAGATTCTCGTCAATTTTATCACTGATTAACTTATACGCTTTTATAAGGTCTTTCTGCCCTTTCTGAGGGTGCAATCTCCCAACATGCAAAATATAATTACCATAGTTGCAATAATTATTTTGTAAGTTGAAATTATTTTCCACACCATTGTAAACGAGTGCGGCACCTTCAACTTCATTCATAATAGCTTTACTAACAACAATAACATGTGCATTATGATAGCAAACTTTACTATTTTCTTTGTAAAAATAATTAGATAATAAATGAACCCTTTTGTTTTCGTATCGAGATAAAGTATTATGAACAACAAATACCTTTTTTCTCTTGTCAATTATCTTCAGGTGACATAGTATAAAATTATTGTAATCTTCATGGCTGATTACAACATCTGGTTTTAGGGTTTTTAATATCTCTGTTAACCTATTAACCCTATACCTAAAAATCTGAGTTCCAGCGCTCTTTTTAGTTATATCCGTTTTTTTTGTTTTGATTTTCAAAATAGTTATCTTGTTGTTCAATCTGTATTTTATAGGTTTATTGTCTTCTGCTAATACTATGCTTATTTTGTAAAACTTTGCTAAAAAATTTGCCAGATTAACTACAAGCTTTTGAACACCGCCAATATCCAAATTCTGAGTGAAAATTACAATATGTTTACTTTTCATCTAATCCACACTTTATACAAACTCATATTCCTGTATAAATCTACCGCTCATCTTTGACTACCAATATCCATATTTAAAGCAACTCTTTGATGTTTCTGTAATTTACACCATTTCTAAGTAAATTCTTGTACATTTTATGAATTAAACTTCTTTTAAAAGTGGCAATTATAACCTGTTTTGAAAGATCTATATCTTTTAATTTCAAACAACTGTCTTTAAAATCATCAATCACACCCAATACTTTTATGTTATTTTTCTGCAAAAATTCTTTAAGCAGTACCCCTGCCTGTCCGCACCCATATATATAAACTTCCTTGTCCAATTCCTTTAATAATCTATCAAAATATTTTTTTCTTGAAGTTATATAATAATTAAACTCAACATTCTCAAAACTATAAAACAATCTTTTATTTATAAACCATTTATACTCTTCATACTTGCCTTCTTTTCTTAAAACAGGAATGATTTCATCTAAAAATTTCAAATCCCACTTTATTAAATCATAAGGAGACTTAGAAAGCTTTGCACTGAAAGACTCACCGTCTATATTAAGCCTCCATCCAAACACAACCTCATTAATAAATCTTATTTTTTTAGCAAAAATTAGAGAAAAAAATACTGAGGACAAATCGTGCTCAAAATTTAACTGTTTTACCCTACATATAATTTCTTTCTTAAATACTGTATTACCACCAAAACTAAATTGACTGAAAACCTCTAAAGCTTCTCTGCTATTTAATATATCTTTTTGAGAAAAAAAATCATTCTTTATATATTCACCATTAAAAATAATTTCTTTTTTTGCACTAATAATATCCTCATCATAAAATTGGATTTTATCAAAAAAGTTGTTATCTATATATTCATCATCATCTGCTATAAATGTTATATAATCACCTCTGGCCTTCTGTAAAACATTGAAGTAGCTTTTTTGGATACCTAAGTTTTTCTCGTTTTTAAAATATCTAATCTTATCATTCTTGAAACTTTTAATAACCTCTTCTGTCTTATCAATTGAAGCATCATCAACCACAATAATCTCAAATATAGATCCCATATTTAGGAGTTTTTCAAGACAAACTTTCACCAATTCAGCACGGTTATAAGTTGTGACTATTACACTTATTAAATGCCTATTCCCTTCTAATAAATGATGCTCCAACTATACCTCCTCGAATTGTAATCAAGTATAGCACCTTTTAGCTTGAAACTCTGTAAAAACCTTTTATCTCCCCTGCCACAACTTCTATTTCTTCTTCTGTTATATTCAACGGCAAGGTAAGAATTTTTTTATTCAGCCGTTCGCTGTTTGGCAGTTTAAACCCTCTATCTTGAAATGTCTTTTGCTGATGTATCAATATAGGATAATGTATTTTTGTTTCAATGCCTTTTTCAAATAGATACCTTTTTAAATCGTCTCTCTTTTCAGCTTTTATTACAAATGTGTGATAAGAATGGAATTTGTCAGCTGCTTCTTTTATCAATTCAACGCCCTCGATATCCGCAAGCAGTTCGTGATATTTCTTTGCGCTGGCTCTTTTTCTTTCAATTACACTATCAACTTTTTTTAACCTATGATTTAAAACAATCGCATTTAATGTATCAAGCCTCGACACTCTTCCGATAATCTGTTGCTCATCTCTTGTAATTAACCCATTATTTTTTAACAGTCTCAACCTTTCTGCTATATCTTGATTGTTTGTGGTAATTATGCCGCCATCACCAATGCCACCCAAGTTTTTAAGGGGGTGGAGAGAAAAGCATCCAACATCACCCAAACTGCCGGTCTTTTTACCTTTATATTTTGACCCTATACTTTGAGCAGCATCCTCTATAACCCTTAAATTATATTCTTTGGCAATATCATTTATCTCATCCATATCGCATGCAAGACCCGTAAGGTGAACAGGCATTATCGCCTTTGTTTTTTTAGTTATAGCTTTCTCTATCTTTTTGACATCTATTAAAAGGTCTTCTCCTATATCCACAAAAACAGCTTTTGCCCCAATCCACTCAATTGCATTTGCAGTGGCTATAAAAGAATTTGGAACTGTTATTACTTCATCTCCAACCCCTATATCAAGAGCCTTAAGAGCCAAAATTAAAGCATCGGTTCCTGAGGCAGTCGAAATTGCATATTTACAACCAATATATTTTGCAAAGTTATTCTCAAATTCCTCTATCTCTTCTCCACCCACAAAATTGCCTTTTAGGAAGATTTTTTTAAGTAATGGAGAAATTTCTTGCTCATATTCTTGTTCTGAGATTGATAAATTGATGTAGTTTATCATTATTATATAAAATTTACATGGTCATTTGGATTGGGATTTACAATACTTTCCAGCTTCAAATTTAAGGCGTGGAGTTTACAACCTATAGGGCATTTACTTAAATCTATCTGTTTTACCTTGTTTAAATGTTCCTTACTACCCCAAATTTCGCTAAACTTATTCTCGTAAATATTGCCTATCGTAAAACCTCTACCTTTCAAATTACCGCAAAACTCAACATTTCCATCCTCATCTATATACGGTGATAGCCATATAGCTCTGCATTTTTTATATCCTCTGTCTGTTTTTTTCTCAATAAGAGCTTCTATCTGCCACTTTTTCCAATACACCTTAAATTTTTCGTTCTCCTGTTTTTTGGCTATCTGCAGCTTTCTATTTACAATTTCCGAACGAAGCCTATTTTCTTCGTGATTAGTATTAAGCTCATTTTTATAAACAGGTTTATAAGATATATAATCCACATTAAGTGCTTTATAAAATTCAGCAGCCTTTTCAATCTCATCTATATTATATTGATTGAAAGCGAACTGAACGCCAACTGTTAAGTATTTTGCTCTTTTGTTCACAACACTCTTTATATTCTCAATCACCAGGTCAAAATCATTTGATAAATGGGTTTTGGTATGGGTGGTCTTGCTGCAGGAATCAACACTAAATCTTACAAATCTGCAATATTTACTTATAGCGTCGGTTATACTGCTTCTTTTCCAGCTACCATTTGTAAATAAACCTATATCATACCCAAGACCATGAACCCTTTCTAAAAAAACTTCAAATTCTGGATGGAGGGTTGACTCACCATCCCCAACAATAGTAATAGCCTTAGCACCGTATTCTTTTGCCTCTTTTAGGGCATCCAGCATTTTATCTATGTTAGCATTAATCCTATTTTTCATATCTTTCGCAAAATCTATATAACACCACACGCATCTATGGTTGCAATAATTAGTTAATCCAACGGTAATATGAACCGGATAGGTTTTTCCGGTTTCCAATAGCTCTTTTACTTTATTGTAATGATAAATTAATTTACTGCCCGCATCAAGTATCATTCTTTCTCCTCTAAATATTAAATTAACATTTGAAAAAAAAGTATTTTATTCTCCTTGTTGGAATCCATTTTATTTTTATAAATAAAATATGAGTTATCGTAATAATTCCAACAAAAAACAATAGTTTTATTATCTTTTTTTACTTTATTTAATTCATTGTATTCGATTTCTATTAATTCAATATCAGGATATTTTTGTTGTATTTTATTAATCACTAATCTATAAAAATAATCTTTTTGTTTTAAATAAACACAATACAATTTTCTATCTTCTATGTTGATAATATTATTTTCAATAGTTCTTAAGCCTTTTTTTAAAAAAACTATAGATAAAGAATAATCGCCCATTTCATCTATATCGAAACCATTTTTAACTGCTGCATTTATTATATCCTTGTAATTATATTGGATATTGTATGGATTTACTGAATAATATTCTATAAAAGTTAAATATTTATCTACTATACCGAAATGGGGTGAATAAATAAAATTTTCTATATACCAACCTCTTAATATTTTAAGATTAAATAAAGTAATTTGCAACAATAAATTTAATAGAGAAATGGTTTGTCTAATTATGATGTTTTTTGAATAAATTTTTTTCCTAATTTTATCAGCTATTTTTTTTTGAAAACCATAATATGAAAAAACAACATGCAGCTTCCCTTTCTTTTTTATAAAGTAGTTAAATTTATCAAAAATGTCATCTAAGGATAAATTAATATGGGGAAGAACTCCATAACATATAAAATAATCAATGCTTTCCTTTTCTATATATTTATCTAAATTTTCTAACTTATCTTTAATAAATTCAATTTGATTACAATTTTTTGTTTTAAAAAATAATTTTATTTCTTCTATACCATCTGACGGTTCAACAATATAGTATTTTTTTGTTTTTTTAATTATTCCCATATTATATAAATTTTTTGTTAATCTACCTGCTCCCGCACCTAATTCTAATACAATTTTATTGTGCAAATCCATTGTACATTTAAATCCCTGACTTTTTAAATAGTCTAAGTTTGAATAAAAATAACTTTTACTTTTACTATTAAGAAAAGATTGTTTTTTTAGGAAATCAGAATAAAATTTTTTCATACTCTTTCCCTACTACATGATTTCCCAACACCAATACATCCAAACCACTTGTAAAAAATGTCCTTATAGCATCTTTAGGTGATTGAACTATCGGCTCACCCGCCAAATTAAACGAGGTATTTAAAAGCAACGGTATGCCTGTTTTTTTATAAAAATGTTCAATTAAATTATAAAATCTTTCATTGTTATTTTTTGTAACAGATTGAACCCTTCCTGTTTTATCGTTGTGCACAACTGCCGGAACTTTTTCTGCAGCACTTTCTTTAAATTTCAAGATCTTCTCCATAAAAGGAGTATATACATAATCTTCAAAATATTCATCACCAAATTCATCAATAATTGCAGGAGCAAAGGGTCTAAATTTTTCTCTAAATTTTACCGCTGAGTTTATTTTTTCTTTCATATCTTTTATTGAAGGATTGGCCAATATACTTCTATTTCCCAATGCCCTCTGCCCAAACTCCATTTTTCCTTGAAACCACCCTATCACTTTTCCATCAACCAGATAGTCAGCAATCGCATTATACAATTTATTATCCTCTAAATATCTATATCTAATTTTGTACTGCTTTAAAATTGACTCAATATATTTGTTATCATACTGCTTTCCAAGATATGGAGATAAATTTGGTAATTTCAAGCTCTTGTTGTACAAAACAGCCCCTATAGCATTGCCGGCATCATCGGGGGCAAAAGATACATAAATATTACTGTAAGGAGTTAACTTATCAATTTTGCCATTCAACAAACAGTTCATAGCGGTTCCACCACCGTAGCATAAATTATCAATAAAAGGTTCTTGTTTGTGAAGCCATATCAATATCTCAATCACGCTTTCTTCAAAAACCTTCTGGGTAGCAGCCGCAATATCATAAACTTTTTGCGGGTCTTTAAGATAGTTGCAGGGCTCTCCTAACAAATTCATCAACTTATCACTAAAATATCCCCTCGTATCAAAATTGTAAAAATTAAAATAGCTCAAATCCAATTCTATATTGCCATCTTTTACAGATATTAATCTTTTGATTTCTTTATAATATTTCCTCCAATCACCAAAAGCAGATGCACCCATAACCTTCCATTCATCTTTCTCTGGTCTAAAACCTAAAAACTCAGTCATCGTTGCATAAAACATGCCAAGTGAGTGGGGAAATTTATGCTCTTTAATAATCTGTAATCTACCATCCTTCATAAAAGATAATATTGTTGAGCTATTTTCACCATATCCATCAGCTATCAAAATAGCAGAATCTTTAAAATCTGAGCTATAATATGCCATTCCTATATGGGATAGATGGTGATTTACAAACTTCACCTTCACATCCTTATCGCTAAACCTTATTATCTGTTCTGAAGGTTTTATGTATGTATCTGACATTTTAGAGAGCACTGCATTTATGTTAGAGTAAAGCCTTTGCATAGGGTGAGCCACCCATTTAGAAAACCCCGCCCTAAATCGCGTTGCATTCAGATATGGATTCCAGGCTATTATAATCTCATCAATATCATCAAAAGTTGCATCTATTGTTTCTAATCCCGCCTCTATCGCTTTAAATGGAAAGCCGTTATCATATTTTATTCTACTAAATCTTTCCTCTGCACTTGCAAAAACAAGACAATCATCTTTAAAAACCGCACAAGATGAAAAATAACCGGTATTATGAATCCCTACAGTTATCATATCGCTCCTTTTTATCAAATGACCTTTTCTCTATATTTAGGAAAAAAATCATTATCAAATCTGTTAGTTAGTTTTACCAGATTATCATAAACTTTTGAATCGAATATTTTTTCTCCTACATAATAGGGCAAAGTTTTTTTTGAAAAGCGCCGTTTAAACTCATAAACCCCACTTCTGCCACCGCCAAGGAAAAATATTCTTTTGCCTTCCTTTTTTAATTTTAAAGCAACTTGATGAAGTAACATTGCATTTGTATCTAAATTTATATCTACAGAACCTCCTAAAAAATAATAGCTTGTGCTTTTATTGTCCAACACTATCATTGCAGAGCGCAGGACACCATCCAACTTTATACCAAAGACCCTGCCGAATTTTTCATAAATAATACTCTTTAAAACTTCTTTATCAAAATAAAAATATTTATGAGCTTTATTTCTGTTCATTGTTTCAATGTATAACTTATAGAAACTATCCACATCAACCCTACATACTTCAAAGTTTAATTTACTTATTTTGTTGATATCGGATTTTCTTCCTTTTGAGTAATCTTTCCAAAACTCGGTTTCTAAATCGATATAAATTAAATCGTTCACCTTTCTGATATTCATAAAATTTGAGAACAGATCAAAATCAAACACATAGCAAGGATCAAATCTTATAAACATGCTTATAATTTTATTATCCAAACACCAATTCTGAAATGTTTCAAAAAAATATTGCAGTATCTCTCTGCTTGTATAATAAATTCCTCCATAATCAAAGGGAGTAATGATGTCGTAATACTTTCCCTTAGGCAAAAAGGTTAATTCATTTGAAATATCCCTTTTTATAAAATTAAAAAACGCCTTTTGTCCATTTCTTTCTATTTCAAATCTAATTGTTTTACCGTTTTCAAGTTTCTCAACTGTCTTTGCGTATTGGAAATCTTTATATATCATATTTTATTTATATACCCTACCAATTTTTTATCTCTACTTCACTTCCTCAATATCCCTACATCCCCACTCTGGGTAAAACTTTCTTATGTATCTATTTAGTTCAATCTCGGCTTGAGTGTAAACTCTTTTTTTCCCTTTTGTTGCTATACCCACTATCATTCCTGCTGCTACGGTGTTATTTGTTAATTTATCTATCAAAATAAAAGCACCAGTGTTTTTATTTTCCTCATAAAAGTCAAATGCTACTTCCTCATTTAAATCTATTTTTACCCTTGCAATATCGTTTAACTTTAAAGTGTAAACCCTCTCCTTTTCAAGTGTATGCACATCTCTTCTATACAAGACTCTACTAATTCTTGCAATTGTTTCTTTAGTATAAATTTTCAGTATATATTCCTGGTTTTCTAATTCTTTATCAAAAACAATTAGCATAGCTTCAAAGCTGTTAGAAACATAGGGTAGAGACTCATCTGGCTTACAAATTAAATCTCCTCTACTTACGTCAATATCTTCATAAGTTGTAAATGTTATACACCCTTTTTTATAAACTTCTTCTCTGTCAGAAATAGGTATAATATTCTTTACTTTTGCTCTTTGCTTTGATGGATAAACTACTATTTCATCGTTCTCTTTTATTTTTCCCCCAACTATCTCGCCACAATATCCCCTAAAATCTAAGTTGGCTCTATTTACATATTGGACTGGAAAACGAAAGTTTATATTGTCATAACTGATAGAAATAACGGAAAGATCATCTAAATACTCTAATAATGATTTACCTTCATACCAAGGCATATTGTATGATTTTTTTACAACATTATCTCCCTTTAGAGCACTAATTGGAATGAAATCTATTTTGTAGTTTAAATTCTTGTATGGAAGAGCTAATCTTAATTTGTCGAACATTTGAATAAAATCTTTTTTTATTTTTTCAAAAACTTCCTGTTTGTAGTCAATCAAGTCCATTTTATTGACAGCGACTAATATATGTTGAATACCCATTAGGGTTACAATAAAAGAATGCCTTTTTGTTTGAGTTAAAACGCCTTTTCTTGCATCTATCAAAATAATAGCTAACTCGGCATTACTTGCACCTGTTGCCATATTTCTTGTGTATTGCTCATGCCCTGGTGTATCAGCTATTATGTATTTTCTTTTATTCGTATAAAAATATCTATATGCAACATCTATCGTAATACCTTGAAGTTTTTCGTCCTTCAGGCCATCAACCAATAAAGCAAAGTCCATCTCATCTGTTGTACCGTATTTTTTTGTTTCATACTTTGCTTTTTCTATTTGATCTTCAAATGCTGCTTTTGTTTCATATAACAACCTTCCTATTAGAGTTGATTTTCCATCATCTACGCTTCCACATGTAATAAACCTTAGCGATTCTTTATTTGCATCGGCTTTTAGGTAATTTCTAATAGAATCAATAGAATTAATAGATTGCATCTTTAAAAATCCTTATATTGCTTGGCAATGTCATTGTTTGTGATATTTTTATGTTGACTATATCTAAAAATACCCCTCTTTTTTCTTTTCCTCCATGCTTGCACCCTCATCTTTGTCTATTAATCTTCCAGCTCTTTCGCTTCTATTTGTAAGCAATGTTTCCTTTATTATTTCTTCAAGTGTTGTTGCTTTTGAATTTATTGCTCCTGTTAGAGGGTAACACCCAAGAGTCCTAAATCTAACCCACTCTTTTTTTGCTTTTTTTCTTAAATCGTGTGGTACTCTATCATCATCTACCAATATCTTTGTTCCCTCAAACTCTGTTACCAATCTTTCCTTTGCAAAATACAACGGAACTATAGGAATATTTTCCTTATAAATATAAAACCATATATCAAGTTCTGTCCAGTTTGATAATGGGAAAACCCTTACACTTTCTCCTTTGTTTATGTGTGTATTGTATAAATTCCACAGTTCTGGTCTTTGATTTTTTGGATCCCACCTGTGGTTTTTGTCTCTAAAACTAAAAATCCTCTCTTTTGCTCTACTTGCCTCCTCATCTCTTCTTGCTCCACCAATTACTGCATCGAATTTATATTTGCTAAGAGCTTTTTTTAAAGCTTGCGTTTTCATTATCTCTGTATGAACTTTGCTTCCATGGATAAATGGATTGATTCCCATTTCTTTACCATCTTCATTTACATAGACAATCAATTCAACTCCCAATTCCTTTGCCCTTCTGTCTCTAAACTCTATCATTTCTCTAAATTTCCACATTGTATCTATATGTAGAAGTGAAATTGGTGGTTTTGCTGGATAAAAAGCTTTCATTAGTAAATGAAGCAATACAGAACTATCTTTGCCTATACTATACATCATTACAGGGTTTTTGAAGGTTGCCGATACTTCTCTGATGATGTATATGGATTCTGATTCTAATTCTTTTAAATTTTCATCTAACATTAATGTAACCTTTGTTTACTAAAAAGCTAAAAATACTCTTGCTTGCATCATCTGCTGACATTTTAATGGTTTTTATGTGAATATCGGGATGCAATGGAGGCTCATAGGGTGCATCAATACCGGTAAAGTTTTTTATAATGCCACTTCTTGCTTTTTTATATAATCCCTTTACATCTCTTTGCTCACAAACTTCAATTGGCGTATCTATATATATTTCTACAAATTCCCCAGCCTCCAAAATGCTTTTAGCAAATTCTCTATCTTTCCTGTATGGGGATATCAAGGCAACTAATACTATCAAACCACTATCTACAAACAGCTTTGCAACCTCTGTAACCCTTCTTATATTCTCTTTTCTACTGTGTTCATCAAATCCTAAATCTCTATTTAATCCATGCCTTATATTATCACCATCCAATAAATAAGTAAGATTTTTATTATTGAACAATAACGATTCAACTTTATTAGCAATAGTTGTCTTCCCACTGCCACTCAAACCAGTAAACCACAACACGCACGGTTTTTGATTGGTAAGTTGCATTCGATGATGTTTAGTGATGCGGGTTTTATACCAAAAAACATTATTACTGATAACTCGATTTTCAAATATTTTTCCCACAACATACTCCTATCAAATAATGAGCCATTTTGTATATATAAAGTTAGAGTTAAGTAATTATTGCATCCAACTCAATAACCTTTTTACCAAATAACTCTTTTTCATCCAAACCTTTTTGATAAGGACCTTTTACAATACAATCAACTTTGTCTAAATACTTTTCTTTAAACTCATCTCTATTCACTATATCGATACCCTTAAATTTTCCTTTTTTAAAATCATCTATGAAGCAAACAATATTTAAAAACTCTTTTAATTTTTCATAAGCAATACTTCCTGCTCTTTCTGTACCAAATATAGCAATGTTATCATTTTTTAATATACCTATCTTATTTATTAGAGAAGTATACAATTCTCTTTGTATATATCTTTTTTTCAGCTTTTCATTTTTTACAATATTTAAATAATTCCCCTGAAAAGGAACCAAAAAATTAACATCTTTTAATTTTTTAAAAATAGTTATTAATCCAATGTCATCATCAATTATATCTAATATCTTTAGCTTATTTAAATTTTGTTCATTATATACAACTTCTTTATTTTCCATACTTTTCTTGCTCAGCCACATCCCTTCTATTTTGTAACAATTTGCTTTTGCCAAATCTTCAAAAAAAATGGGATGATAGCTATAGAACCCATGATTTAATTGTCCCTGCATAGGGGTTGAAAGAATAATGTAACCATGCGTTTTACATAAATATGAATATTTTTAAAAACATTATACTGATTAAATATATGTTCGGTAGTTCCAAGATTTAATACTATATCATACTGATTGCTAAACCCATACTCTTCCTTTAAATCATAATTTAAATCAAAATCTTTGGCGCCAAAATACCCATCAGTATCAATAAAATCAATTTCTTTAAAACCCAAATATTCCCAAAACCACTTGGAAGAATATCTTCCATTTTCAAAATATTTATTTAAATCAAAGTCTTCTATATTTAAAATCTTCAAAAAATTTTCATGTTGGTTAATATCATCAAAAAGATAATCAATACTTCCTAAAGTCACTATTGAGTTTCTATTTTTTACATCTTTAAAAAAATCCTTTAAAAATAAAAATCGATTCATTCTCGGATGTAATTTTTTTGTTTTCATAATACATATCCTCATATTTTAAAGACTATTATAAAATTCAATCTCTTCTGATAAGATTCCTTCTATTTTGCTTCTAATATCTTTATCTATATTAGAATATTTGTTTAAATGAGATGATGTTAAGTTTGATGACATTTGTATTCCCCCTTCTTCTGTAATATCTTTATAAATGTTTGTATTTAATTTATTTAATATTTCCTTTTTGGAAACATCCATATTTAAAAATTTTAATATTTTTGATAATACATTAACTGGTTGTTTAAGCAAATTTTCAAATTTAATTATTAAGTATTTACCTTTATATATATTGTTTAAATAATGAAGAGTGCTTTTAAACGCTAACTTATACAGAATTGCTCTTTGTTCAATAATTTCCATTTGACCTAAATATACGTTTAAATTTTTGGGTAGCATTAAAGAAAACTTTGAATAGACCATTTCTAATTTTTTTAAAAAAAGTTTGTAATTATCAGATACTTCCACAAATTTTTTTTGACTAGCAGAAATAACATTTTCTATAGGTTCTCTAATTATTAAAATTGGTGTAAATCTTTTTATTACATCTAAATCACTATATAGTAAAAGAGTTTGTAAAGGCATTTTGTATATAAATTTATTTATATCCTCAACTCTCTTATAACATTTTTTTTTGCCAAAAATATTTGTAATGTCATTTGATATATAATATTTAATGAAATTTGAATAAAGATAAACATCTTTAGATAATTTTTTCAATATTTCAGCCTGAATATTGGTTGGAAGTGTACAAATGTTTTTATATTTACCCAATTCATTTCTCAATATTGTTGTTCCACTCCTACCTATAAAATTCAAAATGACATATTCTTTAATTGGCATCAAAAATTCCATATCTCCTTAACTAACTTCTTAATTATATCAATGTTAAAACAGTAACTTTATTTCTTGGTTTAGCTTTTTTAATTTTATGCAATATTGTTTCTTTGACTTTGTTTTCAGTAGTACATAAAAAAATATAAAAACTTCCGTAACCTTGAATAACCTTTAGAAAATCTTTTTCACTTATAAAATCACTTCTTTTATATGTATTTACAATATCAACTACACATCTGACATCTAAATGTCTAAACATATTTACATTAACTAATTCTGCAAATAATCTTCCAGCTGGCCAAACGATAAGAGGAGATGTTTTAACAATATTTACAATTTTTTTACTCAATAAATCTTTTCTTTCTAAAATATTAGGCAATTTAACACTATTAACATTTCTAAATCTATCTTCACACCATTTATTATCACAAATTTTTGATGGTTTTTTAAATAAAAAACCTTTTCTTAACTCTTTATATACCTGAGAATTGAATAAATCTTTAATAGTGAAATTTTCGGCATCAAATTTATAATATCTATTACTTCCACAACAGGTACCATAATGTCCAGTATGAAATATCGTTAGCGTTTCAAATATTTCGTTACACACAAATGGATCTTGTTTAAAAAGTTTAAATTCAATTTCTTCATTATTACTATAAATTTCTGTTAACACTTTTAAGTTATGAGGGATTCCTAATCTATCCAATTTATATGCCAAGTTGTTATAAAGCTCGTCTATTTCAGCTTTACTGACCTTATTTATGTTTTTATTTTTTATAAAATCATCATCTCTTACGCAACTAAAGCTAGCACTTGAAACAAATATATCATTATCAAATAAAAAATTTGCAAATTTGTGAAATTCTCTAATATTTTCTTTTATTAATACTGTGTGAGATTTGATCTCTATCCCAACTTTACTTGCTATTTTAAGAGTATTTAAAAAAATTTCATATTTATCTACATGTATAATTTCTTTAAAAGTTTCTTTTTTAATAGCATCTATAGAAATTTGCAAAGCATCTAAACCTATCTCTTTTAAATAATAAATTTCTTTTGTATTTAATAGTGTTCCATTTGTTTGTATTTCAACTCTTTTATTTTTTTTCTTAAGTTCTTTTATAATTTCTAAAATACCATCATATAACAGCATCTCACCTGAGCCACCCAACACAACTGTCTGTATTTCATCTCCATCTTTAATATCATCTAATATCTTACGAAGTAATTTATCATCCATCGTTCTTTTATGTTTATACAAATTTATTAACTTTTTAGAATTCTGAGGGAAACAAAATTCACATCTAGCATTACATTTATTAGTTAAAGAAAGTTGCAATACTCTTGGTTTTCCTAAATTTATAAAATCATTTTTTGTTATCTCTAATTTTACTTCATCAATCATCAATTATCTCCATAAAAAGTTTAAGATTTTTGCTCATCTTTTGATTATTACATTTATAATTACGTTTACTATTATATAAATAGTTTTTGTAAGTTAGGCGAAATATGGAATCTAAAACAGACTTATTATTTATAGCAAAGGATAAAAGAACTAAAAACCTTTTTTCTTTAAATGTTGAGAAAATCAATTTTATTTTATCCATTGAAAGCGTTTCCGAATACAAATAATATAGTAGTTCCATTAAATCTCTTGTATAAAAACCTATCATATTCTTTTGTCTTTTTTCCGTCCAATGCTCAAAAGCCTTGTCATTACTTTCTGGATAGTTTTTAGGATGTACAGGATTAAAACATTTCTTATTTCTTTTTAATAAAGTTAACAACTCACTATCCCAAAAATAAATATGAATATTCACAACAAAAGCTATAATATACAAATCTTCACCTATTTCGTAAACTCTTTCTGGAAAAAGTTCTTTTAATTCTTTTACTTTTTCTATATTATCCGTTAAATACACTATCCTTTCATCAATTTCTAAAACCTTTTTTAATATTTCAATATCTTCATGATTTTGGGGATAATCACTGCTTATTAAAAATTTCTCTTGGATACCCAATTCATCCATAATTTTTCTTTTTATAGCTTCTACCCTGTTTTTATCATTTGCAAATTCTTCAGCTCTTTGCAATCTTCTATTAATTTTTACCTGCCTAATAGCATTATTCGCATTCTGTATATATTTTTTTACAGCATCATTCATTTTATCACCTATATAAAATTCACGTGCGCTACACTTGGATGCTTCAGCTCATACAAATACTCATTTATGGCGTTTGGTCTGCAATTTGGTGGACAAACCTTTTGGACATCAAGTTGTTTTTCCAACAATTCTTTTACCTGTTTCCTTTTTTCTGAATGCCAGATTTCCTTAAAACTGTTTTCATAAATATTTCCATACATAAATTCTTCTTTTCCAAGATACGGCAAACAGGAAATCAAGTTGCCTCCGCTATCTAAGATAGTAATAAAGTTGCACCCATAGCAATGTTTATATGTCCTTTTGCCGTATTTTTTAAAAGCGTTTAACCTTGCAACTACCTTAAAGTTTTCATTTGAATACGCTTCTATCTTTTTAAAATACGCATATATATCAATATCAAAGCCTCTATTTCTATAAAATTGGTTTTCATTCTGCAATACAAATGGCTTTATCGATAAATAGTCAACTCCAATGTCCCTTAATATAAATATCAAATTTTCAAGTGAATCAATATTTTCCGGCAATAAAACAAACTGAACACCTAAGGTTGTTTCTAATTTTTTATCTTCCTTTAATTTTTTTACATATTCGATATTTTCAATTACTTTATCAAATCTATCTCTTTGATGGATTTCACTGTATGTTTTTCTGTCCCCACCATTCACACTAAACCTTAAGAAGGTTAAAGAACCTATGGCTTTATCAGAAAGCCTATCTTTTAATAATTCCCCGTTTGTAAACATACCAACATCTATGCCGAGCTCTTTTGTTCTTACAACAAAATCATCAATATCGGGATGCATCAAAGGCTCGCCTTCTCCAGCATAAAGCATACTTTTAACACCAGCCTCTTTAACTTCTTCTAAAAACTCCAAAAGTCTTTCTTTTTTAAGCTTTCTATTTGGATATCCTATATAATCATAAGCACAAAAAATACATCTATGATTACAGCTACCAACAGGACTTATCTCCACATAGAGCGGATAACAATCACCCTTTTTCAAAAACTCAGCTACCCTGTCTGGATGGTAGTGAAGCTTGTGAGAATCTAAACTAAACTGCATATCTATACAAATCTCCTTAATAATTAAAATTATTTTTCACAATAAAAATTAATTCATTTATCATAACTATTGAAAAATTTTAACACACTCTCATATGTTAATATCTTTTTACCTGCCAACTCAGTAATATCAAATCCTTTTTGATATGGACCTCTAACAATAAAACCCACTCTATCTGCAAATTTTTTTCTAAATTCTTCCCTTGAAACTATTGGAATTGAAAATAATTCTCCTGTCTTGAAATCATCGATAAAGCAAATTACATTAAATTTCTCTTTAAGATCTTCATAAGTAATTGTTGCTGCTCTTGCAGCTCCAAGGATAGCTATTGATGAGCTATTCTCAATAAGTTTATAACCTTGAACTAAATCTTTATAAACTTCTCCAATCTCATCAATTCTTTCATATTTTTCTATACTCTTATCGACTAATTCACTCATATCATAACCCAAAGCTTTCAACTCATTCTTTGTAAGAGAATATACAAAATCTATCATATCATCAGTTAAAAATCTATTAAAATCGCCAATCTTTCTGCCTGGGTTATAGTGACGAAAATATTTATGTATATTAGGAAGGTTTTCAACTAAATTCTTATTTAAAGTTTTATCAATAGCGTCCTTTATAATCTTATCATCTAACATATTCTTATTATCTATTTTTTTAATAGTTTCAAATGGATAACGTATCAAATCTTCATATCTAACTAATAGATACTCATTTTTATATTTAAAATATCCATTAACGAACATTTTCCACTCTTCTATAATTGATAATAAGAAATCAAGATTTTTATATCTACTAAGAGCTAACAAATTTTGAGATTTATATTTTTCCATAAATTCAAAAACTTCTTTCGATTCATCTATGTATTTCATATAATAGTTAATAGTATCAAAGATGTTTCTTGTTAAAAATATTTTTTTCAAAGTTTTTAAGATATGGATTTTTTTCAATTTTATCCGGTGGTGCATAAATCCTCATCATATAATTATCTTTATTATTATTTTCACAGTTAGATAAAAAACTTAGAAAATCATTACTTATATATCCATTTACAATTTTTTCAAAAGCATTATTACTTCTATTGATTAATAAAGTGTGAATATTCATACAGCTTTTTTTTCCTATCAAAGATTGACCAATATTAGCTATAATTTTATAATTCAAAGCTCCATTTTCTTCTAAGAGTTTAAAAAGATCGTTTAAAAGATTTTGTATAGTTACTATAATTGGTGGTTTTCCTTTAGTATTAAACAATTTAGCCAACATATTCCCCATTACAGTTGAACCTGTTTTACCCATTGCACTCAACAGAATTTTCACTGATTTTCCTCCTTAAACAATATATCCCCATAAAAATTCATCAAAATATTTTCTAATTTTTCTTTGTTTAATTTATCTTTTAAATATTTAATTACATTTTCTCTGTATAAATTATAGTTTTTATTTCTCAAAATATCTCCTAATTTTTTTTCATCACCTTTTTTTAAAACAAATCCTATTTTGTATTTTTCTACAATATGTGCTGTTGCCTCAAGAGACTCAGAAGCAATAATTGGGAATCCCATAGTTATGTAAGTATATAATTTTGTTGGTATAGTATCAATTCCGTTTTGATTTGGATTGGTTCGGTAAAAGTTTTCCAAAATTGCTCCCCAGTATGGTACATCTTTTGCTTGATCAAAAATTTCTTCAATAGGGGTTTTACTGAAAATTTCAATATTATCATTTAGTTTATTTTTTAATTTCAATAAAGTATCATTTAATCCATGAGAAGAATATATCCTTATTGTGCATCCGCTATTACAAATATCATTAAATATTTTAGACAAAAAAGACCCTTCATAAATTTCTTTTGAATATCTATTTTCATCAGCAATAACACCAATATATAATAAATTTGTAACAATTGATTTGTTAATATTCAATCTATCATTTATTTCAAAAAAATCTGATACTGGTGGGAAAAAAATATTTTTTGATTTAATATTTGCCATATCTGAAACTTTATTACCATAAGTTCTATGTATAATCCCATCTACGATATTATAGTGTGCTATTAATTTTGCACTTTTGTAAGCACAAAGAGCTATTTTTTCTGAGATATTCCAACTTTTTGTTAAACATTTTATATTTTTTTCATCATTACCAATTAAATCTGGTAAATAATCCCCTATATCAAAAATAACTTTTGTGTATTTAAATAATGATTTCAAAACAACAGCTTCATTATAGCCATTACAATGAACATTATTAATATAAAATACCCACTTTTTAGTTTTTCTATATTTTAAGAATATCATTAAAAAATCATAATACTCCATAATGATACTCCTTTGACTTTGAATAATTTTTGCATCCTTTTGATTTTTTACAACATAAACAATAAGATCTGGTGAATAAAAATTGGACAAAGTTTCTAATTTAAAATAAATATCGGATAAAGGAGATATCAAAGTAACTAAAATTTTATTCTTTTTTAAAAAAAAATTTGTAAATTTACTCTTAGTTATTTTAGCTAAAACTTTTAATAATAAAACTTTTTCCCTTAAAGATAAATTTATATTGTTCTTTGAAAAAATACTATGTGGCACATTAATAAAATTTCTATATCCATACCTTGCAAATTTTTCTTTTAGTAGATCAGTATATTTTTCAGAGAGATTTATTATAATTATGCTTTTTTCAAAATTAACAATTTCATCTATTTTATATATAAAGTGTTCGTTTTTATAGTCATCAAAAAAATATACTTCATTTAAGTCTAATAATTCTTTAATTTTCTCCGCTAAACCATTATAAGGGGTAAAAGCGATAATATAATTGTTAAGAAAAACTCTTTTGTAATTTTTAATACAATATGATAAAATGACTGATAATATATTAGTAATTTTATTGTTATCTAAAAAAAATTCTATAAATTCGTTGATAACATCAGATTCTTTTTTCAAAAATCCTTTACTCCTTGCAATGTTTTTACAAATGCAAAATCAATATAATATTTACATAAACAATTGAAAAAGTTATGTATTTTGTCTTTCAACATAAAATTCTTTTCTGACTTTACTTATAAATTCAATAAGTTTCTCTATGTGAGTATCAATATAAAAAATTTTCCTTTCCTTCATTGTTACGCGATATAATTCATTCCATTTAATATCTTTTATTATTTTTTTAAAATTAATAATTTCAGGTTCTTCTATAGGAATAAAAAACTCTTTGGGGAACTTGTATGTAACATGAACTACCATCCTATTTAAAAACATCGGTAATCCCGCTGCACCGACAGCCAACAAACTTGAAGACACAGTAGTTAGTCTAAACATAATAAGCAACTCTTTAAGTTCTTTATGATTTATACTATTTATCATATCTAACACCTCAAATCCATTATCAACTATCCAACCTGCATGATACTGACTAATTTCCTCTATTAGTTCAAATTGACTCACGATAGAATTGTGCTGATGGAAATATCTCTTTTGTTCTTCTTTTAAACTTTCCATAAATTCGTATATTGTATCACTTGCAACATAATTATGCACATGAATTCTTTGAGATAAAATTTCTTTTAACATATTAGTTGAATCTCTGAGTTTATCCCCCATACCGCCAATAATTACTATATGGAATTCTCCATTATCAATTTTTTTTCTCAATTTAGGAATGTATTCGTTATATCTATAAAAAGATAACATAGGTTTATCTATACCAATAATATACTTTAAAGTGTTATGTATTTCATCTGTATTTGAATTACATATAATACCATCTGCTAATAATAATGTTTTTCTATATATTTGAAAATAATCATTAATATATTCATGATTTTTGATCACAGAATGGACAACATCATAAAGAAAAAGAAATTTAGGGACTTTTATTATTGACAATAAAAATGCTACAAATGCATAATTAATAATTGCTTTTTTGGCGTCAAATCCTGGATTATAAAAAGAAATATCATTAATAAAAACATTTCCTTTTTTTAAGTTCAAACAAAAATATACCATCTCTAAAGTTGTTAATTTATAACAATTTTTAATAACAAAATCATGAATCGTGCTATCTTGTTTTGCGTAAGCTAAATTATCTGATAATGTTAGTACATAGATTTTATAACCTTTCTTTTGCAAGCTTTTAAAAGTAGGTCCATAGTTATTAAATAACACTCCATTTATTGATATTAAAACGTTATCATTCAAAAAGTGTATTTTTTTTAGTAAAAAATCTACTTTGGCAACGTCTAATTTCTGTCCATGTAACATATCTAAATAAATATCTTTATCTATATATTTTTGTACCAAATCCTTTATCCAAACAATAGAAGCATCGTTACCTACTCTTTGAATCAAACTATTCTTTATGCTATCTCTGTAAGAAACTATTATTATATGATCAAACTTTTCTGCATTTATAACTTCTGGGGAAATAACAGTATATCCTTTTATTTTTTTACCCGCTTTAAAATCATCTAAAATGACAAAATTATATTCATTAATAACATCTATTATTTTTTCTATATAACTATTACAAGGGTATATTGCTATCTTATTAGGTTTACTATATTTTAAAAACTTTTTTAAAGCCGTTATACACTGAGTTCTCAATAAAATATCGTTATCAATATCATTATATATATTTAAACTTTCAATTACATGTTTCTCATTTAATGAAGTTTTAGATAAAATATTTTTCAAGTGATTTAGCATAAAATTAATAATTGTTCTCTTTTTATTCATCTTCGTAAAAAAAATTAATATTATATTTCTCTAATTTTAATTTAATTTTTATGGCTAATTCTTTTTTTTGAATAGTTAAAATCAAAAAATAATTATTTAATACTACAGGTTCACTTAACTCTTCAAATTTAATAACCTTAACACCTTGATAGTTGTCTGCATAAAAATTATCATCGATAATAAAGTCAATATTTTTTCTAAAAAATTTTAATAAAAAAAATATTTCTCTCCCATAATTACCTAATCCATATAAAACAATATTATTAGGAAGATGTTCTATTTTTTGTATAAACACTTCATTTTTCTCAAATATTGACAAAAAACTTTTTCCTTCACCAATCTCATTTAGAATAGAACTTAGCATTTCTATTATCTTTATAAAAGTTGAAATTTCATAGTAATTTTCAAGCAAGTATTCTATTTTCTTCAATATAATATCGTATTTATTTTTTATATTATCCTTAAATCCTAATAACATTATACACTTATAAATCTTTTCAATTATTTCTTTCAGCATATCCTTTGATAGCTCAATATTTCCTTTAATATACTTTTGCTGAGCCTCTTCAAAAAGTTCAAAAGTGATGTTATTAGAAAGCAGCTCTTTTGCCTTTGATATGTAGTAAGGCAATCTAATATTATTTTTAATTTCTTCACCTGATATATTCACCAAAAAATCTTTTTCAACTAATTTTAAATGATCACTGCCCGCATTTTTTTTCATCCAGGAAGCTAAAGCCAAAAAATTAAATTCCCCATTTTTTATAATCTTATTCGTTCTTTTTTCGACTAATTCAAAAGTATACATTGAAGCGTATTTACTATTATTTACATAACCTATTTCATTACCAGATAAGTCATCAAGGAAATTTACAGCCGCTGATCCATCTATACTATAAAATTTTTCCAAGTTTTTGGTGAAAACACTTGTTTTTATTGCAATAGGATGCAAATGAAAACCTCTCATTAAAAAACCATTAGAGACTTTTTCTATTAAAACTGAAGGCCAATTAGTAAAATTTTTTTCCGAAATTATATGTGATTTTGAGTTAATATGTATATGCTTGATAGCTAATTTAGATAACTCTGCAGAATCAACAGAAATACAATTTGTTTTTTTATTATAATATTTTTTTCTACAAATACGTGCCAATGAAGGATTTACTCTAAAACCTAACATATAAACAATTTTTTTGCCATCATAAATCAAATCATAAATATATTTAAAAAAAGAATTAGAATATATAGCATCGGCAACCATTAAAAACATATAATCATTCATTTTGCTTTTTTGGGTTATAATGTCAAAATGACTATAACTCATAACATAATACTTATCTTGTTCGCCATTTAATATTTTGTCGATGTATTCAAAATTCACATTTGCAATATCTTTTAATTTTTTAAAAGAAATTGATTCTTCAAATAAATGCTTATTACTCTTCGATGTATAAATAAAATAATCAATAATACAATTTCTATCACTTAGATAAGGTAAATTATTATCAGCTAATTGAGAAGGCAATGAGTATTCTAAAAAACTTTTTACATATATATCTCCCCAAACCGGCACACAAAAAACTAATCTTATTTTATTGATCATTTAAACTTTTTATAGCTTCACTTACTAACTTTATAATTTTTACATTATTTAACTTAGATAATTTTGCTTCTATTATATCTTCATAAAGCGTAGATAATATGAGGATTAAATTGATGTTATTTTTTGTAATTTTACTTTCATCAAATAGCTCAACTTTTCTATTATTTATCATTTTGTTATTTGGCTTGTCGTCAAAAAAAATTTCAACTTTTAATCTGTCTGAGTCAACATTTTTAAAAAACTTTTTAGTAAATTCTCCTGCCCCAAAAATTGCTATTTTATGATCTTTAAAATACTCATTTTGTTCTAAAAATCTAATAATCTTTTCAATATAAATATCATCTTTTGAATAGTTGATTTTGTTGCTTAAAATTTTTTTCAATATATTAACGTCTGGCACACTTCCCTCGAATTTTTTATTGCACAAAATTTTACATACTTTTAAATTGTAACCTGCTGCCATCATTATTCTAAATTTAAGTACTTCCTCATCATTCCAAGCCTGCTTAGGATCGCCATCAAATGCATCTTTTGGTAAGGTTTGCAACCCTCCACAACAATAATTCACCTCACCATCTATATTTATTTGAAAATGAGTAAAAGGCTGTCTGCAGCGCTGGGTATATATACTTTTATGTTGTTTTAGTTTATTTGAAAGATTATTTAATTTTAAGGATGAAGAACTAAAGTTCAAGTTCAAATTATATAATGAACATTCATCTTGAAGTTTTTCCAAAAACTCCAAAATTTCATCATCTTCCATATTTGTAAAATTATTTGAATCTAAATCAGGATGAAAAACAGCTTTAACCATATTTAAAGTTATATTGCTAATACCTAAATTATGTAAAAGTTTTGGAAATTTTAATAAAGATTTACTATTCTGCTTAAAAAAAACACTCATAATAGAAATCTTATCTCCAAAAACATTATATAAATATTTTAAATTTTCCAAAAATATTTCAAATTTTCCACCTTTTCTTAATGATTCATAGATTTCTTTATCGGCTCCATCAGTACTGATGATTATAGATCCAATTTTAAGCTTTGATAATCTAATTATATCTTTCTTCTTTAAAGTTTGAGCGTTTGTAGATATATGAATAGATTCATAATATTCTTCTAATTCTTCTAAAATTTCAATAAAATAAGGATATAAAAAAGGCTCTCCAGCTCCGCTAAAAGCCAATCTTTTGAAAGGCCCATTCTTTTTTATAAAATTTATCAATTTTTCTTTAGAATTTATTTTTTTATCAAAGATAGAAATTTTACTGCCATAGTGATTAAAACAAAATGGGCAGTCTAAATTGCAAATAGTGCCAACATCTAACAAAACAGTTTCTGGTGGCCATGGCAATGTTGCTGCTTCTTTTAACTCATTTATTTCTTTTTTTGTATAATTTTCGCTGAACCTTTTCCAATCATCATCAATATATGAATATGGCATCATAAAATAATCTCTTGTTTTCTTTTTCATTTTCTGTTCCCGTAATAAATTCCAAACATCTTAATTCCTGACCATAAAAAACCTTCGTTGCATACTATCCATAACTTATAATCAGGTTCAATTTCTTTAATAAATTTCGGGATTTCATAAATATCCTCTGGTTTATGATATAAACATATTGCTAACTTTGGTTTACATTTTTTTATTAAATTTTTGGCACCTTTTAAAGCTTTAAGCTCATAACCTTCTATATCCATTTTAATAAAATCTACATGTTCTAAAATATCATCTAATTTTACAGTTTCAACTTTCATATCAGTTTCATAATCTACAATCATGCTGCCACCTGAACTTTCAACAAAAAATTTTGTGCTGTTACTATCTCCCAAAGCCTTGTTAAAAATAACAATATTTTTAATTTCTTTTGTTTCCTCTTTAATTCTGTTAAAGCTATCTTTATTTGGTTCAAATCCGTAAACAGTATTGTTCGTATATTTTGCAAAATTGGTTATTTGCTGTTCCCAACCATAAGAAGTACCTGCATCAACAACTATATCATTCTGCTCTATAATAACATCATTATAAAAATACAAATTTTCGATCTTGGTTAAAGTCTGAAACTTTGCATTCAGATCATATGGATATCCTTTTGCGATCATTTCCTTCGTTTTATTTAAATAATCAAAAGGATAACCTCTCAATAGAAATTCCTTAAAACAATTTGGCTCAAAATATTTTAATGCTTTATCTATATAGTGTTTGTTAGCAATATTTGGAACGCCATAAGCTTGAGTAATTATCTGTGCCATAAATAATTCTATAGAATCAACTTCTTTATATCCCTTTTTGTAACACTTTGCTTTTAATTTTGTAATTAAAGCTTCATTGTTTGGTTCTACTGCTAATATTACTTTTTCATCTAATAATGGAGCATCTTCGATTTTATAACAATACTCACACTTTTTATAATCATCAATAAAAAATAAAACTTCGCATCCCATATCATCCAGCATTTTAGATAAAGCTATCCCTAAATCTCCATAAGGATAAATTATAACTCTATTTTTCGGAATATTATCTTCAATCCATTTCTTAAAATATTTTCTATAATACAATTTATTCTTCCTTAACAAAACTCAAATATATTTGTCCTCTACCAAATAAAGGCTTTAAAAATTTCATATCTCTAACCTCATCTGGTGATAAATTCTCTTTTTTACTTAACTTTATAAATTCATGTATAGCTAAAGAAAGATTTTTATCAACTTGTTTCAAATTATTGGATATTGCTTCTAATATCTCTATCATCTCTCTTTTCTTATTTTGATTATCATTTTTTTCTAATGACTTAACTATCAAAATTAACCTTTTACATAACATTGAAAGTTCTATATTTTCCTTTTCTTCTCTTTCTCTATATATTTTCAAGTAATTTATAAAATTATGTCTAATTGAATTAAATTGTTTTATAAAGTATTCATTATATTCTGTAGGCTCAATCGGAAGACTTTTATACCATCTAAAATCTTGAAAAATATTCGGACTTGCCCCATAAAAAAAATAATCTCTCTTAAAAAATCCAATGGCATCTACAATGCTAAAAGTGTGATTATATATTGCGTCACAAATCAAATCAGCACACCAATCTTCATATTTCCTTGTCATACCTTTTATACTATCTAAATGAGGGGTAAAAGCTCTAACCAAGATGTTAATTTTTCCTTCAAAATTTTTCTCATTTTTTATAAGCTCATTTGCTAAATATCTTCTTAAAATTTCAAAAAACATTGAAATCTCATCAGCAACAGTAATAACCAAAAAACCATCTTTTTTTACAAAGTTTGATAATCTTTTTAAAAAAGATTCTCTATTAGACAGTCCTTGAATTAATCCTTCACACAAAACAATGTCAAACTTATCCTTACAATCAAAATCTTCTAATAATATATTATAAAACTCAACATTATCTTTAAATCCTCTCTTATTAAAATTATCTAATAATTCATTAAATCCTGCTTTATTTGGTTCTATTAAAACATATCTGCTTGGTTTCATCAAATAAGTAGCTAATGAATTGTATCCTCCACCAGATCCAACCTCTAAAACATCTTTACCTTTAAACAACATCTTAGGTAAGCCCAATTGTCTATATAAACCTTCCCTTCTTTTACAATGTATATCAAAATTATTAATATTTTGCCTCACAGGAGAAATCTTATATTTTTCGTAAAATGCTACATACTCATTCATTTTTATACAAATCCTAAATGTTCTTTATCAATATTTAAATATTCTAAAATCATTGTATTTTTTTCATTTGCAACGCAATGGTGATTACAAACTTTAGAGGGATTAATTTTGAAGAATTTTTCTTTATTATTGAACCAAAACTCTTTAAAACTAACATTCTTTATACTTCCAATCAAACCATCTTCTAAGTTATATGCTTTATCCTGACAGGGATAAATATTTAAATCTGCGCCTATGACAGGTAAAATTTGTAAATAAGGACACCAATCGTAATTTTTTTCAAATGAATCTAATTGGGTGTGATAAGCATCAAACACTTCAAAATTATCATCTTCAAGCTCTATTTTAGTTTTTATAGCCAATTCTTTTGCTTTATCAAAAAAAGAACTATGGTATTCGTTATTTTTTCTCCCGGAATTATCCACAATACAAGGAGCTATTTTGAAACTATCTACACCTAAATTTTTCATTAGTTTTGCAAAGTCATAAATATATTTATAATTATTTTTATCGACAATATAACTAATTCCTAAAATGCATTTTCCGCCAATTTTTTTAAAGTTTTCAATGTTTTTTAATATTTTTGTGAATTCTCCAATTTTAACATTTCTATATTTTGAATAACTTTCATCATCCCAACCATCTATGGATATCCTTAACCAAGTTGCATGATGAGCAAACAATTCAGCTATTTCACCTTTTAATTTACTTCCATTAGTTAAAGAAGCAAATGCAATTTTGCTTTCAATAATCTTTTTTACCGTTTCTAAAAAGTATTCATAGACAAATGGCTCTCCACCGCCACTGAAAGTAATTGCTTTAACTCCCATATCTTTACAATCTTCAATTATTTCAAACATCTTATCTTTTGGTATAGAATCTCTAATATTCATATCTTTGCCTAATTGAAGATTATCTGCTCTGTAGGCACAATACCAACAATTATGGTTGCATCTATTCGTAGGTTTTATTCTGATATGAATTGGAGGTAAAATCTCTTTTGTGCTTTTTGGTAAGGATGCTAATTTTTCTTTATAATAGAAAATTTTATACTTTGAATACTTTCGATTCATCATATTATTTTTAACTTTTTAGTTTTCCAATTCCTCTCAAAATAAGCCATTACATTTCTTACTCAAAATAGATAAACTCATAATCGCCGCTATATCCAAACTCCTTATACAACCAGATCCACTCATCAGGCCTAAAAAAGCATTCACAGGTTAATGCCCAGCACTGCAAATTAAAAAGCTCTCTTTCGTTTCTATAGCTCTCAACCACAATATATTTATTTTTCCCTACTCTTTCAATTTCTTCTAAAGCAGTTTTTAAATCATAGATTTTCAAGTTATGTAATGTCGTTATTGAAATAACTAAATCAAACTCATTATCGCCAAAGGGGTAAACATCAGCTGCATCGTATACAAACAAATTATCTCTAATCTCTTCTTTTGCATTATCGATTGCATACTTACTTATATCAAATCCAGCAACCTCAGCACTTGGAAGTAATTTTTTCAATTCATAGAGTAAAAACCCTTTTCCACATCCAACATCTAAAATTCTACATCCATCTTTTAGATCGTATTCCTCTATCAAGTCCTTTGCCACAATTTGCCATCTACCGTCATATTTATATCCGCCGTAGCCGTATCTTCTATCCCCATCCCAAAAATTCTTATCGTACTTTCTTGCCTCTATCATACATTCAACTTTATTATCAATCATTCTTGAGATGTAATCTCTCTTTGTTCTCTTATGAAGTTTATTTACTATATTTAAAAACCTACCCATCTTTTTTCTCCTTTTCTACATAATCTTCTAAAGCTTCTTTCCAATTCCGTAAAGGCTCTAACTTGTTAGAAGTTAATCTGGTATCAAGTGGCTTTTTACCTTTCTCGTATTTCGAAAAATCTTTGGCTTTTGCTCTATTAATAGTGACATCATCTATTCCCATAAGGGTAAAAAATTGTTTTGCAAAGTCGTATAAACTTGCGCCATCGCCACCATTAAAGATATGATAGATACCAAATTCTAATCTATTTATTACTATTTCTATCATCTTTACGGCAACATCCACATTATATGATGGCATACTAACAATGTCATCAGCAATATTTAAAACCTTTTTACCGCTTTTATAAAGATTATACATCTTTTCAATAAAGATATTTCCTCTATTTTTTCTTTTTCCAAATAGTATTGGTATCCTGAAGATATAATATTTTGAACATAAATTCCTCACCATTAATTCGCCGTTGAACTTTGTAAGTCCATACATGTTTAATGGATTTGGAGTTGAATTTTCATCATATGGCGGATTTTTTCCATCAAATATGGCATCTGAACTAACTTGAGCCAAAACATATCCATTTTCTTCACAAAAAACAGCTAAATTTTTAACAGCAAGCGAGTTAACCTCAAAGGCTTTTGTAGGATTTGCCTCGCAAGGTTCAACACCCAAATAAGCAGCCGTATTTATCACAATATCAGGGCAAAAGGATTCTATTTTTTCAAAATCATCAATATGTGTAATATCAAAATCTCTGTGCAATAGAGGCAGGCATTCAATACCCAGGCTGTTTAGTTTATCAACTATGGCATTTCCAACCAGCCCATTTGCACCAATTACACACACCTTCATTTTGTTGCGCCGCTATTCATTATTTCTAAAATCCTTTTGCCTACACTATTCCCATCTATTTTATAGTATTTTCTCAAATAATCTCTATTGCCAATCTTGTGTATATATTCATTTTTTATACCAAATTTATATACCCTTTTATTAACCCTATCCCTCAATAAACTTCCAAAACCGCCATTTACAAAATGCTCCTCAAGACTAAAAACATACTCATACTGTCTTAAAAATTCCTCCCAATCAAAATCGCTGTTTATAAATGGAACCGTTACAACATCTATATCAATTATATCTAAAATCTTTTCAACCTCATCCACAATAGAGCCATGAACAAGCAAAACGGCATTTGAGTTTGACTTGTTTATATAGTTTGGCTTTGTTATATCAATATCTTTTGTATGTAAAATTTTATCTCCGCTTTTTGCTATTCTTATATAGCTTGGTTTGTTTGAAGCAATCGCATATCTTAAACATTCTATCCCCTCAGCTGGATCAGCTGGTGAAAATATCTGCAGATTTGGCAAAGACAGAGCAATTGTAATATCTTCTACACTGTAGTGGGTCATGCCTGCTGGAGCATAGGTGATACCGCTTCCAATCCCTATTAAAACAACAGGCAATTCCTGATAGCAAATATCGTTTCTAACCTGCTCATAACACCTCATTAAAACAAACGGGATAATATTATAATAAAACACCTTATGACCATTTAAAGCCAAACCGCTAACAATTCCAACGGTAGCCTGCTCATTTATTCCTGTATTCAAAAACTGTTGCGGCAACTGTTTTTTAAACTCATCCCATACACCAAAACCAGCATCTCCCACTATCAAAAAACCATTTTTATCCCTTTTGCAGAATTCAAAAATCTCATTTGCAATTCTATTTCTCATTTACTATTCAAGCTCCTTCAAAGCCTCTTCTAAAAGCTCATCGGTAACCACAAAATAATGCCACTTAAGCTGGTTTTCCATAAAACTAACGCCTTTGCCTTTAACAGTATCACAAATTACAGCTTTTGGTTTTGAGGTTTTAATTTTTAAGGTTTCCTCAATTTCTTTATAGTTATGTCCATCTATCCTGAACACATCCCAATTAAAGGCTTCAAATTTTTTATCTATCGGCTCATAAGAAAGCAGCTCACTTGCCCTGCCATACCCTTGCAGATTATTTCTATCTATAATTATCGTTAAATTATTCAAGCCAAGATGCGGTGCAAGCATCGCTGCCTCCCATACACTACCCTCTTGAGATTCCCCATCACCCATTAAAACATAAACCTTTCTATCGCTCTCTTTTAACCTAAATGAATAAGCCATTCCGCAACCAATCGGAAAACCATGCCCTAAACTACCAGCGCTTATTTCAATATACTTATTTGAGGCTCTATCTGTATGAGCAGGCAAAACCCCTCCATTTTGATAATAGCTCAACAATTCATCTTCTTTTAAAAAACCTTTTTCATACAAAGTTGCATACAATGCCATAGCCGAATGGGCTTTGCTTAAAATAAAAATATCCCTTTTTTCATAGTCTTGCAATCTTAATATTTGGAAATACAGCACAGTCAAAATATCAACCACGCTTAATGCAGAGCCAACATGCGGTGATTTTGAGAGATTTGCAATTTTAAGAATATTTTTTCTAATATTTTTAGCGTGCTGTTCTATCATATCATACCTTTTATCTCTTCTATTAAATCATCAATATCAAACTCATCCATACAAAACTTTTCATACTCACAGACCGCTTTATAACAAGGCATTTTAGGACAACTGCTTTTTGGGGTTAAAAACTTAACATCTCCGTAAGGATAAATTTCGCTATAATCTGTAGGTCCAAACAAACCAATAACCCTTTTGTTTAGAGCCATTGCAAGATGAAGACCCAGGCTATCCTGTGTTACAATCAGCTTTGACTGATTAATCCAATCAATATACTCCTTCAAATTATTAAGCCCCTTTTGCCAATCAACTCTATATCCCAACTTAGTCAATTTATCGTATAATTCATTCCATTTTTCTTTACTCATAGCCTTTGTAGGCCATTTCAAACCAACTTTATAATTAAGACCTACATCAAAAACCTCTTTTGTTTTTGGCTTATATCCAAGGGAATATCTCTGTTTTTTCCATTCAAGACCCAAATGCTCAATCAAAATCTTTTGCCAATAATCTTTTTTTGCACTTTTATTATTAATATAATCCATAAAACTCACTTTTTTCTCATATTCGGTTATTTCAAAATCATTTCCAAGTCTAAAGCCGAATTTCCTCCATGCATCTATCATATCAGCCAATGCACAGATTCCAGGGTGTTTTTCTAAATTAATAACAATATCAAACCGCTCTCTAAGCAACAAAAATCCCACAAACTCATCCCATATAATAAGCTTATCGATATACGGATTGCCCTCGACAAGTTCAGCAGACTTCTCATGCGTTAAAAATATTATTTTACTATTCTTGTATTTTTCTTTTAATGCTTCAAGTATAGGGGTTGTTCTTATAACATCACCTAAAGATACAACTTTTGAAACTTCTTTGTCTAAGGTTTCAGAATATCCAAGCTCTATAATCAAGATCTTCATCATATATCTCTTATATCAATAATATCAACGGATGTATGGCCGTATTGCTGAAACCTATTGGTTTTAATTTTAACATCACACGGGTTGCAGTCTCCATAAAAATAACATTCTCTATATTCATCTATCATATCGGCACTGAATTCATCATCTAAAATATGAGCATACGGGTTTCTTCCGGCATACAAATCAGAATGACACCTATAAACATATCCTGCCGGATCTATTAAAAGTTCTGTCGTTTTACATTTACAATATTTCAATTTATCACCACAAACAGCTCCTTCATATTTAAATGTTCCATAAATCTTGCCGTTATATTCTCCCAAAAACTCCTTGGTTCTAAAATCAATATTTTCCTTTAACGCCTTCTGTTGGGCTCTCAATACCTGCTCTTTAATCTTTTCATCTGGGTGTAATATTCCATAAATTCCTACCCTGAATCCAGCGTCTTCCATCTTTTTCGTTTTATATATTAAATCGTCTATATCGTTTTGCCCTGGATGATAGCTAACTCTTATTGGTGCATATGGAGCCTTTCTTGTAAATCTTTCAACAGGCACATTCTTTATAAACCAATCCACATCAAACATCATATTTGTTAGTAAATCCATTTTTATTTCTGGCTTTACCTCTTTGGTTAGGATATCAAAACCTTTATAGAGAGTTGGTTCACCACCCTGTAAAGTAATTGGCAAATCTTCCCTTAATTCCAGCATATTTGCTATTTTTATCCACTCTTCGACTGTTAAATTTTTCCTTGTTGCCTGCTTATATCTACTACCACCATTATGAAGGTTTATGCAATATGGACAGTTCAGATTACAGGCAAGTGTAAGAAAAAATGCCACATAATTGTGATGTTCCTTTAGTTTAACCATTGCCTACCTCTTTTACTATTTTCTTTCAAGCTGCACTGCAAGTCCACCTTTTGCAAGAAATTCTTGCAGTGCCTGACCAGCCGCAAAATAGAAAGGTGCAAGATATACATCTATCACCCACCCATAAACATGTTTATTTATAAAACCCGTAAAAATAAATCTATCTTCAGGGATACCGTATTTTTTAATTTTTTCTTTAATGCCTTCGTTATTCCCACTGCCGCAGGCAAGATATATTGTATTTGAGTTTTCCTTCATTATCTCGGCCACTGTTTTTATATATTCATCATTATCAATCTTAACCAATCTACCTATTGTTCCTAAAATTACCGTATCCTGCCCATATTTTTCAAGCAGTTGTTTTTTTAGTTTTAAACCCTCTTTTTTCTCTTCTTCGCTTCCAACAAGTTCTTCCTTTGAGAAAGGAATACTAAATATTTTCCATTCATAATCTTTGCATTCTTGAGAAAAATGCGAGATTCTTTCATCTATACCCTCAAAATCTATGGCGCAATTACCATGCGACCAATAGATTTGCCTTGGGGCTGTTCTTGTTATAAATAAAAAATGCACAGTTGGATGCAATATGCCGTTTGCTATTAAAATATCAAACTTTTCATTAATTATAAAATCTCTTATCTTTAAGGCTTTCTGAACCTGATTGTAATAAGCTGAATTTATACAGTTTAACTCTTTATGAAAGTTTATGTATTTAAGCCCTGTCGATTTTAATATATCCTCATCCTTTTTTAGACCGGGACCCAAATCACAAAACTCTATATTTAAAATGTAAAACTCATAATTTTCATCTTTTAAACTACCCAATACTTTAAATAACTCTTTTGCCACATTATTTGGTGAGTGTAAAACAGCCCTATCTATTAAAAAACCTACCTTCTTCTTTTTATTACTATAACCGTCTTGTACAGGTTTTATGTTGTATTTTTTTATCATTGTATTTTTTATAAATTTTGATATTTTGCTGTCTATTTCTCTGTTAAACCTTTTGCGTTCATTAGATGTTTTATTCTCATGAATAAAAGAAATAGTTAAAGGCGCATACAGAAAAAATACCATCTCATCATTTTTGGATTTTATTTCGCTATATAGGAGTTTTTTGAGTATCGGATAAAACATAGCAAATTCTTTATCTATGTATTCTAATCTCACATGAAAAAACTTAATCAAAAACTCCTTTTTCTTGTAAGTAGTAGCATTCTTATATGTATTGCCATAGAAAAACTTACCCAAAACATCTATATATTCGCTATTTGTTTCAAATAGAACCTTGAATAACTGTCGATTGGTTACAATTTCGGCATTATCCATTTCAAAATACTTCTGCCTAAATAATTCCTTATTTTTAGTTATGAGATAATAAATAATCAAATCATCTGCTTTGCTTAAATCAAGGTTTTCCAGAAGATACTCTTTATCGCTTTGGCTTAATTCTATACTGTTTTCTTTTAATGACTTAATAAGCTCGCTTTTTTTCATTAACCTGTTAAATACCGCCAATCCCTAAATCACGCTCTATTTTATACAACTCTAAATCATGAATATCAATATTTAAAAACGGCCAACATACAACTGTTATATTATTCTTTCTCACATTCCCTTTCTATTTCAGAAAACCTAACTCTCAACGCTTTATACAACAACTCAAATTCATTTAAATAGACTTTCTTGATTCGATTGTATATCATCTTAGCGGTATCTTCATCATATATATGCAATATCAGGTTTCTATCATTAAGTATTTCTACCCACTCTTTTTCATGATTGATATAGCCATTCTGGTAAGCCTTTTTTATACAATCCCTTGGTGAGGTGCATTTTATTCCCTCATACAGTAAAAATTTCTTCACTGTTTTCCATCCCATCTCAAATGTAAACTCAAACCTTTTTATAGTGCCATCAACGGCAAGCTCGCTTTCTTTCTCATTTAAAGCTTCCTTTAGCCTTGATAAAGCAGAGTAAAAATAATTCAACTTATCATTTAGAATTTCTCTCATAAACCACAACACCCTCTTTTAAAATCTTGCTTTTTAAAGCATCGTTTTTTAGTTCTTCAAACACAACAAGATCAACATCCCTTAATGTATTTAATTTTTCATTTAATCTATCTCTTACAAGCATAACATTGCCTCTGTCTACACCAAATAAAGCAACATCTATATCGCTGCTTTGTGTAAAATCACCTCTTGCCATGGAACCAAAAATAGCTATTTTTTCAACATCAACTTCAGAGATAATAATATCAACAAGTTGATTGATAAGCTCTATAGATAAATTCAATTTAGCCTCTTTAATATTCTTCATCTAAAACTAAATCCTTATACCCTTTAATGCTTCTTTTTCGATAACTCTCTCTTTATCTTTGCTTACCACAACATCAACCGGCTTTCCAAGCAAATTTTCAAGTTTCGCAGCTAATTTTATCTTTTTTCTAAACCAGCCGCTTTTGTCGTTTGCAATTATAAAAATATCAATGTCACCACCTTTTTTGTCTTTTAGTCTGCTTCCAAAAATATATACTTCGCATTCACCAAAAACTTCACGAGCAGTCTTATTTATTATTTCAAGTTCTTCTTGAGTTAACCTTATCTTCAATTTTATCAACCACCTTTAAAAGAATTGGAGAATTTTCGATTAAGTAGTTTATCGCCTCAAGCTTTTCCTCCATATTATCCGGGTAATCATGTGCCAAAATATTTCTAACCTTCCTAAACTCACTCCATGTATCAATATCCACAATATTCTCATTCTCAACTTCTTTCAATATATCAAAAAAGGTTTTATCCTCAGCAACAAAGCCCATCTCTATCAAATACTCCCTGAATATCTTGGAACCCAACAAATCCTGAAGCTTCATAAATCTAAAAGCCAAAGCATCTAACATATCTTTCTGAATCGATGTCAGTTTATCAAATTTATCAACATTTAACGGGTAAAATATTTTAATTCTCTCTAAAACATCCATCAATCTCTCCATATGTAAATGAGCCTCGGCTAAATATTTAGCCATACGCTTAAATGCCATAGCGCCTCCTGATTTTCAACGAATATCACATATTCCTCTTTTCAAAACAATTATCACGATAGCAGCTGTTTTTCAATAATTTTTAAGACAACCAGAATAATGTTTTTATAGTGTAAGGAGCACTATTCTCTCTAAAAGTATCATCTATTTCCTGAGCAGAAAACTCAACTCTTAAAAAGAAACTTTCATCTATCGGTTTAAAAAATAGGTAAGGAATCACAGCTCCTATATCCTTTCGAGCAAAAATTCTAATGCTTTTTTCCTTATCACCAATAATTAAAATTCCCTCACTAAATCCCATACCGTATTTTGCAGAAATCAAAGCTGATAGAGTTTCTGCGTGATTAACTGACTCATTACCAATCTCAAATGTTTCAATATCACCTCCATTATTTGTAGAATAATACAAACTTTTTTTATCAAAAGCTTCTGGCAGAAAAGTTATATTAAAAGGATGAATAATGGCAACTTCACGCCTGGGCATTTTAATTGTTGTCTTTACACCTATTCTTGATTGATCACTAAAAATAATATAATCCCTTATAAACTCAACATCGCCATCTATTTGCAAATTTTTTAGAATCAAAATATTTCCCTTTTTCCTTATATGAAACCTGCCATTTCCTAAATTTGTAAGCTTTCTTTTGCCGGGACGCTCTATTACGGCATGAAAAGAAAAAAAGTCTGCACCAAGTGTTATATCATCGTAATACCCATGAGGTATAGTACCTATAACAGGGATATCCGACTTCTCCTTAAAAATCAACCACTTAAGGGCACCCCCCCTTCTTTTATTAAACGCCATTTTCAAAAAAGGAGTCTCTATAAAAAATTCGAACTTTGACTGCTTAATTTTAAAACTATTATTTCTATTGTCATCCTTAATATCAAATTTAACTAAAGAAGCCGATGCAGAGAGTTTTTTTTCAAACTTCTTAAGTCTAACAATAAAATCATCCCACCGTTTTCTTGTTATATGCGTTCTAAAATCACTTGATGATAAAAAGCATATCTCTTTTTTATCCTCTATAGAGCTATTAGCTTCGGAAAAATTTTTGTATATTCTATATAGTTTAGTATTAATAAAAAAATCATCTCTGCCTGTCAACGCCCATCGATTAATATTGTATTTTTGCTGTTTTTTTACTGGAATTGGCTGATTGACAGACTCAAGGGTAAGAAGATTGTTTTGTATTCCTTCAAGAGATTGTGATGGAAAAATGAATTCAAAATGCTTCTTAACGCATAACAAAAGTTTCTCTATTCTTCTCCACTCGTTAAATTCTATCTTGTTTTCTGTGTCGTATCTACCAGGCCTGAAATTAAAAATCTCACCATCTGATGCATAAATTGGAAAATAACGAGTTTCTTTTAATGAATTGTTAGAGTTTAAATATTCCCAATATTCTTTAAATGTAATTTCTCCTTGAGCATATCTCTGGAATTTTTGAAAAGCTATTGAGTCAGCCCAAATGATGGGTAATTTATCATGCAAACCTTTTGCTAATTGAGGATAATATCTTAGTTTTTTATCTAAATCCCTATGAAACAGATACTGGTTATTCCACTCCATACTAATGGCTTCATATCCGGCATTCTTATACAAATCAACAAGTCCTGCTGAATAAGCCATTTCATTTACCAAAGCAACTTTAGGTTTTATACCCAATATTTCTCTGTAAACAATATTGCCAACCTCCAAATTAATTTCATTTAACCTTTTGGGCATTAACGGTCCAATGATTTGTGAATATCCACTACCAACAAATTCAACTTTACCGACAAAAATTAATTCTTTTAACTTTTCTATCCATTTTTTATCTAATCTATTTATAATCTCTAATGTTAAACCTGTTGCTTCAATGGAGATTGGTATACCTTCAACAGCTAATTCCAGCAAGGGATAATAGCATTTTCTTATTACCTCTAACCTTTGTTCTTCCTCTATGGAAGAGTACATTAAATTAAGATGAAATAAACAGTAAACTTTAAGCATTTAATTAACCGTAATTCTAATGCTTTCAAGGCACTTTAAGGCATTATTTTGAGCATCTTCTCTGTTTTCACCTGTAGCAATAGCACAAGCCAGACGGTCTGAGTGACTTGTAGTTTTTTCAGGCAAAGAATCTCCACTTAAAACATACGATACAGCTCTAATAATATTCTCTGATGAGCAAGAAAGCTCTACTTTTTTCACAATTCCTTTATATTTTATATCCTCTACAAATAAATATCTCAAACAAACAGGTTTATTATAAATTGGTCTCAATTCTTCTTTGTTAATCCTTATGCCTAAATGCAATTTTATGGCTACTTTTAGGAAATCAACACCAGTAGAGAAGGGTATTTCATAAGTAGAAAAGTTTCCGCCAGATAACCTTAAGGCAAACTCTATGACATAAAGCTTATCATTGTTTATTACAAGATCGCCCTTAAATATCCCGTTTTTTATATCTAAAAAATATGCGATTTTTTTGATATAATGATCAAGTTGCTTACGATGATGCTGTGTAAAATAAATAGAGGGCAAATCTCCACCATCTTCAATAATATTAGGCAAAAAGTCTCTCATACGGGAATAATTTCTATCCGATATTCCAATCGTATACACTTCCCCATCCACCACAAGAGATTCTGAACTAATTTGTGGTCCTTCAATATATTTTTCTACTATCAATTTTTTATCGGGAGAGTTACTTAAAGCATAAATATAATACTTTTCTAAACTATTAAAATTATCTACAAAATACACACCCCTGCCACCTGAATTATCAACAGGTTTAATTACTACAGGAAATCCTACTTTTCTAACAAACTCATTAATATCATTAATACAACCAACTGACCTATAATAAGGTATACTTACACCCAATTTTTCAAGCAACCTTTTAAACTTAAATTTGTTCTGGCTTAATTTTGCAGCATTTTTGTTGATTGTGTAATTAACGCCAAAGAAATCAGCTACATAGGCAATTATATATGGTATATCAACACCAAAAGCTATCACACCATCAACATTTTTTTTATAGACTTGAAGAAACTTTGCTATTTGATCGATATGTTTTACACTTACATTATAAAATTCATCCGCATACCTTCTACCCAAGGCATCTGGGTTTCCGTCAAGAGCAATAACTTCCAATCCCATTTCTTTTGCTTTTAAAATACCCTCAACCTGATCTATACCGCAACCCAACACCAACAATCTATCTTTCATTTAATAGTCCAGTTAACCCTTAACTCTTTTAAAGGTCTCAATCCATCTTCTGGATCTGCTCTCCACATTCTATCATCCATCTCACTTGCCTGAGGAACTTTTTCTCCATTACCATCAGCTTCAAATCCATCTCTCACCATTTTAATCATTCTTTCAACCCTATCTGGCAACCAGCAATGACCAAAACCAAACTCTTCTCCTTCTCCATCTATATCAAAATGAAACTCCACCATCTGTGCTCCCCATTTATGAATAGCTCTTAAAATTACTCCTTCATTTACTGAGTGATCAGACCATCCAAATTTTACAGTTACATTTCGATCGACTTTTATTTCTCGTCTCATAGTTTCTATTGCTGAAAGGTTACAATCTTTTATGGGGGCGGGATATGCAGAAACACATTGCAAAATAGTTACATCTTTACACCCATTAAAAGTTAAAGTGTCAACCGCATTTTGTATTTCGTTCAAAGTAGCCATACCAGTAGAAACAATTACAGGTTTTGATGTTTCGGCACATTTTTTAAACAAATCAAGCCACAAAAGTTCATAAGAAGCTATTTTGTAAGCATCGACATAAGGCTCTAACTCATCAACTGCTTCAAGATAAAAAGGTGTACAGATGAATTTTATCCCGATATTTCTGCATTTCTCTGCTATATGAGGCAAAAAATCGACAGGTAACTCCCACCTAATTCTATCTCTATGCTTATGACTTTTTTCAAGTATTTCTTTTGCAAATAGCTTTTTTACTTTAAATAATTGGAATTTTACTGCATCGCAACCACATTCTTTAGCAACTTCTATAAATTTTAGGCATCTTGACAAATCCCTATTATGATTACTTGAAACCTCAGCTACAAACTCTACCATTTTTATTTCCTCTATTTAATTTCCTCTATTTAATTTAAGCCAAAAAAGCCCAATACATATTCATTTTTATAAACCAGCCCTCATTTTCCAAAACTTGCTTTAGTTTCTACCAACCTCATCTCCACTGTAGGATTAGCAAATTCATTTCCTAAATAAAAACTAACAAATAAATTTTCATTTACCTCTCCTAAATCACAATAACCTCCATCATACGGATTACCTTTATAGATTTCCACGATATGTATAGAAAAATCTTTTTCTAAAGGATAAATAAAACCAATAGCAGAAACATTTTTAGCATATAAATATCTAAAAAATAAAACAAGTCTTGATTTAAAAACATAAGCCACAGGTGTATGAGCTTTTGAAAATAGTTTGACCGGGTTAGACCAGTTAAGCAAATCATCCGATTCGCTCATCCATATTCCAAAAGGTGGCTCATCCTCTCTCATAAAAATAAACCATCGATTGTTAAAACTAACAACGGAGCTTTCGTTTAACCTGTTTCCATTAAGCTTGGTAGGTAGATAAGAAAGCAATTCCCATTTTTGTGTATCCGTAACAAAAATAAGAGGTCTTTGCAATCCGTCTTTTTTTATAACACCATAGGCAGGAAAAATATACCCATACTTAGATTTAAAGGCTTTGCCATAAAAAGCAGATATGTCTATGCCATCAACTATGACTGGTTGTCTTTCGTAAAACTCGGGTGTTTCACTAAACGAAACATAGCAATCATTTTTTTGATTAGGAATCCATATTCTTGTACACAAACTAAACAAATTATTATCAAGCTTAGAAACAATCGCATCCATCTCATTTTCACCATCAAACACAATTTTGCTATTTCCTCTATCTGCCAAGCAATCAGGAAAAGCAAGCAAATCCGAAACAGAAACCTTTACTCTCAATATTTTGCCATCAAATCCATGCACACAATTGTTTTGACTAATCCCTTCTCTAAAATATATATACAAATGTCTATTGTCTTCAACAAATGTAGGAAAACTGTGATAATAACCTTTCTTGGATGGATAGATAAGCATTTTATTAAAATTAATTTTTCAAAATTAATTTTTCAAAATTAATTCATCTACTTTTACAATCGAAGAATCATTTTTGAGGCTTTTATCTGCAGCCTCCAAAACTGCAGTTACATTCCTGGATTCTCTGATTGTAGGTAATGTTTTTTCGAAAACCTGTATATTAGCGCCATTTTCTACAGCTAAAGCAGATTCCACAAATACCTTAATGCTTTTAAACCCATATTTTACATCCAAACTTACTTCCCCGTTTAAATACTTGTTAAGATAAAAGAAATAAGGGTTCACAATACTTTGTCCTTTACCAACTAAAACAGTTTCAAACCCTCTATATCTCTGATCAGACACTATATAACCTTCAGTAGATATAATGTGAATCTCTTGATATGTCATCGATGAAGTTTCCGAAGGGTCCGACCAGCCAGCAATATGATATGAAACAAATTCGTTTCTATCCATATCTCTCCAGGTTACCTGAGTTTCTATAAGATCCGGTGTATCTATACCAAATTCATTCTTAGCTACACCATACTGGCAAGTAGCTCTAACATTAATTGGAATAGCCTTTGTTATAAATCCTACAAGATGAATATAATGACATCCCAAATAATGGTTTATATTATTATCTTTTACAATCCAATCTTTAAATATCGACAACATATCTCTTCTTTGCGTCATCCTGGTAAAAATGTGCTGGATTTTTCCATATTTACCTTTTTCATAATCATCCTTTAATATCAAATTAGCTTCATCATAAACCTTATGATAGTCTACCAATCCTAATACATTTGCCTCATATTGAGCTTCTATTATTTCTTCTAAATCTTTTAGAGTTGTAACTGCAGGCTTTACAACCAAAAAATGGCATTTGTGCTTTATAGACTCTAAAATCATTTCTTTATGTAAATGATCGGGTGTCGCTATTATAACTCCTTTCGGTGCCGGTAAACGCTCTAAAGCCTCTTTATAAGCATTGCTATCTAATTTACTATCTTTTGGAAACAATCTAATATCAGTATCCCAGCCAAAAGTTTCATTCATCAGCTTAAGTTTTTCTCGTAATTTAGGAAATTTTTTGCCATTACGAGCAGCTAAATAAACCCTTCCAACCAAGCCTTGCTTTTTGAGCTCAAGAATAGATGGAAGAATAACACCAAAATCTTTATCGGTTTCCTTTTTTCCCTCCAAAACCGTAGAACCAGTAGCATAATGACCGTTTCCTATTATTAAAATGTTCAATTTATCTTTCATCTTCGACCTCAATTGATATAAGTTTTACTGCATTTTCACACCTTCTAACAGCTTGCTCTAATGTATCTCCCTCTGCTATTAAATGACCTATTCTTTCAGAATGATTAGTAGCCTTTCTTATTTTCTGACCTATTTTAGGAAGATTAAATAAACCAAGCATTCTAACCCCTGGCATTTGAGCCGCTTTGTTCACACCATGAATGCCCTTAAAAATACCGTCTTTTGTTGGAATTATATATCTCTGGCAAGCCGCCTTTTCAAACTTTGGATGAAAACATTCTTCATTTATTGGTAAGTTCACACTCATTTTAATTAAGGGTTTTAAGATATTAATACCGGTTGCTATAGGAACAGTACCTGAACAAAACCAACCACCACTTGTTCGTGCTGCCATCTCTATTATATACACTTTACCATCTTTAATTAATATATCCCCTTTTGCAACCCCCCAGTTAATACCCAAAGATTTTATAGCCAGCTCTACCACTTCTGCAACCTTACTTTTCTCCTCTTTAGATATCGTCGAAGGAACACTATGACCATCTTCCACAAAATATGGTTCAAACTCCTTTAACCTTGAATAATTTCTATCAGCAAAACCGGTTGTAATTATCCTTCCATTATAAATTACTGATTCCGTACTTATCTGCTTGCCATCTAAAAATTCTTCAATCAAAACTTTTCTTTCTTGCTTTGCATAACTCAAAACCTCTTCAAAAGAACTTTCAAGCTCTACTACATGAGAGATTTTTTTAACACCACGAGCTCCTGCATTATCGATAGGCTTAACCACGCAAGGAAAACCTATTTTTTTAACTTTCCTTTTAGCTTCTGCAAGATCTCTCGCATATTCAAATTTAGGCACATTAATTCCATATTCTTTCAAACATTGAATTCTTTTAAGTTTATTTGTGGCTCTTTCTGCAGCCTGAGGATCCAAACCAGGTAAACCCAAAACTTTAGCAACCTTAGCAACTACCTGAGGTATCTCAACGGCGTGTGTAAATACACCATTAATATTGTATTTTTTGCCTATTTCTATCATCTTTTCACTATCTTTAATGTCTGCAACTATTCCAACATCAGATAGCCTCAAACCAATCGCATTGGGGTTACCATCAACAGCAATTACCCTTAATCCTATATCTCTTGCTATTTTTATTGCCGCAGCCTGCTCAATACCAGCACCAAGAATTAGAATTGTTTTTATTTTATTCATGCACTAAAACTTCCTTCTGCGACAATGTCTTCCGGGTGGTTGTTTATAATACTTGATGTTTTTATTAGCATTAGTTCTATAAACTATAGATATATAAAAGAATACTATCGTTAGCACTAAAAATGATAATAGCAAAACACCATTTACGCTTGACAACTGTAAACCATTTTGCTCTCCAAAAAACACAACAATGACAACAATTACTGCGTTAAGCAACGAAAATGACAAAAGAAACAATATATTTTCTAACTTCTTGATATTTTCTAATCCAAAGATTGCTTTATTGCATAAAAAAAACAAAGCACTCACAGGACCATGATATAACAACCACAAAATAATCATACAAATAAACAAATAGCAAAAACACATAAATAATAATGCAAGAAATCCAAGAGTTTCTACAAAATTAATCTTAAGAATAATTACAGATACAACTGCTGCACTCATAGCTGCAAGTAATCCTAATCCAGCAAATACCCTGCTCAACACAAAGTTTACTTCCGAAAAATCCATTGAGTATTGTGTTAATTTACCAAAATCACTTCTCCTTAAAAAATTATTACTCAACAGTGAAACCCTTTCAATTTCATCGCTATCATCAAATATTTTCCAAGAAAAAACAGCTTACCTAATAATAATTCACCAAAAAGCACAAAACCTCACCCAAAACAAATGTTATAACAAAATAAAGTGCACACCAATTTTTTAAATCAAATATACCTATATTTCCATTACCAAATAACAACAAAGAAAACATTTTAACAGCCAAAACACCGATAACAAATACAGAAATTACCCTATAAAGGGCTGTTTTAAGAAAAACAGATAAGCCGTCCATTATTTAAATCCTACCTTTTTAGCTACAATAAACCAATGTGCAATAACTCTTTTCTTATCTTCAAAAGTTGTGCGAGTTTTATGTCCATAATTTATTATCTTAAAATTTCCCAAGATTGAAGGCAAATCCGATTCTGAAAAATACTTAAACAACATTCCTTTACTTTCAAAAGCTTGTGATTCCTGAAGTTTATCCCCGTGCTCTCTTTTATATTCTGAATCTTCAGTAGATCTAAGGGTCAAAGCTAAAAGTCCTCCCTCCTTAAGTATTCTATGCATTTCTTTTATGGCTTTTTTTAACTCTTCAGTATCTAAATAATGCAATACCCCCCAGCATAAAATTGCATCGAAACTATTATTATTAAAAGGCATATTCTTTATATCACCCTGCATAATTTTTAATTTATCATTTATGTTTTCTTTAAAATTATTTACCAAAGATTTTAATATACCCAATGCTGTTTCTGATGTATCAACAGCAGTTACGCTAAATCCTTCCCTCAACAATGCCAAAGTATGCCTTCCACTTCCACACCCAACATCTAAAACACTTTTTACATTCCTCGGCAAAAAAAATTTCTTTATAATTCTCACAACCTCTTCATCGGGGTATACCAAATAATTTCTCTCTTTTTTATTCCACTTATATACTTCTTCCCACAGTTCGATATTATGTTTCATTTTGCACTCCTCTAAATAATTTATTACTTAAACTCATACTTTTCAAAAATACTCACAAGCAGTGATAAGCTTTGAGGTAACATTGCAATATTATACATTACACTAATAGAATAAAAAGGCTTTAAGATAACTAATTTTTTAATATGCTTAACCAACCCTAATCCACCTTTCAAATTCTGAAACCTTCAAATCTAATTCATCGATAGTTGAAGCTTGAAAAACTACAGCACCTATGCGATGTTCATCATTCATTTCAGCAACCAAACCATTAAAATTAACCTCAACTCCACCAAAATATTCTCTTATATATTTAAAATCTATAGGCTTATTTTTTACTTCCGATTCCAATAAAAAGCGTAGATATGTAGGAATTACCAAAGATTTAGGAGCCTTAGGTGACTCTCCGACTGCTAAATTTATCGCATTTTCAATTATATCATAATTTAAACTGTAAGGTATTAATACATCCGGTACACCATCCCCGCCCAAATCTAAATGAACTTCTATAATATAGGCTTTATTACCATCAAATTTCATAGAAGTCTGAACTAATGAATTATTAATCCCCATTTTACTAATAAAATCATACTGCACTCTTTTTATCTCTTCCTCGCAATTACAAGAGACTGGAATTCTCCAACCCAATCCATAAAAGAATGGCTCTCCAGAGTTAATTTCTTCGATAGTCGCAACATGAATTATTTTATTCTCAAATACCCAATCAATAGAAATTACATCGATCCCTTTAATAAACTGCTCAATTGAAACACATCTATTTTCACTTACACTCATGGCTGCCTCTACAGCACACAAAAGAGAATCATACCCCTCAACCTTACTCATGCCAGTATGTGTTTTGAAACATATAGACGGCTTCACGAAAAATGGTGGAGAAAAATCTATGTTTAACTCTGTTTCCTTTGAAACTACTTTAACTTTTGGGGCAGGAACACCTATTTTATTTAATTTAGAAATTAATTTACCTTTATCAACTACAGTTTCTGCAATATCTTGCGACACATATCTCAATTCAAAATATTCTGCAATTTTTGCTGTTGTAATGACCGGAATGCCAGAACTCTTAGTTATTATACCGCAAAAATTCCACCCATTCTTTATTCTTTCTAATTTTTCAATGACAGCATTAGCATTATGCGTACTTTCAATTATACACTCATCACAAAATTTAAACCCTTCGGCCTTCGGATTTCTATCAACACATATCACGGAAAATCCTTTATTTCTTATTTTCCTTATAAGTGATATCTGCGATTTGCCTGCCGCTATAGTAATAATTGCGTTTTTCATACACTAATTATTTAACATTTTGTCGATGTTGCATAACTTATTTATTACAACAAATTTTTCCATCTAATTTTTTAACACTCCCAGTACCACAAATTGCCTTCCTATGCCAATTTTAGCAAACATCCTATAAATATCAGTTATATATTCTCTTCCGTATTTATACATATTTATTTCAAAAATTTTTCTTTTAAAATGGCATTCTCTTCCCTTTTTGTTATCTCCAACATAATTTATTCCACTCATCAAAAAAAATTCCATTGGAAATGTTGACAGAACTTCTACCACATTAAAACCTAATCTTTCCAGTAGTAATCTAATAGAATCAAAATCAAAATAATTTATATGATGTTTTGGCGCAACCCACCACGGCTCAAAACCAAAGTTTCTTCTTAAAATCTCTTGTAATGGATTATAATCATTTGGAGCAACAACTAAAATAACTCCTTCTTTGTTTAACAATACTTTAACGCTTTCAAGCAATCCTATTGGGTCTGCCACATGCTCTAAAACATTAATCATACATACAACATCAAATTTTTCATGTTTGCCTAAATATTTCTGATCAAAAGCTTTATTTATAACATTAACACCAAGACTCGTTGCATAATTGTAAGCAGCTACAGATGGTTCAAATCCAATAGTTTTCCAACCAAATTGATTACCGCATTTTAGAAAATATCCTGGCCCTGATCCTATCTCAAGAAGCTTTCGACTTTTAGTAGAAATATATTTTTCTATAAGATAATAATAATTTTTGTAAGTTTCATATATCCACTCTAAATCCTCTTCAACATTCTTAAAATACACGGGCTTCTCTTTTGTATAAAACTCTTCTTTATAAAACTGCTCAATTTCTCTACTTGTGGGAATAGGTATAATATGTTTAAAGCCACATTGCTCACATTCAATAACATCATAACCTTCTTTTGAATCAATCACTACTCCTTTATGAAATTTGCCTCTTTCCTCATCAAGAAAATCTTTTATTATCTCCATCCAAGATTTCTCCATAAAACAAGTTTTAATTAATTAACTTTACGATCTGCTCAACGATTTTCTCTGCCCCATTTCCAAGTTTTTTTCTGCTATCAGAAATACAAAAGAGATTAAACTTCTCAATTTCCATAACTTCATCTTTTCTTCTTGGAATAACAACTATAGGTGTATTCAAATATACTGCCTCATAACAAGAAATACCAAGGTGTAAAATAACAGTTGCAGCATTATTAACTTTTTCTACAAAATTTTCATCAAAGTCTTCTATAAACTCTACATTCTTCCAAAGATTTTTTATAATTTCCATTTTATCTTTATCAATCCTTGCGATAACACCTTTTTTTTCATCTATTGGCTTAGGTCTTGAGTCAAGCACTTTTTTTCTTAAAACAACATGCTCTTCTCCCCACACAAGATTTTTAAGTTTCTCTCCTATATAATGAGCAGTAGGAATAATAATTAAATCGGAAATTTTAGCGCCTTCTGACAAATTATCTATAAACACTACAACTTTACTTTGCTGTTTTAGCGATAAAACCAAAGACTTATTAACAAATATCTGAGAATTTAAATCAAATATAACCGCATCAAATTCTTTAGATATATTTTTTACATTATCTAAATTATTTATAACAAAACATCCAAAAAGATTTTTTTTACACAAATTTAAAGCTTCCTCGTCAAATACCGCAAATCTAACACCAAATCCCTTCTGTGTTAATACTCTACCTATTTCAAGCGATCTCATTAAATTGCCATACCCGTAATTTGAAACAGCACTAACTACCATTAATATATTATATGATTTATCATTCAAATCCTTTTGTTTGACATTTTTGTTTATTTCCATTAATTGCGGTTTTTTTTCGAGCAACTCTATAGTATTTATCAAATTAAATTCCTTACCTATACTTTTCAGCTCCTGATAAACTGCATTCATAAATTCAAGATCCATAGGAGTATCAACAGAAATTCTATGATTCAATCTATAAAATATTTCATCATCTTCTATACAAATAGTTTTAAATCTTTTAAACCTGTCTTTTTTAGTCTTTAAAACAGGAAAGTGATTTTCCCTTAATTGGGGTGTATCTGATAATTTATCTGCGAGTTCCCAAACCTCTCTTTTTACCACACCAATTCCTTCATGAATAAGAGGTTTTTTTGATTGCTTCAGGCATGCTATGGAGTAGTCGGGGTTTGATTTCAACAAAGAAACAAGCTTATCTATTGTTTTGGAGCACAACAACGGACAATCACCACTTCCAAGAACACATATATCAGCCCCAAACTGCCTTGCAGCCGATGCCAATCTACCAACAACATCATTTACCGAGCCATTATAAATATAAAGTCTTACATCTTCTTCTTTGCAAAACGAAATTAACTTATCATTTTCCTTTTCTTCTGGGGTACAAATAACTATTTCATCTATTTCTTTGCAGCTTTTAAGTCTTTTTACAACCCATGAAAGCAAAGTTCTATCCCCTATGAGTTTAAGGTGTTTCTCTGGCAATCTTGATGAAGTTAATCTAACCGGCACAAAAGCTATTGTCTTCACTTTGATAATTCCTTAAGAGTTTATGTTAAGCTTTCCTCTTTATAAATCCTACCTTCATAAAAATATTCATTTCATAAATATAAGCAAACAAACAATTCATTATTAATCATCCACACATCCTCTCAAACACATCAAATACAGCACTAATAACAAACTCTACATCTTTCTCATCCATCAAAGGAAAAATCGGCAGGGATAATTCCTGCCTGTAGAATGCTTCTGCTTCAGGGCACAAACCCTGTTTATATCCAAGCTTTTTATAAAAAGGCTGCAGATATATGGGAATATAGTGCACTTGAACACCGAGACCACTCTTTCTCAACGCTTTAAAAATCTCCTGCTTTTTCTCTGTGCAATTCCCTTTTAATCTAATCGGATAAAGATGATAACTATTTAGCGCAAAATCTTTATTTTTTAAAACATTAAACCACTTATTTCCTTCAAATTTTGTATCATAAAAATTAGCTATCTCTCTCCTTTTTTTAACAAACCTTTCTAATTTTTTTAGCTGAGATAAACCCAATGCTGCCTGAAAATCCGTCATCTTGTAATTGAAACCCAAAATCTGCATCTCATAATACCAATCACCATCACTTTTATTTTCAAAAAATCTTTTATCTTTTGTAATGCCACTATTTCTAAACATCTTAAGTTTATTATATACATCTTCATAATTAGTCAGAACGGCACCACCCTCACCGGTTGTTATATGCTTTAAAGGATGAAAACTAAAAATCACAGCTGAAGACCTTTTGCAATCACCAATCATTTTTCCTTTATATTTGCTGCCCAATGCATGGCATGCATCTTCAACAACAAACAAACCATATCTGTCTGCAATATTCCAAACAACATCCATATCAACAGGATGACCACCGTAATGAACAACACTAATAAGTTTTGTTTTTGGATTTATATGCTTTTCTATTAAAGAAGCATCGATGCATCCTGTATCACTATCTATATCAACAAAAACGGGTTTTGCCCCAAGATATAAACCCGCATTGGATGTAGCAACAAAACTTATCGGTGTCGTTATAAATTCATCGTTTTTGCCCAATGATAGGGCAAAATAGGCTCCATGTAAAGCAGATGTTCCACTATTGAAAACAACAGCATATTTTGCTCCAAATATTTCAGCAAGTGCTTTTTCAAATTGTTCAATTTTCTCACCTTGCGTTATAATGTTTTCTTTAAGCACTTCAACAACATTTTTTATATCTTCTTCATCAATCCACTGCCTACTGTAAGGCAAAAACCTATCCACCTTAATACACCACATCAATCTGTTTTAGCTGAGCTTTCAGATCTTCAATACTCAACCAGCATAAATTAGTATCAGATGAATACCTAAAACCCTCTTTTACCTTTTTTCCGCCTTTTTTTAATCTCTTGGCAACGCTAAACCAGCTCATTGAAGGATAAATTATATAATGATCATCGTATTCAAATGTATTAACATCTCCCTCTGTAATCATAACCTCATGTAGCTTTTCTCCAGGTCTTATACCAACCTCTTTAAGTTTGCATTCAGGACATATAGCTTTTGCAAGATCAACAATCTTAAATGATGGAATTTTTGAAACATAAATCTCTCCACCTTTAGCTTCATCAATGGCTCTCAAAACCATATCAACACCTTGCTTTAATGTTATCCAGAAGCGCGTCATTCTAAAATCTGTGATAGGTAAACTTTTTGATCCATTTTTAACAAGATTTAGAAAATATGGAATTACAGAGCCCCTGCTTCCAGCAACATTGCCATATCTAACAACACAAAAACATGTATCTTTTTTACCTACATAGGAATTTGCAGCAATAAACAATTTATCTGAAACAAGCTTGGTAGCTCCATAAAGGTTTATCGGGTTTACTGCTTTATCTGTTGAAAGTGCTATAACCTTTTTTACACCTTTATCGATAGCTGCATTTATAATGTTTTCAGCTCCACCGATGTTTGTTTTTACAGCCTCAATAGGATTATACTCCATCAAAGGCACATGTTTTAGTGCTGCTGCATGAACAACAATATCAACACCTTCAAAAGCCCTGTAAAGTCGTTCTTTATCTCTCACATCACCTATAAAAAATCTGAGTCTTTTTTGAAACTTTTCAAACTCCTTTTGCATTAAATATTGTTTATACTCATCACGAGAATAGATAATTATCTTTTGCGGATTGTATTGCTCCAACAATATCTTAGTAAACTTTCTACCAAACGAACCGGTTCCTCCTGTAATTAGTATAACCCTACCATCAACCATCACCAAATCCTCACTTAATTTTTTAAGATTATACTATACTCATAATCTTTAATACAAACAAAATTTATGATACCATTAAAGGAATAATGTTTGCTACAACTTCAAAAGAACAAAAACGGAGGCAAAAATGGCTGAAAAACTATCCCCAAAAGAGCTCCTTGATTTCTTATATTCAGAGGATAAAGCAATAGAAGATTCTAATTGGTTCGAAAGGGTAAAAGATTGCAAGGATGACCCTGATATCGAGCTTAAAGATTCAAAACTATTCTACAAAGGCGTAATGTTAGACAAAGAAAATATTGAAATCCCAGAAAACATCAAACCCTATGATACAGTATTCTTGTTTGGCTTTGGTAATGGCGATTTTATAGAAAAGTTTAGAGAAAAATTCAAAAAAACCGTTCTTGTGATCTTCGAAACAAATCCATGCATAGTAAAAGCCACCCTATTACACAAGAATCTTTCAAAAATCGAGCAGGATAAAAAAACACTCCTTGCTCTTATAGATGAAGAAAATATGGAAAACCAGATAGAGGCAACAATAAGCATACTCCGCCAGAGGCTAAACTGGGGCAATGCAGCTTACTTTACATGCCCTGGATATAATGAAGCCAAACTTAACTGGACTCAAAAAGCAGTTGATTTTCTTAAAAAACATATATCTGTCATTATCACAAACAGAAATACACTAATGCAACACTCAAAAGATATTCAGGAAAATAACATAAAAAACCTCTCCAAATTTGCAACGGGCGGATTTGTAGAAAAATTGGATGGCATTTACAAAAACAAACCAGCAGTTATCGTTGCAAGCGGACCATCACTATCAAAAAACATCCACTTACTTAAAGAGATAGAAAACAAAGTGATAATTATAGCAGCAGATAGTGCTATATCAATTTTAAAAAGGTATGATATAGTACCTGATTTTGTATGTGGCGTTGATCATAAGTATGTCAACGAGATGAAATACACTGAAATCTTAAAAGAAAAAAAAGCAAGCGAAATTGTTTTTGCAGGTCAATCAGCCATATTCCATTCGATACCAAAACTATTCAAAACAACATATCTTGATTACGACAGCGATTCTTTTGTTGGTTTTTATGATAATATCATTGGAAAACATTCAAAAAAACAGCTTCCCGTCAACGCAGTTACCCATTTTGCTATAAAGGTTGCATATATCATCGGTTCAAATCCCATTATTTTTATAGGCCAGGATTGGGCATACTCAGGCGGAGCAGATCATGCCGCAGGCACCTCTGTGGAAGGAATAATACAGGATGATATTATATGGATAAAAGGAAATTATGAAAAGAAAGTGCCGACATCTTTTACGCTGCTTTCCGGTTTAAAAATAACAGAATCCATTGTAAGAGAGTTATCAAAAGAGGGATTTGAGTTTATCAACGCCACAGAAGGTGGTGCCTACATAAACGGTTGCAAACTAATGAGTTTAAAAGAGGCAACAGAACTCTATGCTAAAGAACCTATAGAAAAACTAAATCTAAATAGCACTCATAACACAACTATGCTCCTTGAGATGTCAAAACAAACCCAGCAAATAATCAAAACATTAGAAAAAATCTACAAAGACTCAAAAAAAGCACTAACTATGGCTGAAGATGTATTAAAAAGGTGGCTAAAAACAAAAAATACCTCTTTAATCAGTAAAGATGTAGAAAAGATTAATAAAATAAACGACGAAATTACCTATGACAAAACATTCCTATCGGCTGTTTTTCATTTTTATTTTAAAGAATTTTACGAGTTCAACTTAGAAGAAATCGACATAGAAGGCCAGGACAACACAAAAAGAATCAAACAGGCTATAAAATACTTCAAACTCATAAGTTCAAAAACCACAGAAGTAAAAAAGCATCTCACAAAACTCTACAGACAACTAAAATTAGAAAAGGAATACAGACAAAACCCCAATCGCTTTTTAAAAAAAATCGACAACATTATAGAGTTGCTTGAGATTTATTACGACTTTAAAAATATTTACGACGGCATAGATCTTGCAGATGAAGCTATAAAACTCTATCCAGAAAAAGCAGAGCTATACTACCTAAAAGGTAAGCTGTTAAGCCTCAATAGGTTTATGCATAAAGAGACTCTTGAAAACTTTCAAAAAGCTTTAGAGCTTAAACCTGATCTCAAAAAAGCTCTTTTTGATTACAATGTTGAAAAAAACATGGTTCTATCCCATCTTGTGCTTGCTAAAAAAGCAGCAGATGCTCAAAACTTTACAGAGGCAAAGATGCTTCTAAATAGAGCCCTTGATTACGAGCCAGACAACAAAGATCTTAAAAAATGGCTCAATGTTATTGAACAGATGAGCACAACCACAAAAAATATCAAAAAACAAAATATTCTGTTTGAACAACTTAAGCTAAACAATGAACTATTTGAACAATATTCAGAAGCAATAGAGTATGTTAAAAAGGAAGAGTTTGACAAAGCCTACGATATTTTGCTTTCTTTATATGAAAAAGCTGGAGCTTTCGGAGATATACCGTTTTTGCTTGGAAGCATCAGTATGGACAAAAACAAGCTTGATGATGCAGAAAAATACCTAAACGAAGCAGTAGAGCTTATACCGTATCAGGCACTTGTCTATATGGCTTTGGGCAAACTATACCTTTTAAAAGAGGAATATATAAAGGCAAAAGAAAACCTTGAAAAAGCCATTCAGCTTAATCCAAATCTAAAACCCTCCATTCTTGACCATCTTGGCAATCTATATTATGAGTTTGAAGAGTATGAAAAGGCGTTTAGGGCATTTGAAGAATACCTGCAATACTCAGATGACAAAATAAAAACACTTACAAAATTGGCTTTATGTTATAAAGAGATGGGAATGATAAAAGAGTATAACCAGCTAATGGAAAAACTCTCTCAAATTACAAAATCAAATTAAGGGGGCTTTAAGCCCCCTGTTTTTTACTGAAGCAGTCTTAGAACATTCTGCTGAACCGCATTTGCCTGAGCAAGTGCATAAGTACCAGACTGAGCAAGAATCTGAAGCTTGGAGAAGTTTGAAGATTCTTGAGCGAAGTTTACATCTCTGATTGTGGATTCAGCGCCGTTAATGTTTATCTGCGTGATTGATATGTTTTCAACTGTTGCCTGAATCTGGTTCTGGATAGCACCCAAATTAGACCTTACCTTATCAAGGTCACTCAAGGCAGATTGAGCTATCTTAATTGCAAGCTCAGCTCCCTTAGTGGTTGTAACATCAACATCCTGAAGTCTCTTTGTTGGTGCAATAACACCACTGCCAAGACCAGCAACTCCTGTATCATTTCCACCGATAGTGATATTATCCGTATTGGTTAGAGTTATCGTTCCATGATGCGAATTATTGGCAAGATAGTAGGTGTCATGATTCTTGGTAACAGAAGCCAAACCTATGAAAGTTAGATGACTTGCTTTAGCCTGTCCGCTTGCTACATAGATATTTAAATCTTCGCCATCTCTTACAACTAATTTTACATAGCCATGACTTCCGCCTGGGGCTTTAACAGCAAAAATCTTGTCTGTATCAACACCTGCTGCAGCAAGTTGCTGGTTGATGGATTGAACAGCACTGGTGGCTTTTACATTAGCATCTAACGTTATTTGTATGCCGTTTAAGTAGAAGTTAAAGTTAGTAGAAATAGTTGATACAGTACCTTGCACTGTTGTCTCTTGCGTTGAAAGACCTGTTATATTACCAGCATTACCATTAACCTCAACAGCAATATTTCTACCATCCTCTGCTGTCAATACAAGTTTACCCTGATTGTCAACACTTGCAACAACACCTGTTTGATCGGTGTATTTATTAATAGCCTCAACAAGTGCACCGTTTGCATCATTGGCGCCTACATTGACCTGGCCTATATTGACACCGTTTATCCACAGATCACCAGCATTAATTACACCAGCTGTAATAGCTGCATTACCTGTGACTGTAGTTTTAGCCTCTGCCTCTACTCCACCTGTCTGCAGTTGAACTGCATTAATTGCTGCTGCAAATGTTTTTGCATCAATCTGCTGATTCCTATTAATACCCGCTGCATCCTGACCTACAGCAACACCGTTTATTGTAAGATCATTATCAACAAGCTCAACAAGGTGAGTGTTAGCATTATAAGTCAAGGTATTATTAGAAGTATTAGAAGCCTTCTGCTCAGAATTAAACCAGCCGTTACTGTTAGTTATTGTACCATTTGCCACCCATCCAATGGAGTCTGCAGCCGTTCTTTGAGCACCTATAGACAAAGTTTGATTCATATAAGCGCCGATGTGAACTATTCTGTTTGTAAATGTACCATCAAGCAGCTTTGTATCCTTGTAGGATGTTGTTTCAGCAATGTTGTTAACCTCCTGGATGAGCTTATTGATTTCTGCCTGAATCGCCTTTCTTGATGCTGGATCCTCTGTGGCGTTTGCAGCCTGCGTTGCTTTTTGAGCGATTGTCTGAACGATGTCGATAGATTTCTGAAGCGCCATATCTGCAATCTGGATGAGTTTGATAGCGTTATTACCGTTTGAAATTGCCTGACCTAAGTTTTTGGACTGAAATTGCAAACCGTCTGCAATTGTCATGCCTGCTGCATCATCTGCAGCCTTTGTAATCCTCAAACCTGTGGACAGTCTGTTTAAAGACTGAGAAAGCTTGTTGTTTGTGTTTACAAGGTTGTAAACTGAGTATTGAGCCGCTACATTTGTATTAATTCTTAATCCCATCGCTTACCTCCTTACAGTTTTAATCAGTGAAACATGCAACCCCAACCCGAACTTTAAAACCCAAAAGATGCTCTCTAAAGGGCATCACCTCCTTTTCTTTCAATCTTCTGTATAGTTAATCGGATGTATAAACAGAAAGTTTAATTTTTTTGAGATTTTTAATCGACCAGTCTCAAAACCTATTCTTATCGAATGCTTTTGTATTGTCTCTTACCAACAGTATTAATTGTTGAGCCTTATATAATTATTTTCTTGATTTCTCTTAATTATATCCTTAAAATCCGGGTAAAATTGTTAGGGGTGGTTTTATGAGAAAGATAAGTTTCAGGGATATAGAGTGGATTTTTGTTATATTCGGTACGGCAATCGGTGCTGGAATACTGTTTTTGCCCATTCAGGCTGCAATAAGCGGCGTTATTTCTCTAACAATCGCTTCTGTGTTCATCATCCCCGTAATGTATTTTTCAGGTTTCAATATCGCAAGGATAGTGCTACAGGAAAAATCCGATTACAACATAACGCAGATTTTTAATCTAAAGTTTAATACTTCATTAGCTCTTACATCCAATATTATATATTTTCTCACATGCTTTACTGCTATTGTAGCCTATGCCATCAGCCTGCCAAAGGAGGTCTCCGATGCCCTTGTGATGTTTGGCTTAACAAAAACAGCCCTATCAAATAAAATGTGGTTTTCGTTTCTTGTTCTGGCAATCCCTATAGTTATTATGATGACAAATAAAAAGATTATGCTAAAAATAATGTCTTTTGTTGTTTATCCTCTTGTTGTAGCTTTGTTTGCCGTATCTGTTCACTTAATCCCACACTGGAGTATAAAAAACTTAGATTTTGGTGGCTCGTTATTCGATATAGTGCGTGGTCTTTTGATGATTTTCCCTATTTTAGTTTTTTCGATGAACTTCTCTCAGATAATATCGCCGTTTACCATGTATTACAAAAAAAGCTGCAACGATAATTCTAAAGCTTACGAAAAGGTTAAAAACAACATATTCTTAAGCACGCTCCTTATCACATTTTTTACAATCTTTTTTATCTTCTCATCCCTATTGTCTGTTAACAACCACATCGTTGCAGAGGCTGCAAAACAAAACCTATCCATTATGGATATACTCTCTGAGCATTTCAAAAGCGGCATATGGCACTATATCGTGCCCATAATACCTATAACAGCGATTTTAAGTTCCTTTTTAGGGGCGTTTCTTGGAACATTAGAAACATTCAACGAAGGCACAAAGTGGTTGTTGGTCAAGCTTGAGCCATCAAAAGCCAATAACTTAAGCCAAAAAACACTGAGCGCCATTTCATCTGTAATAATTTTCTTTATCCTGTGGCTTATAGCGATATCAAATATCGAGATTATGTCTATTTTGGGCTTTTTAAGTGCGCCGTCAATTGCAGCCTTCATATTTGTAGTGCCGTTTTTATACACCATTTACACCCAAAAAGGCTTCAATCTAAAAAGGGATTTATCCCTGCTTGTTCTTCTTATAATCGGCATTATTGTCATATTTAGCTATGCTATGGGTCTGATGATGTAATTTTAGCCCATTAAGGGTTTATTTTAGATGAAAAGTTAACTTAATACCCTCTGTCACAACCTCTGTGCCCAATATCGCAAGAATCAAACCCATCAATTTTGTTATAACTGCCATGAGGTTTCTACCCAATTTTTTCATTATCACATCACTCAAAAGGAAACAGTAGTAAGTTATAACTATCATTATGGTGAATATAACAACGACAATTGTAAGATGCAGATAATCGGTTTTAGTAACAAAATTCATGGCCGTTACAATTGTGCCAGGACCAGACAGTATCGGTATTGCAAGGGGTGAGATAGCAACATTTGAATTTTCCCCTTTAACCGGGGTATTATGCACAGAGGATTTATTAGATGTTAGCATCTCAAAACCTACATAAAACACCAAAATGCCACCGGCGATTTTGAATGCAGGAATCGTTATATCAAACATATCAAAGATATATTTACCGCCAACAACAAACACAACGACTATAAGCCATGCAGCAATAGATGCTGTTTTTGCTATCTGTTTTTTCTCTTTATAGGTTTTATCCTCTGTTAAATCCAAAAAGGCAGATATACTCAAAATCGGGTTCATAATGGCAACAAACCCCATAAACACAGTTATGATATAGCCTGTTAAACCACTCATTTTTTACCTACAAACTAAAATTCCATTTCAACAAATAGGATTATGTTTTTGCTTCTTGTCCCCTTGAGGATGTTTCTTTATTCTGCATTTTGCCGTTGCTTTAAGCTCCTTCAGTGTATTTTTAATATCTTTTATAAGCATCTCTGCCATATCCCTGCTAAAATTTTCTCTAACTACAATCCTCAATACAGCAATATGTTGTGCATCTGGCGGCAAGGTGTAGGCTGGCACTATCCAACCATATTTTCTTAAGTGCTCTGAAATATCAAAAACAGTATATTCACTTGTATCCTTCAGTCTAAGTACCACAACGGGCAGATATTTTGTGTCTGTTAAAATTTCAAACACGCCTAATTGTAGTAGCTCATCCTCAAGATAGTGAGCGTTTTGCATAATATTATTCATGATCTTTTTGTAGCCTTCTTTTCCAAGTCTTAAAAAATTGTAGTATTGCAAGATTACCTGAGAGCTGGGCTTTGAAAAATTCAAACTGTAATTTGCCATCGTGCCGCCAAGGTAGTTTATATTAAAAATAAGCTCCTCAGGTATTACATCTCTGCTTCTAAAGATCAATGTGCCCATCCCAGGATAGACAAGCCCAAACTTGTGATTAGATGTATTAATAGACTTTACCCTCTCAAGCCTAAAATCTATCTTCAGGTCAGGATAAACAAACGGCGCAATAAAACCACCGCTTGCAGCATCCACATGAATAGGTATATCCCACCCCTTTTTTTCTTTAACTTCAATAAGATAATCATTGATGCCTTCGATATCATCTATCTGGCCCGTAAAAGTTGTGCCCACAACAGCTCCTACAGCAATTGTGTTCTCATCTATAAGGCCTTTTACATCCTCTTTAGTTAGAGTATAGTGCCCCTCTCTCATAGGTGAAACCCTCATTTCAACATCAAAGTACAACGCAAATTTTTCCCAGCATGAGTGCACATCTGCACCAAAAACGATATTGGGGTTTGAATAATCTTTGCCTAATGCTTTTCTTCTCTTTCTCCATGACCATTTGTGAGCTAAAAGCCCGAGCATAATAGCCTCAGATGAGCCAACAGTTGCCGTTCCAACAGCCTCCTCTTGCGCATTAAACATATTGGCTATCATGTTAACTACTCTGTCATGTATTATTTTTGTCTGGGGATATTCATCTTGATCAACATAGTTTTTATTTGCGACTTCCTTCATAAGCATATCAGCCTCTGGCTCCATCCATGTTGTTACAAAGCTTGCAAGGTTCAGTGAAGGGTTGCCATCCAAATTTAGTTCATCTTTAATTATCTGATAAACCACCCTTGAATCGCTGGAAGACTCAGGTATTTCAAATTTTGGTATGGGTTTTGTCTCCCACCTTTTTGCATAGGTAAAAGTTGTATATCTACTCTTTTCATCCAATTCAGATTTGTTTATCTTTTTTGTAAGCATAATCCCTCCAGATACAATTTTATTTAATCTCTACAGCTAAACCGCCTTTTGAAGTTTCCTTATAAGCTGTTTTTAAATCCTTACCTGTTTTCATCATGGCATCCACCACCTTATCAAAGCTAATCCTGTGTGTGCCATCTGAAAAAAAGGCATAATTGGCAGAATCTATTGCCCTTGACGCTGCCACAACATTTCTTTCTATGCATGGAATCTGAACATATCCACCCACTGGATCGCATGTTAAACCCAGATGGTGTTCCATAGCAATCTCTGCTGCATACTCTATCTTTTGTGGGCTTGCGCCTCTGAGTTTTGCCGCAGCTGCTGCTGCCATTGAGCAAGCTGCACCAACCTCGCCCTGACAACCAACCTCAGCGCCTGCTATAGAGGCATTATGCTTTATTAAATTACCTATCAGTCCCGCTATAGCCAATGCTTTTAAAATATACTCATCGGGAAGTTGATATTTCTCCTGCATAAATCTAAGCACTGCTGGCAATACACCCGATGAGCCACATGTGGGGGCTGTTACAACCTTGCCGCCTGCCGCATTCTCCTCAGATGTTGCAAGGGCGTATGCACTAAGCAGGCATTTATCCGCCAAATCATCGTTAAGTTGCTTACTTTTTAAATAAAATGACGATGCCTTTCGTGGCAACTTCAAACTTCCGGGCAATACACCCTCTGCAACAAGCCCCCTTTCTATTGTATCCTTCATCTTCTCCCAGATATCGGCAAGGAAATCCCATATTCCATCACCTTCACACTTTTCAACATACTCCCACAACTCTTTGCCTTCTGTTTTACACCATTTAAGAATATCGGTGAGTTTATTTAAATCATACACCCTTTCTTTGGCGTCATCTTTTTCTGTAAAATCCTTAATTGTGCCACCACCTACGCTGTAAACCCTCCAGGTTTCTCCTATTTTCTTGCCATCCACATAAGCCTCAAAATCCATTCCGTTTGGATGCTTTTCTAAAAAAATCTCCGGTTTAAAGATAATATCGGCTTTGGCTGGTTTAAGTGTCTTTGCGATTATAACATCGGTTAGATGACCCTTTCCTGTTGCCGCTAATGATCCATAAAGTATAACTTTAAAATAATTTGCCTGTGGATATCGTTTCTTAAATTCCTCAGCAGCCCTTTGAGGACCCATCGTGTGGCTACTTGATGGTCCATGTCCATATTTGAATAACTCCCTGATACTTTCCATATTAATCCCCCTTAAAGTGTTTTTTTAATCTTTAACATATAATTTATTATTGTTCAACAAAAAAGAACTTTTTTATATAGAAGAGAATTGATAAAAGACTGTAGCAAAAAAGCAAAAATCTCTATTCTATTACTTTTTTAACGCAGTATTTCAAATAGCAGAATAATAACTATAGTTTTACTTTTGCTATACTGATTGCACCATCTATCTGCATTATCTCTTTTAAAATATTCTCATCAACTTCCTGGTCGGTTTTGATAAACGACAAAGCCTCCCCTAAATCCTTTCTTCTGCCAAGCCTGAAATCTGCAATGTTGATGTTATGTCTGCCTAAAATCTCTCCAACTTTACCAATAATGCCCGGTTTGTCATGGTTTTTAAACACAATTATATTGCCCGAAAGCTCTATCTCCATATCAAATCCATCCATAAACACAATTCGAGCTTTGTTTGGCTCAAACACCGCACCGCCTATTTCGATATGTTTATCATCGTCGTATTCAATATCTATAACAAGAAGATTTTTAAACTCAGTGGATCTCTCAAACGGCTTAATTTGTGTTTTAATGCCTCTTTCTTCTATCAAATATGGTGCATTGACATAATTGACATGCTCATCAACAATATTTTTTAAAACACCAACCGTTGTAAAAAGCATCAGGGAGTTTGCGTTTTTTTCTATCTCACCGTGGGGGTATATTGCTATGCATTTAATAAAGCTCTTGGTGTACTGGCTCAAAAAAGAACCCATCCTTTCGGCAAGCCCCAAAAACTGCCTGCCGATTTCTGAGATCTCTTCATCCTCCATTTTTATATTAACGGCATTTTCATAACCTCTACCCTTCAAAGCATCAATGACAGAGCGGGCAATGCCCTCTGCAACCCTGATTTGAGATTCAAAAGTATTTGCACCAAGATGCGGCGTAACAAAAACATTATCAAATTCAAATAAAGGATGGTTGGGCTGCGGCTCATTCTCAAAAACATCTATACCTAAAGCCCTGATTTTGCCACTTTTTAAACCATCATAAAGTGCATCTTCGTTGTACAGCCCGCCCCTTGCACAGTTTATCAAAATCACACCGTTTTTCATCTTTTTAATCTCATCATAAGAGATCATATTGTATGTTTCATCGGTTTTTGGTGTATGAATTGTGATTATATCGGCATTTTCAATCAATTCATCAAGTTTATCAACAATCTTTGCACCTATGCGGGTTGCCTTTTCTTTGGGAATATACGGGTCATAAACAATCACCTTTGCACCAAAACTCATAGCCCTTATTGCCACCTGCGTACCAATCCTGCCCATTCCTATAATACCCACGGTTTTTCCAAAAAGCTCAATACCCATCCACTTTTTTCTATCCCAGATATGCTTATATTTAAGCTCATAATTAGCATTGGGCATAAATCTTAAACAGTTGAGCATATGGGTCATGGTATGCTCTGTAGCGGCAAGTGTATTACCCGTGGGCATATTTAATACCACGATTCCCTTTTTTGATGCCTCATCCAAATCAATATTGTCCACACCTACACCAGCTCTGCCTATAACCTTAAGGTTCTTACAGTAGGATAAAAACTCCTTATCAACGGTGGTTGAGCTGCGTGTAATAATTGCATCGGCATCGCCAAGCTGCTTTGGAAGCTCTTTTTTGTCCAGATCGCTTTTTATTTCAACAACAATATCCTTTTCATTTTTTAAAATATCAATACCCTTTTCAGATATGTTATCGCACACCACAACCTTATACATCTACCTCACCCCTTCCACAAGATTTGTAAGAATCTGTTTTAGGCAAGAAAAGCTTCTTTTGCCTATAAATTTTGCAACAATCTTACCCTGCTTATTTATTATAACAACCGTTGGTGTGGCAAGTATGCCTCCTATACTTTTTAGATCGCTTCTTGAGTGAATTCGCCATACAGGATACTTAACATGGTGTTCTTTGATAAAATCGCCAATGTCATATCTATCCCTGCTTAAACTTATACCCACTATCTGGACTTTGTCTCTAAAATAGCTATAGACTCTATCGATTACATAAGCCTCTTTCTGACAGGGATCGCAATCGGGATAGAAAAACATCACAAGCGTTGGTTTTTTTCCTATATAGTTTGATAGGTTCGTTGTAGTTGAGTTATCAAAGTAAACAGAATCAAGCCTGATATCAATAGAATAGGCTTCAGCCAAAGCAGAAAATAAAAAAACCGCCGCAAATACAATAAAAATTTTTTTCATTCCTATCCTCCAAGTTGTTTTTTTGCCACTTTAACAAGCTCACCCAATACATCATTCATTAAATCTTCGCTGAAAGCCTCAACGGTAATTCTCAACAGCGGTTCTGTGCCTGAATATCTTACCACAATCCTTCCGTTGCCTGATAGTTTGGATTTTGCTGCATCTATTGCATCCTGAAGCTCATCAACCTCCTCAAGCGGAATTTTTTCTTTAACAAACACATTTTCCGTCTTTTGGGGTACCCTTTCAAAACCTTTTTTAAGTTCAGATAGTTTTGCCTTTTTTTCTTGCATAACAGAAAGCACGCTCAAAGCTGTAACTATGCCATCGCCAGTTGTATTGTAATCCCATAATACAATATGACCTGACTGCTCACCGCCAAGATTCAGATCATCTTCAATAATCTTTTGCACAATATATTTATCACCCACACCAACCCTTTTTAGCTCAACGCCCATTTCATTTAAATATTTCTCAAGTCCGTAATTGGTCATAACTGTGCCAACAACAGCGTTTCCCTTCAACCTGCCCTTTTCTTTCATATCCTTTGCAAGAATGGCAAGCAAAATATCGCCATCGAGTAGCTCATATTTTTCATCCACCATAACAACCCTGTCACCATCACCATCAAAGGCAATACCCACATCAGCCCTGTATAGCTTTGTTGCATCGATAATCGCCTGTGGATAGGTTGAGCCACACTTTTCATTAATATTTGTGCCGTTTGGCTGATTGTTTATTGCTATCACTTCAGCCCCAAGCTCTTCAAAAATCATCGGCGCTACCCTGTATGTTGCACCGTTTGCACAATCAAGCACAATCCTTAAACCCTCAAGCGAAACGCTATAGGGAAGCGTATCCTTTGCAAAAACGATATATCTACCCAGCGTATCCCTGATTCTGTAGGCCCTTCCTATCCTGCTTCCCACAGCACCCTTTGTATCAAGCGCATCTGATAAGATAAACTCCTCTATCTTTTCCTCAAGCTCATCTGTAAGCTTCAAACCTTTATTTGAAAAAATCTTAATACCGTTATCCTCATAAGGATTGTGGCTTGCAGATATTACAACGCCTGCATCTGCCCTCATACTTCTAACCAAAAAGGCAATTGCAGGGGTTGGCATGGGACCAACAAGATAAGCATCTGCCCCCATTGATACAACGCCACTTGTTATGGCACTCTCAAGCATATATCCAGAAAGCCTTGTGTCCTTTCCTATGATTATTTTTCTTTTTTTGTTTGTAGAACCATCCAGTGCAAAAACAAGCGCCTTACCAAGCCTGTAGGCAACATCACCCACAAGTGGATAAACATTTGCTTTTCCTCTTATACCATCTGTACCAAACAGCCTCATAACTTAACCTCAAAATACTTTATCGTTAATGTTGCTATAGTCAAATATATCAGAAGTCCCATAATATCGTTCATTGCCGATATAAACGGACTTGCCGCAACAGCCGGGTCTATGTTGAGTTTTTTCAATCCCACCGGTAGCATGGCACCTATCATGGTTGACAGAAACATCGACAGAAACATAGAGCTACCCACAACAACGGCCAAAGCGGGATTTCTTTGAAAAACAAGCGCCATTAAAAAACCCAGCACAGCAAACAACAAACCGATCGATAAAGCTGTTTTAATCTGCCGTTTTATGATTATCCAGATGCCTGTTTCGTCAAATTTTCCCAATGCTAAAGCCCTGACAACTATCGTTTGCGACTGTTGCCCTGTGTTGCCGCCAAGTGCCATAATCATCGGCATAAAAAACGACAGTGATATAGCCGTTTTTAATGTGCCATCAAAAAATTTAAGTACGCTTCCAGAAATAGATTCACCAATCAAGCTCATAATCAACCATGGCGCCCTGTATTTTATGATATTAAAGATACTTGTCTCTTCAAACTCCTCCTCAGATGTACCGATTAACTTGTAGATATCCTCTGTCGTCTCTTCCCTGATAACATCGATAATATCATCAACTGTAATTATACCCACAAGCCTGTTTTTATTATCAACAACAGGCACACACAACAGGTCGTATTTTTCAACAAGACGCGCAACCTCTTCCTGATCCATATCGGTTCTTACAGAAATTATGTTAGTATTTGTGATGTTCTCAATCTTTTCGTTTTTATCAGCTGTAATCAAAGCCCTGAGCGTAACAACGCCTATTAAGTGGCCAAATTTATCTATTACATACACATAAATGATCTTTTTTTCTTTGCTTGCCTGTCTGATCTTTTCCAGTGCCTCTTCAACGGTTAAATCCTTATCTATAGCAAAAAAATCGGGGTTCATTATGCCGCCAGCGGTATCCTCAGGATACCTTGAAAGGCTTGAGATCTCCTCCTTAAAGGCGGCATCAAAATGCTGTTGAACCTTGTCGGCAAACTCCTCATCCAACTCTTCAAAAATATCAACGGCCTTATCAATAGAGATGCTTTGCAGAATCCTCGCTGCCTCTTTATCATCAAAAGCAGCTAAAATATCTGCAGCCATTCTGTAGTCATCAAGATACTCAATAGCCTCTGCTCTGAGCTCTAAATCATCTATAGCCTTAATTGCCACAATTCTTTCATCTGGGGTCAGGTTTTGTATAACCTTTGCTATATCGGCAGGATGCAGTTTGTTAAAAATGTTTCTTACATTATCAATAGCCTCTTTTCTTATAAATTTTCTTACACTTTGCACTATAATACGGGTATCTGCATGCTCTTTTGTTTTATCCATCAAAACCTCGGATCTATGTATTCTTCGATGAGCGGCTGCTTCTTTGTCCAGTGCTCTTTAATCTTCACCCACAAATCAAGATAAACCTTGCTGTTTAAGAAAGCCTCTATCTCTTCTCTTGCCTGCCTGCCAATTTCCTTTATCATTTTTCCGCCTGCACCAATAATAATCATTTTATGGGTGCGCTTCTCAACAATAATATTTGCTTTTATGTAATAAAGATTTTTCTCCTCTCTAAATTTCATCTCATCAACAACTACTGCAACCTGATACGGTATCTCATCGCCTATGTTATTCATAATCTTTTCTCTTATAATCTCGGCTACAATGAAACGCTCCGTTTCGGTGCTTATTATGTCATCATCGTAATATTTTGGTCCCTCTGGCAGTAGCTTTAAAATAGCCTCAAGGATCTTTTGTTTTGCATCTGGCAAGTTAAGCAAAGACACCTCAAGCACCTCATCAAATTTCACACGCTCCAAAAACGGCTTTTTCACTTTCTCTATAGTCTCTTTATCCATCAAATCTATCTTATTAACAATCAAAATAGACTTTTTATTTTTCTTTTTAATCTGCCTAAGATATTCTTCCAAAACCTCGTCAAACTCACCCTTGTTATCGGTCATCACAATTGCAACATCAAAATCCTCAAGCGCTTCATCTATATACTTTTTCATCACCTGATTGAGTTTCTTTGAACTTTCATGCACACCGGGTGTGTCCACAAATATAATCTGATACTCCTCACCTGTTAAAATGCCCTTAACAGACTTTCTTGTAGCCTGCGGTTTTGGTGAAACTATAGCTATTTTTTCGCCTATTAAAACATTTAACAGGGTAGATTTTCCCACATTCGGCTTGCCTATGATGGCAACAAATCCAGACTTAAACATCTCTTTTCTCCAATTTTTTCACAGCTTCCCTTGCTGCGTTTTTCTCGGCTTCCTTTTTGCTTTTTCCACAGCCAGAACCATATTTTACCGAATTTATATACACATCACAATAAAAAGTTTTATTATGCTCCTCACCCTCTTCTTTAACAATGACATACTCAGGAAGACAGGAAAACGCCTTCTGCGTAATCTCCTGCAGATAGGTTTTATAGTCAAAAATAATACCGTTTGCCACGATCTTTTTAACCGTTTCACCAAGCATATTTTCGACGAAACGTTTCGCCTTTTCAAATCCACCATCAAGATAGATAGCACCAACAATCGCCTCAAATGTGTTTTCTATAATGTGGTCGTTGTTTACAATGCCTTCTTTTTGTTCGCTTCTGCCAACCAGAATATACTCAGGAAGTTTTAGTTTTCTGCCGATGGCGGCAAGTGTTTTTGTATTGACGCTTGCTGCCCTTATTTTTGATAGTTTCCCTTCATCTATATCGGGAAAATTGCTAATCAAAAACTCTGTTATGGCAAGCTCAAGCACAGCATCGCCTAAAAACTCAAGCTGTTCATTTGATAGCTTTCTATCCTTAACAAAAGAGCGATGTGTTAAAGCCCTTTTTAAAAGCTCTCTGTTTTTAAATGAATAACCGATTCTTTCTTCAATCATAACTCCATATACCTATCTTTAGAGTCGGGGAAAATTATCAGGATATTTTTATCTGAATAGCGTTTTTTGAATTCTTTTGCCACACCATAAACAGCACCACTTGAAATACCCGCAAAAATCCCCTCATCTTTTGATAACTCATCAAAGTTGGCCAACGCCTCATCATCCCCCACAGCCACAATCTCATCAATCAAAGACTCATCAAGCACATCGGGCTTAAAACCCGCACCAAGCCCCTGAATCTTATGTAAACCCTTAACACCCCTGCTAAGATAAGCGCTGCCTTCAGGCTCAACAGCCACGCACATACAGGATGGGTTTATTTCTTTCAGTCTCTTTGCAACACCGCTAAATGTTCCACCTGTGCCAATGCCGCAGATAAAAATATCCACCTCTATTGCAGAGATGATTTCATCTGCCGTGGTTTCATAATGAATTGCAGGATTTGCTGGATTGGAAAATTGGTTGAGAAATAAAAAACCCTCTTTTTGCAACTGCTCTGCCACCTCTATGCTGCCACTCATACCCTTTTTTGCATCTGTTAAGATCACTTCAGCACCAAATGATTCCATCATCCTTATGCGCATCCTTGACATGTTTTCTGGCATAACGATCTTGACAGGGATGTTAAAATACGCTCCAAGAAAAGCAAGTGAAATACCTGTGTTGCCACTTGTGGGCTCAACAATACCTTTTGCTCTATTGAGGCTACCTTTTTTCATTGCATCAGAAAGCATCCCCCAGGCTGTTCTATCCTTTATCGAACCTGTGGGATTAAAATACTCAAGCTTTGCAAAAATTCCATTTTTTAGCTTTATAAGTGGCGTATTACCGATTGTATCCACAACATTCATAACTCTTCCTCTAAATCTGAAATTCTAAAAGGTATATGCTGTTTGTTGTCGTAGGCATGTGGAGTGTCAACACAGTAGTGGGCACCAACGCTACCCTTTCTTTTCAAAGCAGCAAAAGCAATAATGGAGGCAAGCAAAGCCATATTGCGCAATGTTATACCCTCACTACAGTTATAATCAACATTATGCTTACTAAACAACGCCCAGCTGCACTGCAGGATTTCTTCCATCTGCTTTATGCGTCTTATCACACCCAATTTATTCCATATTGTTTCCTTCAAATCCTCTATTCTATTCCTCAAAGCAGCTCTATCACACTCAACACAATCAGGCTTTTGTATAGCAACAGCACCCGTTGGGTTGTTTTTTGCAAACTTAAGAGCACTATCTGCTGCAATCTTACCAAAAACAAGTCCCTCTAAAATCGAATTGCTTGCAAGCCTGTTTGCACCATGAACCCCGCTACAGGCTGCCTCTCCTGCCACAAACAAACCCTTAATCGATGTTGATGCATCAAGAAAGCTCTGGATTCCCCCCATTGTGTAGTGTGCAGCCGGTGCAACAGGAATTGCCTCCTTTGAAATATCTATGCCGTAGTTTAAACACTCGTTGTATATGGTGGGAAATCTCTTTTTTAAAAAATCCTCACCCATTTTAGTTGCATCTAAATAAACCTTATCGATGCCGCGTTTTTCCATTTCAAAAATAATTGAGCGAGCAACAACATCCCGCGGTGCAAGCTCAGCCAATCTGTGATATTTTTCCATAAAACGCTCGCCTTTATCGTTCAATAGAATAGCACCCTCACCCCTCATCGACTCAGAAATCAAAAATTGCGGAGTGTTGTATCTTTTCAGCGCTGTTGGATGAAACTGGACAAACTCCATATCCTCAACCACAGCCCCACTCATAAAAGCCGCCGCTATACCATCACCTGTTGTGATGGGTGGGTTTGTTGTGTTTTTATAAATTGCTGCATAGCCTCCTGTTGCAACAACAATAGCATCGGCATAATAAACTTCATACTCATTTGTTTTTGTATTTAAAAACAGCGCTCCAAAAATCCTGCCATCTTCAACATAAAATCTGCTTAGCTGTCTGTGTGTAAAAATCTCAATTGAGTTAAACTTTTTTAAATTATCTATCAATGTCTGCTCAACAGCATGACCTGTTGCATCACCCAATGCATGAACTATCCTGTTTGTTGAATGCGCTGCCTCTTTTGTAAAATCCAGGCTCCCATCCTCTTTTTTATCAAAATTTATGCCCATAGATATGAGTTCTTTTATCCTTTTGGGGCCTTCTTTTACAAGAAGCTCTACAGCCTCTTTCTTGCACAAACCAGCCCCGGCTTTAAGCGTATCCTCTATGTGTGACTCATAGGAATCATCCTCTTTTAAAACAACGGCGATTCCACCCTGGGCTTTATCTGTATTGCAGTAATTAAGCTCATCTTTTGCAAACAGCAACACATCGCAGCCGTTTTCTAAAAGCTCAATTGCAGCTCTAAGACCAGCTACACCACTTCCAATAACAATTATGGGTTTCATAAAATGCTCCTTTTAGTGGCTAAAAGTTATATGGCTTTGTGGGGGCACGATATTGGTTTTATGCCCACAGCTGTAAAGCCCAAAAAGCATAGCAAGAAGCAGGATTGTGATAACTTTTTTCATAGCACCATCCTAATACAACATTTTTTTAAAATCAACACCATTATAAAAACTCTTGACAAAAAATCAAAAATAAGGATTATTGCATAAGCTAACTTAGTGGAGGAAGATATGGATGCCGCCACACTAAACGAACTGAAAGAAAGATTGATTAGCTTAAAAAAAGAGATTACAGCAAGGATGAAAGAAAACCTTGAAAAGGTTAATACCATTAAGGTAAAGGGTGATGAGGGTGATTTTTCAAGTGCCATGTATTCAAGGCAGATTCTTTATGACCTGATTGAGCGTGATAGATTTCATCTGCAGGAGATTGAAGAATCGCTTTTTGATATAGAAAAAGGCACATACGGCATCTGCAAACGATGCGGCAAAGAAATAGAAATGGAGCGAATGAAGGCAAAGCCAACGGCTAAGTATTGCATAGCCTGTAGAAAGGTTGTTGAATCCGGCAAGTGAGATACTTTTCACCATATTCCCATCCCGATGTGTTTTATGCAACAGACCAACGGATGGTCTGGTCTGCAATGACTGTTTAAGCAAACTACCTTCAAGGTTTTTCAGATGCAGGATTTGTGGCCGTCCAGTGCCTGTAAAAAATTCTATCTGCTCAAATTGCCTTGAAGAAAAAAGCCGTTTTTTCAGGCGCGGTTTTACGATTTTCAATTACAACAACGAAAATGTAAAAAAGCTTATCGAGTTTATAAAGTTTTATGAGATGCCTCAGCTTATAAATATCATGGACAAATACTCTAAACTTTTAAAAACCATTCCACTAAAATCAGCCTGCATTATACCGGTACCGATGCACAAAAAAGATATCAGAATGCGTGGCTACAATCAGGCCGTTTTAATAGCAAAAAAACTAAAACAGATTATCGGCTTTAATATCTGCTTTGACTGTGTAGAAAAAATTAAACAAACAAAGCATCAGGTGGGGTTGACTGCTAAAGAGAGAAAAACAAACCTAAAAGGGGCTTTTAGGCTTTTAAAGCTACCCAGACAGCAGACAATACTGATTGTTGATGATGTTTTTACAACTGGCTCAACCGTTAACGAGATAGCAAAGTTGTTTTACAAGGAAAATATGGAGTGCTATTTTTTTAGCCTTGCTGCAACACCTATGGCTAACTAAAATTTAGCGTTGATTTTTGGTGATTTTTATATATCATTGTAAGGCTATAACCTTGCTTTCTGCATTTAGCAGAAGGCCAAAAGTCCAGAAGGAGGGTTTGTATGAGGTATTATGAGTTGCTTTATGTGTTGCAGCCGCAGTTAACCGAAGAACAGATTAAGGAGTTTATGGAGGATGTGGCTGCAAGAATCAAAAACGGCGGCGGCGAAGTTTTAAAAAACGAGGTGTGGCAGAAGCGCAATCTTGCCTATCCGATTAAAAAATTCAAACAGGGCTATTACATTCTGGTTCATTACAGAAGTGCCCCAGAGCTACCCAAAAAGATTGAGGAGTATTTGAGAATTAAGGAAAATGTATTGAGATTTTTAACAACCTACATGTTAAAGAAAGACATAAGTAAATACACAGAAGAAAAGCAAAAAGAAGAGAATTCAGATGGCCAATCTCAATAAAATTCTGCTCATAGGCAACCTAACAAGAGATCCAGAGCTTAGATACACGCCTGCTGGGTTAGGTGTTGCAACATTTGGAATAGCTGTAAACACGCCTCTTGGAAAAGACGAGCAGGGTAATAGAAAGACGGAAACACTGTTCGTTGATGTTATAGCCTTTGGCAGGCAGGCTGAGATTGTTGCCGAGTATCTAAAAAAAGGGTCTCTTATATATCTTGAAGGCAGGCTGAGATACAGAACCTGGGAGGATGCATCGGGCAACAGGCGCTCAAAACATGAGATAATTCTAAACAATTTTCAATTTCTCTCAGCAAGAGAAAGGGTGGATAATCTTGAGCCACCACCCACAGAAGATGATGAAGATATACCATTTTAGGGAGGTTTTAAATGACAGATAACAACAAAAAGAAAAAGAGATACTTCAGATATCCAAAAAAGAAGGTTTGCTATTTCTGTTCAAATAAAATAGATGAAATCGATTATAAAAATGTTGAGCTTCTCTCAAGATATGTTACAGAGAGATATAAAATAGTGGGGAGAAAAACCACTTCCACCTGTGCAAAACACCAAAGAATGCTCACAAAGGCAATCAAAAGGGCAAGGGTTATGGCTTTAATGCCGTTCACCATCAGCAGGAAACTCAAGGGTTAAGGGGGCTGGTATGAAAATCGTTTTACTTGAAGATGTGGAAAAGTTGGGATATGCAGGCGATATAAAAGAAGTAAAAGATGGATATGCCGTAAACTATCTAATCCCCAAAGGCTACGCACTTGCTGCAACAAAATCCAATCTTAAGTTGGTTGAGGAAAAAAGAAGAGCAATTTTAAGAAAGATAGAAAAGAAGATAAAACAGGCAGAAGCTATAAAAGCAGCATTGGACGGTACTCAGATAACAATCAAGGCAAGGGCTGGCGAAAAGGGCAAGCTTTTTGGATCGATAACAGCAGCTGATATATACGAACAGCTTAAAGATAAAACCGAATTTGACAAAAAAAGCATCAGACTTCCAGAAGGTGGCATAAAAAATGTTGGCAGTTATGAGATCGAAATAGCAATCTTCAGAGACATTAAAGCTACAGTTACAGTAAATGTTGAACCGTTAGATGAAAAGTAGTGGAATTAGAGCCTACCCACAAGCAATAGAAGCCGAGAGAGCGCTTTTGTGCTCTCTCTTTCTTGACAATTCAAAAATATCCGAGTGCATGGAAATCATAGATGAAAATGACTTTTTTGATGAGAAAAACGGTGAAATCTTTTCTATTTTAAAACAGCTCTATGCAGAAGGCATACCGTTTGATTTTGTTACCGTATCAAACGCAATCAAAGAAAAAGGCCTATCTGATAAAATCTCACCTGCATATTTGACGGGTCTAATAGAGTTTTTGCCGGCGCCTGCAAATATCATCCATTATGCAACGATCATAAAGAAAAAATCCACCCTAAGGCAACTTATCTCCATGTCAACAGAGGTTGCATCGATCTGCTACGATGAGCCTGAGGACTTAGAAGAGGTTTTCAATATTGCAGAAAAAAGGTTGTTTGAAATAGTTAGCAACAGATCTACTCGCTATAGAACATCGGAGGATTTAGTTGAGGAAACCTTAGACTACTTAGCAAAACTTAAAAATAGAAAAAGCGTCATAACAGGTGTGGCAAGTGGATATCCCGACCTTGATAGATTTACAAACGGTTTTCAAGAAGGCGATCTAATAATCGTCGCAGGCAGACCGGGAATGGGCAAAACGGCTTTTGCTTTGAATATTGCAGTAAATGCAGCATTGGATCACAACAAAAATATCGGCATATTCTCTTTAGAGATGTCAGCCAGACAGCTTGTTTTAAGAATGATCTCAACATTGTCTAAAGTGGATATGTATAACCTAAGAACAGGGTTTCTCACTGATGCAGAATGGGCAGCTGTTGTAAAGGCAATAGATAAACTCAAAAAGGCAAAAATATTCATCGACGATACATCTCTTTTAACTTCCATAGATATACGCACAAAGGCTCGAAAACTCAAAATGGAACAAAACATCGATATGTTGATTATAGATTACCTGCAGCTTGTTGAAGGCAAAAATTCATCTGTAAACAGAACCCAGCAGATTTCAGAAATTTCCCGCTCACTTAAAATCTTGGCCAAGGAGCTAAACATTCCTGTAATGGCTTTATCGCAGCTAAACAGAGCCGTTGAAACAAGAGAGGATAAGCGTCCAACGCCTGCCGATTTAAGGGAATCAGGTTCGATTGAGCAGGATGCGGATGTGATCATGTTTATATACAGAGACGAGGTTTACCGCAGGGAAAAAGCCGAAAAAGGCGTTGCAGAAATCATTATAGCAAAACAGAGAAACGGACCTCAGGGCACTGTAAAGTTGCAATTTGACGGCAAAACCACATCCTTCAGAAGCCTTGCAAAGGATGCTGATACGCAGAATATCTACAATGCCAAGGAAGAGATAGAATTCAGCGAAAAAGAAGAGTTTGCTGAAGATGAGGAATACGATAGCTTTTAGATGAAATCGATCAGGATCATAGGTGCAAGGGTTCACAATCTAAAAAACATAAATGTTGAAATTCCTAAATCATCAATTACGGTTATCACAGGCCCATCGGGCAGCGGCAAATCTACATTGGCTTTCGATGTTTTATACGCAGAATCACAAAGAAGATACCTTGAATCTCTAAGCTCCTATGCACGCCAGTTTTTAGAAAAGATAGAAAAACCCGATGTAGATGCGATAGAAGGACTCACTCCAGCAATCAGCATAGACCAGAAAAGCATCTGGGCAAACCCTCGATCAACTGTGGGAACTGTTACAGAAATCTACGATTATATGAGACTTCTGTTTGCCCATGTTGGCGAGGCATATTGCTACAACTGCGGCAGAAAAATCTCAAAACAGGACCCTCAAACCATCGTAAACACAATAGCCTCAATGGAGGGTAAAAAGCTTTTGATCCTTGCACCGATAGCAGTTCACAAAAAAGGCACATTTAAAAATGAGCTGGAGAAATTCAAAAAAGAGGGTTTTGTCAGGGTTATTATAGACGGCACAGAAAGGCTGCTTGAGGAAGATATAGAGCTTGATAAAAATAAATGGCACGATATCTACCTTGTAGTTGATAGGCTAAAGGTAAAGCAGCAGGCAAAAAACAGAATCGCCGAGGCTGTTGAGCTTGCTTTAAAAATCGGCGGCGGAATGGTTAATATATTTGATATAGACACACAAAAGATGGAGCTTTTCAGCAAGCATTTTTCATGTCCCTATTGCGGTATAAACTACAAACCAATTACACCACAAAGTTTTTCATTTAACTCACCCTTGGGAGCATGCCCAGACTGCTCTGGTCTTGGCATAAAACATGAATTGGATATAGACAAGCTAATGCCAGACAAAAGCCTATCTGTAAGAGAAGGCGTTGTTAAACTGTGGCGCAGACCGCGTTACTATTTTTACAGAAGGTTTCTTATAAAGGCATGCTTAAAGTTTGGCATAGATATCTATACGCCCTTTGAGGAGCTACCCGAAAGGCACAAAGATATAATACTGTTTGGAATGCCGGGTGAAATTGTTGAGTATAAAATAGGCGAAAATACTATCAGAAAGCCATGGAAAGGTGTTATAAATGCCGTTCTGGAGCAGTTTTCCACAACAGACAGCTCAACGGTTAAACGAGAAATTCTATCGCTTATGAAAGAAATCGTTTGTCCAACCTGCAAAGGAGATAGACTCAACAAAGAGAGTTTATCTGTAAAAATTCTTTCAAAAAATATTATGGAAGTCACAAAGCTAAATGCCAAAGATGCATTGGAATACTTCATCGAGGTTGAAAAAACATTAAATGAGACACAAAGGAAAATAGCAAACCGCATTTTGAGCGAAATCAAAAACAGATTGGGTTTTTTGATAGAGGTAGGGCTGGATTATTTAACGCTCAACAGAAGCGTATCAACTCTCTCAGGGGGTGAGGCTCAGCGTATAAGACTTGCCACACAGGCTGGCTCAAGCTTAAGCGGCATAACCTATGTACTGGATGAGCCTTCGATAGGATTACACCCCAAAGACACCCAGCAACTAATAGATACATTAAAAAAATTAAAGGAAAACGATAACACAGTTGTTGTTGTGGAGCATGATTTTAACATCATAGAATCGGCTGACTACATCATCGATATGGGACCTCAAAGCGGCAGAGGCGGCGGCTTTATAGTCGCAGCTGGTAGTCTTGAAGAAATCAAGCAAAATCCCAAATCTTTAACTGGAAAATACTTAAGCGGCAGACTATCAATCCCCACACCATCAAAAAGATCAAAGCCTAAGGATTTTGTTAGAATAAAAAACGCCTCAGTTCACAATCTTAAAAACATCGATGTCGATATCCCCCTTGGTGTTTTTGTATGTATAAGCGGTGTTTCAGGAAGCGGCAAAAGCAGCCTTCTATTTGATTGTTTTTACAACGATGCAATAAGATTAAAATCGGGTTTATCTCCAAAAAACTGCTCATCAATCCAAAACATAGAAAAAATCAACAAAATTATAAAGATCGACCAATCGCCCATCGGCAGAACACCCCGCTCCAATCCAGCCACATACACCTCTGTTTTTACAGATATCAGAGAACTGTTTGCCTCGACCGAGGATGCAAAAATCAAAGGCTTTACACCATCACGATTTAGCTTCAATGTCAGGGGTGGTAGATGTGAAAAATGTAAGGGTGAAGGCTACATAAAGGTAGAGATGCAATTCTTGGCTGATGTTTATGTAAAATGCGATGTATGCAACGGCAAACGATACAACGAATCCACGCTCTCTGTTTATTACAAGGGCAAAAATATCTACGATGTGTTGCAGATGACGGTTAATCAGGCCTATGAATTCTTTGAAAACATTCCAAAAATTAAAAAGAAACTTGAAGTTCTAAGGGATGTGGGATTGGGATATATTCAATTGGGTCAACCTGCCACAACGCTTTCAGGCGGTGAGGCTCAAAGGGTTAAGATAGCCAAATATCTTATCACGCCGCCGGGTGGACATACCGTATATCTTCTTGATGAGCCATCTATAGGTTTGCATGCCGACGATGTAAAAAAATTAATTGCCGTTTTAAAAAGGCTTGTTGAAAAATCAAATAGCGTCATAGTTATTGAGCACAACTTAGACATCTTAAAAAACGCAGACTACATTATCGATATTGGGCCAGAAAGCGGCGATAACGGTGGCAGAGTAGTTGCCTATGGAAGCCCAGAGGATGTGGCTTTAAACTTTAAAACCTACACCTCTTATTATCTAAAAAGGGCTTTAGCTATCTGATTTATTTCTGCATTTGCTGCATACACCGTAGCAGTAGATATCGCAATTGGATACCTCAAAATCCTTAAGCTCTTTAAGCTGCTGATTAAGAAAACTCGTATCCACTTCAATATCTATCACATCCCCGCACACCTTACAGATAAGATGGTGATGGGGTTTCTGCTCGGCGATTTCGTATTTATTTTTTGCACCGCTTATGGCAAGCTCTTTAATAATACCATGCTCTTTTAATGTGTGGATGTTTTTATACACCGTGGCAAGCGACATCGATGGAAAACTCTTTGAAATATTTTTATAGATGGTGTCAAGGTCGATATGCCCGGCTCTAATAATCTCGTTGAGTATAGCCAATCTTTGCGGTGTTGCCTTAAGATTTCTTGAGTATAACATCTCTTTAATATTCATCATCTTAAACCTCCAATTTTAAAATTTAAGTTCCTTAAATATATACACCATCTCTTCAATTGTCAAGTAATATTTTTTTTTAATAAAAATGACAATTCAAACAATACATCTTTTCACTTAAAAATTCAATTTTTTATAAAATACCCACTATAGCGTGCTGAAATAATACAAAAAATTTAAATTAGTTGCAAATGAAACTTTTTTTTGCTATAAACTGTCGGATGGCAAATGAACCTTTAGCTAAATGGATTTCTATTCTTTATAGGTTTTCGCTTATGTATGCCAATTCATTTCTAAAACTACATAATCTTAATGCAGGGCAACTACCCTTTTTAATAAACATTGTTGACAATCCTGCAATAACACAGGAAGAGTTATCAAACCTATTAAAAATGGACAAAAGCACAACTGCACGAGCCGTAAAAACACTTCAACTTAAGGGATTTATAAAAAAGGAAAAGGATTCAAAAGACAGGCGTAACCACAGACTCTATCCAACAAACAAGGCATTAACAATCAGGGATGCTTTATGGCAAAAAGGTTTTATGTGGGATGAAATTTTACTTAAAGGTTTTGATGAACAGCAAAAAAAGGAGATTCGCACTATCCTTCAAAAACTTGCCAATAACGCCATAGAATACTTTGATAAGGAGAAAAAAAGATGAAGCACAAAAAACTCATTGCCCTCGGAGTTTTTATTTTATTTGCCATAGGTGTAATAGTATTTTTGAGATACAAAAGCACACATATATCAACCGATGATGCATACATAACAAACGATATTTACTGGGTAAATCCAAAGGTTTCTGGCAGCATTACAAAGGTTCTAATAGACAACAATAAGTATGTTAAAAAAGGGCAACTACTTGCGGTAATTAACCAAAAACCCTACAAAATAGCCCTTGAGGCAGCAGAGGCCGAAGTTAGCCTATATAAAGCAAAACTCAAAGAAGCAGAGGCATTATTAAAACAATCACAAGCCCAGACCCAGCTAACCCAGGCACGCATCAAAAAGGCTCAATGGGATTTTAACAGGGCAAAACGATTATTCACAAAAAAGGTAATCTCAAAAGACGCATACGAAAAATATTTAACGGCCCTAAATGTTTTAAAAGCTCAACTCAAAGCCAATAAAGCAGCCATTGATCAAGCAAAAGCCTCATTAGGCAGCCTAAAAAAAGCACTGGATGCAGCTAAAGCAAAACTCAATAGCGCAAAACTCAATCTAAGCTATACACTCATAAAAGCCCCTCATAATGGATACATTACAAAAAAAAGCATAGAAGTGGGCAAATTTGTCTCACCCGCACTGCCAATATGTGCAATTGTGCCAAAAAACGGCGCTTGGATTGTGGCTAACTACAAGGAAACCCAGCTAAACAAAATTAAAATTGGCGATAGGGTAAAGATTTCCATAGATGCTTACCCATCAAAAACCTTCTACGGTCATGTCAAAAGTATTCAATACGGAACAGGCGAGGTATTTTCCCTTTTCCCACCGCAAAATGCATCCGGCAACTGGATAAAGGTAGTCCAGAGGGTGCCTGTCAAGATTGTGTTTGACAAAGCCCCAGAAGTGCCTATGAGAGTTGGCATGTCTGCAACAACCGTTGTATTAGTTGGAACCCATGGAAAACAGGCAGCAAACAAATAAGTGGATTATCGCTTTATCTGTCATACTTCCCACATTGATGGAGATCGTTGATACAACAATTGTTAATGTCAGTTTGCCACATATCAGAGGCGGTCTTAGCGTCAGTCTTGATGAATCCACCTGGGTTTTGACCTCATACATGGTTTCAAACGCAATAATTATACCGATGACAGGCTGGCTTGCTATAAAGTTTGGCAGGAAACGTTTTTTGCTCTTCTCTATAGCTTTATTTACAATCTTTTCCTTTATTTGCGGCTATACTCCGTCGTTTTTACTGTTAGTTATAGCAAGATTCCTGCAGGGTATAGCTGGTGGCGGCCTTCAGCCTCTGTCGCAGGCTATTCTTCTTGAATCTTTCCCAAAAGAGCAACGAGGAATGGCAATGGCCGTTTTTGGCATGGGTGTTGTTGTTGGACCAATACTTGGACCTGTGCTGGGTGGCTGGATAACGGATAACTGGGGCTGGCGGTGGATATTCTTTATAAACATTCCTGTAGGTTTACTATCACTGCTTTTGATAGAGTTATTTGTAGAGGATCCCGACTATATAAAAAATCAGAAAATTGGTAAAATCGACTATCCCGGCATGGCTTTTTTAGCTATTGCAGTAGGCTCTCTGCAGATATTGCTTGATAACGGTCAAAGAAAAGATTGGTTTGAATCGTCGTTTATCAGTTATCTGGCGGTTATATCATTTATAGGTTTTGTGTTTTTAATATACAGGGAGCTGACAACCGATGAACCTTTGATAAATCTAAGAATTTTTAAAGACAGAAGCTACTCTATCGGCAATATAGTTATGTTTTTGGGTTTTTTTGGTTTCTTTGGAACGATAGTGCTTTTGCCACTTTATCTGCAAAACCTTATGGGCTATACGGCTTTTTTGGCAGGCCTTGTGCTTGGGCCGGGTGCTCTAACAACACTAATTGGCATGCCCTTAACAGGCAAACTCCTTGAAAGAGGATTTGACCCAAGAAAGCTTCTTTTAGGCAGTCTTTTAATAAATGCCTTTGCCGTTGATATAATGGCTCACTTTAACCTTCAGGCTGATTTTATAAGCGTTATCATGCCAAGGGCGCTTCAGGGCTTTGCAATATCGTTATTCTTTGTACCTCTTGCTGCTGCTACATTTGCCAATATAGAAAACAAAGATATGGGTGTGGCAAGCGGTTTGTTTAATTTTATCAGAAATATTGGTGGCAGTTTCGGCACGGCAATTGTTATGACGATTTTAACAAGAAGAGCCCAATTCCACCAGGAAAGACTTGTTGAGAATCTAACGGATTTAAACGAACCGTTCAGGCAGGCTGTGGATATACTCAACACACATATTCACTCATTGATGGGCAGCTATACTGTAATATACAAAGAACTTCTAAGGCAGGCATATATGCTTGCCTTCAACGATGCTTTCTATTTCTGTTCAATTCTGTTTATTTTGCTTATACCAACAGTTTTCCTAATAAAAAAGGCAACAAAAAAACTTACGGCTTTTTAATTCTTGACAATTGCCTGCTTTAATCTATTATTGGGGAAAATTTATGGAGGTTTAAAATGGAGATAAAATACCAACTAAAACCTGCATCGCAAAGGCGCTCAGAGCAGTTTAAACCGGACAAACCCCTTCCCTTTGGACTTTTGCGCACAGACCACATGTTTATCATGGATTATGAGGATGGCCAGTGGACTAATCCGCGCATAGTTCCTTACGATAATGTCGCAATATCACCAGGTGCTATAGTTTTGCACTACGGACAGGCAATCTTTGAAGGCGCAAAGGCATTTATGCATGATGATGGAGAAATCTATACATTCAGAATTGACAAGAATGCAAAAAGGATGAACCACTCTGCTGAAATTTTGTGTATCCCGCATATACCAGAGGAAATTCAAATTGAGGCAATACATGCCTTAATCGATGTTGACAGGCTGTGGTTTCCTCATCAGGAGGGAGCATCGCTCTACATAAGGCCGTTTATCTTTGCAACACAGGATTCATTAGGGGTTCATCCCAGTGCAACATATAAATTTATGGTAATACTATCACCCAGCGGCCCATACTACCCTGCTGGATTTACAAAACCGATAAAACTGTTAATTACAAAAAGATTTCACAGGGCAACGCCAGGTGGCACAGGATCAGCCAAGGCAGCTGGCAACTATGCCGCAAGCCTAAGGGCTGGAGAATTTGCAAAAAAATTCGGCGCAGCTCAGGTGCTTTACCTTGATGTAACAAAAACCTACATAGAAGAAGCAGGCGCCATGAATCACTATCATGTAACAAAAGACGGCACGGTTGTTATACCGGAATTTACCGACACAATCCTGCGCTCCATCACATCAGAAAGCGTTATGGAGCTATCCGATAGAATGGGCATCAACACCAAACAGGATAGAATAAAAATAGACGATTTTATAAAAGGTGTCAAAAGCGGGGAGATTGTAGAGGCTGGTGGTTTTGGCACAGCAGCCGTTGTATCGCCTGTGGGTGAGTATGTATTTGAAGATGGAAGCTCAATTGTTGTAAACAACAACGAAATAGGGGAGATAACAAGAAAAATCTATAACTACTACACATCCATTCAAACAGGAAAGATAGAAGCACCCGAAGGCTGGCTAAAAAAGGTTGAAAGAAGGATATGAAGGTTGCCTTAGTAGAATTCTTAAACGCTGTAGTTCTCTATGAAGCACTAAAAAAAAGAATTATACCAAACGATTTTGAGTTCACATCGGCTGTGCCGAGCCGATGTGCCGCTCTTTTAAGAAACGGTGAGGTTGACATAAGTAATGTCTCGATTGTTGAATATGTAAACAATCCATCCTATAAAATTCTACATGATGGCTGCATTGCATCAAACAAACATGTAAAAAGCGTTGTTTTGTTTTTAAAAAAACCGATAGAAAAGGTTAAAAGCGTTAAATTGGATCCAAACTCAAAAACATCTGTAGCCCTTGTTAGAGTGCTTTTTAGATTTCACTTTCAAAAAACTGTTGATTATGTCAATACAGATAATGCCGATTGTGAGCTTGTTATTGGTGATAAGGCCTTAAAGATGTTAAAAAACTCACACCTACCTCACTTAGACCTTGCCTTTGAATGGTATAAAATGACCGCCCTTCCATTTGTTTTTGCCGCATGGATAACGCCCAAAAAACTACCCGAAGAGGTGGTTGAAAAATTTATTAAAGCAAAAGAGCTTGGCAAAACCATGATCGATGAGATATGTAAACAGTTTGACTCTTTAATAGATATCAACGAATGCAGATTGTATATAACAAAAAACATTAATTACGATCTAACAGAGGATAAAGTTGAATCCATCAAAACTTTTCTAAACCTTGCATGTAAAGCAGGTGCAATAAACACCACAAGGCATCTTGAGTTTATTTAGGCGATATTGAAGGTGCCTTTGTCATAAGATACTTCATATCGTCGCTTGAAAACTCAACACCCATACCTGCAAAAACATTTCTCGTTCTTGGATTTAAGATCTCATCAACACCGCCCATCAAATCAAAATGCCTCAAGAATCTATAAGTAAGGGTAAACTTCATATGGGCATGCTTATCACGAATATCGTTGTTATGGTTAAAATCGTAGGCATCTAAAGAGGCTTTAAGCTTATCGTTGAAGGCATAGTAATCCAGCCCACCGCCAAATGTAGACTCAATAATGCCAGCCCTTATAACGAAGTTATAGTATCGTTTGCCCATCAATGCGGTAAACCTGATCTTGTCGTTATCATCCCTTGATGGATGGGCTGAGTGTTCGTAATTCTTCTCATCAACAACACCTATCCTATAAAACTTATCCGGCATCGTATAAATATCGGCATACAGATAACCCTTGGAATACTTATCCCTGAAATTTTCCTGACTCGCCGCATAGATATTTAAGGCTATCTGATCACCCCTTGTTAAATAGTTTTTTATGCTTCTGAGCGTGTCGTTTAAGTTTTCATACACCTCATCATCGTTGACAAGCTTACCTAAAGTGCCATGACCGGTATCGATCTTTTTTGTAATATCCTCTATATATGCCGATGCGTTATCGACATGGTTGTATAGAGAATCATTGACAAGCAGTTTACCCAAAGTGCCTTTTCCCTCTTTTAAATTACTGCTTAAAAAGTAAAGATTTTCCAAGGTATTATTCAACTGCTGCATAGCTTTTCTTGCATTCTCCACAGCAACCCTGACATCCTTTTTATTCTCCTTTAAAATCTCAGCTAAAGTCGACATTGATTTATTGAAATTTTCTATAGCCATATGGATACTCTTTCTGTTTTCATCAACAACATCGTTGAGTTTGGCACTTAATTGTGCAATCTTTTCCAGTGCTTTTGCAACATTCTGTCTGTTTTGATTATTAAAAACACGGTTTATGTTGGTTATCAGCGTTCCAAGGTCTGTTGGCGAGAATGTTTTTGCTATATAATCGCCATTTTTTAAAAAGATATTTGAGTTTCCGTATTTTATCTCAAGCGATTTTTCACCCAACAGACTCTTGCTTTTTATGATGGCAATTGAATCTTTGGGAATTTTGAAGCGTGTGTAGATATCAAGGGCAACAACAGCCCTACCATCTTTAAGAGTAATGCCCGCAACCCTACCAACAACAACACCTGCAACGGTTACCTTTGTATTAACATCAAGGCCTGAAACATCATTAAATACAGCATAGATTCTGTATGTTGGCGTTTTTTTAAGTTGAAGTTTACCCATCTGTGTTGTAAGCCAGCCAAGCACAACAAGTATAACCAAAACAAACAATCCTACTACTATCTCAGCCTTCTTAGAGCTCATTTTTTTCCTCCGCAAAATAGCTTTTTATAAAATCCACCACCACAGGATTCCTGCTGTTTTTAATCGTTTCGGTGCTTCCAAACTCAACAATTTTACCACCATCTAAAAAGCCTATCTTGTCAGCTATCCTAAAGGTCAAAGCAAGGTCATGGCTTATGATAAAGCATGTTGTAGCAAACCTTCTTTGCATATCCTTTATTAAATCTGCAATAGACAAAGCCGTGATCGGATCCAAACCCGTTGTTGGCTCATCAAAAAAGATTATCTTTGGGTTGGTAACAATAGCCCTTGCAAGACCCACCCTTTTTTTCATGCCACCGGATAACTCATCCGGCATTTTGTACAAAGCATTTTCAAGCCCAACAAGTGAAAGCACCTCTTCTACCTTCTCTTTAATATGTTTTTTTGGCACAAGTTTCTTTTCAATCAATGGAAACGCCACATTCTCAAAAACGCTTAATGAATCAAATAAAGCTGCTTCCTGAAACAAAACACCAAAATGCTCTCTGATTTTATTTAGTTCCTTTTTATCCATTTTAACAATATCTTTACCCTCAACAAGTATGCTACCGCTGTCTGGTTTAAGTAAACCTATAAGATGCTTTAGCAAAACGCTTTTGCCTGCACCACTTTTACCTATTATAACGGTAATCTCACCTTTGGGTATCTTTAAAGACAACCCGTTTAATACCTGCTGGTTATAGAATTTTTTATTAAGCTTTACTACTTCAATCATAGCTAAAACAAAAACGCCGTTAAGAAATAGTCAGCTACAAGCACAGCTATACTTGATGCCACAACAGCTTTTGTTGTTGAAATACCCACTCCTTTTGAGCCGCCTTTTGTTGTTAAACCCATATAGCAGCCGATTAGAGAAATAATCAAACCAAACACGGCAGCCTTTATAAGGCCGTAGGTTAAATCGCTTAGATCGATATATGTTTGAATGTTTCTGATATAAGCCGTGGGGTTGAGGTTTAACACGCCAATACTAACAAAATAGCCACCAAGATTGCCCACTGCGTTGGATAAAACAACCAATGCTGGAAGCATTATCACTGTTGCAACAACTCTGGGTGCAACAAGAAAATTAACAGGATTAACAGCCATAACCTCTAAGGCATCGATCTGCTGGGTGACACGCATTGTGCCAAGTTCAGCAGCCATGGCAGAAACATTACGCGCAACAATCATCAACGCCGTTAAAACGGGGCTTAGCTCCCTTCCCAGTGATACAGCAACCGTATAACCAATCATATCTTCTGCGCCAAATTTATGAAAACCGTGATAGATCTGCAACGCTTCAACCATACCCACAAACATTGAAGTTAGAAATACAATTAAAGTTGATTTAACCCCCACAGCCTGCATCTGCTCAAATGTAAGATGTAATCGCGGTTTTTCAAAAAGAGCCTTTAAAAAGGAAAACAGCAGTAAACCTACACCGCCTAAATCCTTTATAAAATTTATCGTTGAACGACCAACAGCAGCCAAAAACTCCATCACCTATACACCCTTTTAACCCTTATGCTTTTTCCAATATTTGTCAATATCTCGTATGTGATTGTGCCACTTCTGTCTGCAAGCTCTTCTGCGGTTACTGTTTCATCTCCATAACCACCGATAATAACAACTCTATCTGAAACCTTTGCATCAATGCCTGTCAGATCACACATAAACATATCCATGCAGATGGTGCCTATGCTACGCGCTCGTTTTGCATTGATAAGGCAGTCAAATCTATTGGATAAACTTCTAAAAAGCCCATCAGCATAACCAAACGCCACAACGCCAACAACCATATCGCTTTGGGCAATAAATGTCCTGCCGTAACTTATGCCTTCTCCTTTCTTTAATCTGTGTATGTTAATCAACTGGGATTGTATCTCCAATACTGGCTTTAAGTCAATAATATTTTTCAATGCCTTGCCCGGGGCATATCCATACATCAACAACCCCGGTCTAACGCAATTTAGATGCGACTCCTTCAAAGACAGTATAGCCCCTGAGTTTGCAATATGTTTTAGCTTTAAATCTATACCGCTATCCAAAAACGCTTTTTCAATCTTTCTAAACCTTTCAAGCTGTTTTTTTGTATATTCAAGATCCGATTCTGAATCTGAAAAATGGGACATAATGCCTTCAACATAAACCTGATCTTTAAAATTCTTTGAAAGCTCTATTGCTTTTTCTACTTCTTCTAACCTTATACCAAGTCTTGCCATACCTGTATCAAATTTTAAATGAACCTTTATCCTTTTGCCTATCTTTTTTGCATATTCCACAACCCTTTCAAATAGATAAACATTATGCACAACAGGTGTAATATCGTATTGCACCATCAAATCCAGATCGAAAGAATCCACGCAACTCATGGCAAGAATCGGGCTTTTTATACCTTTTTTTCTTAGTATTACACCTTCCTTTATGTGAGCTATACCTAAATAGGCTATGTTTTTGTAAACAGATAATTCTTTTGCAATTCTATATATCCCATGACCATAGGCATCGGCTTTTATAACGGGGATGATTTTTACACCCCCACCAACAAACTCGCTAATCTTCTCAAAATTATGGTGTAGATTTTTAAGATGTACAATCGCCCTGTTGTGAAAATTCACCCAATCCTCCTTTTTATGAGTATATAAAAAACACAACCAAACTCAACTTGAAAAAGTTTTTAGTCTTAAGTAGATTATACAACAATGAAAGAGATGTTGCTTAAGATTTTTAACCTGCTTTTAGATAGATACGGCCCGCAGCACTGGTGGCCTGCAAAAACCAAAGATGAGGTTGTAATAGGTGCTATTCTAACGCAAAATACAGCATGGACAAATGTTGAGAAAGCCATAAAAAATCTTACTCAAAAAAATCTACTAAGCTTGAATGCCATAGCAGCAAGCAATCTACAGAGTATAAAGGAAGCCATAAAACCCGCGGGTTTTTTCAATCAAAAAAGCGTATATCTTAAAAATATAGCCGAATTCTTTATGCAAAACGGCGGCTTTGAACAATTATCACAATTAGATACAGAAACCTTAAGAAAACAACTTCTAACCATAAAGGGCATTGGAAAGGAAACAGCCGATTCTATCCTGCTTTATGCCTTTGATAGGGCTGTATTTGTTGTGGATACATACACAAAAAGGCTAATTTTAAGACACAAACTATCAGGTCAATCAGATTATGAAAACTTAAGGTTATTTTTTGAGAATAATTTACCCAAAGATTACAGGTTGTTTAACGAATTTCATGCTTTAATTGTCAAAAACGCCAAGGAGTTTTGCAGAAAAAAACCGCTCTGTGATAACTGCCCTTTAAAGGAGATTTTATGAAGCTTGTAGGTTTAACCGGATGTATCGCAACAGGCAAATCAACAGCTGCCTCGATATTTAGGCAACTTGGATTTATTGTTATCGATGCAGATAAGTTAGCACATAAGGCCTACGAAAAAGGCAGTGATGCTTATTTTAAAATCATAAAAGCCTTTGGTTATGATATACTTGATGAAAATGGCAATATAAACAGAAAAAAACTGGCAAAAAAGGTAATAAATGACAGAGAAAAATTAGCCCTGCTTGAGTCCATAGTTCATCCTGAGATAGAAAAAATCAGGCAGCAGATCTTTAAAGAGATAGAAAAAAGCAATCCTGATGCCGTTGTCATCTACGATGTGCCGCTGTTGTTTGAAAAAAACCTTCAGGATATGTTTGACTGTATAATAGTTGTGCATACCTCTGAAGAAATTCAGCTTAAACGCCTTATGAACAGAGAAAAAATATCAAAGCAGGAGGCTATATCACGCATTAAACTACAAATACCATGCAGCGAAAAAGCAAAGCAGGCCAACTTTGTCATAGATAACTCCAAAGATTTAAATAATCTAACAAGGCAGGTAAAAGACATCGCAAAACAGCTATTAAATGGCAACCTAAATAGTTGCAAATGAAACTGTTTTTTTGTATAAAGGCTTTAGGAGGAGATTATGCGATGGATAATAGCTTTTTTGATAGTAATTTTTACTTCAACCATATCTTTTGCAGGGGAGCTTTCGCTTAATGATGTTGTAAATCTATCTTTTAAAAACAACCATCTAATAAAGGCATACAGATACACCATTGAATCTGCTGTATTAAACAAAAAAGCAGCCACATCTGCCATGCTTCCATCATTAAAATTTACCTACAACTACACTCATTTAAAAGATAAACCGTTCTCCTATGTTATGGGTATGAAAATGATTATGGGAGATAAGGATATGGCAAAATGGCAGATAGAGTTAATACAGCCTATTTTTACGGGTTTTGCACTATCAACACAAAGAGAAATTGCCAAACTTGGCATAAATCTAAGCAAAATCTACTTACTACAGGCAAAACTGGATATAGCAGAAAAAGCCAAGGTGGCATATTTCAATATTCTACTTGCAGAAAAGTTTGTAAACATCTCTAAAGAGAGGGTAAAACAGCTAAAAGCTCACCTAAAAGATGCTGAAAACTTTTACAAAGAAGGCTTAATCCCTTTAAATGACCTGTTAAAATCCAAAGTAGCTTTTGCCCATGCAAAGATTGAATATGAGAAGGCAAAAAATAATTTAAAAATTGCAAAATCCTATCTCAATATGATTATGGGCAAAAATATCAATCAAAATATAAAAATTAAACCAATCGATAGCCTTAAAAACTACCACTTCGATTTAGACCAACTATTCAGGATAGCCTTAAACAACAATCCTTCAATTAAGGCATTCAGGTTGATGATTAAACAGAGTAAATTGAAAATTAAACTCATAGAAAGTGATTACTATCCGCATATCACTGCATTTGCGGCATATCAACAAAGCGGAAGAGATATCCTTGCAAGTGACAATAACTTCTCCAATCAACACAATACAATGGTAGGCGTTCAAATCAACTGGGATGTATTTGATAGCTTCAAAACCACTTTTGAGAAAGAAGCGCAGCAGCATAAGGTCTTTGAGTTGCTTGAGAAATTTAATAATCTAAAAGACCAGATAAAACTCAATGTCAAAGAAGCCTATTTAAACTTGCAAACTGCCAAAAACAACATAAATGTGGCAAAAGCTGCCCTAAAACAGGCTATAGAAAACTATCGCGTTACAAACCTACGATACAAGCAACAGCTGACCACCTCAACAGAGGTTTTAGATGCCCAAACCTATCTAACAAAGGCAAAAACCGATTATTACTCGGCTTTGTATGGCTACTATATAGCGGTTGCCAAGCTAAAAAGAGCCATCGGTAGCTTTTAATGTGCCCAAAGGCGCTTGTTTTTGTAATCTTTAGCGCTTTAATGCATGCTTCATACAACTTCACATTCAAAAAAAGCTTAAACAAAACGATTTATCTGTGGAGTATGTTTGCTTTTTCGATATTTTTGATGGTAGGATTTACAATATTCACGGGAAAAATCCAACTCCTGCTTCCACCTATTAAAATATTAATCCTTGCCTCACTTGCAGCCATATTTTTTACACTCTACCAGCTCTTTACAGGCAAGGCATACGCTTTATCTGAAGGTGATTTATCGATCGTATATCCATTAAGCATCACTGCACCGCTTTATATTCCATTTTTAGCCTATATTTTAATAGGAGAAAAAACATCGCCTGTAGCCTTTTTGGGTATAGTGATTGTCCTTGTAGGAACATATATGATTCAGCTAAATACATCGATTAAATCTATAAAACTCAAAAAAATAGATTTTTCAAAAAAACATATTCAGTATGCACTTTTTGCCGGTTTCATCTACTCCTTCGGCGCAATTGTGGATAAGATCGGCGTAGGCAGGCATGAGTTTTTCACATACACATTCTGGGTTGTTATTTTTATGTTTACCTATATGACATTAAACATTCTTTTTAATAGAAGACTTAAACCTGCAATGTTCAGCTGTTTTAAGAATCCTCTTTTTGTAGCCACAGGGGGTATTTTGCTTACACTTTCATTTTTAAGCTATAGATACGCCATGCAGCTTGCGCCCGTCAGTCTTACCGCAGGCATAAGACAGATCAGCTCGCTTTTTGGAGTTTTGCTTGGTGTGTTTATTTTAAAAGAGCCATACGGTGCAATAAGGTTTGTCTCAAGCATATTAATCTTTATTGGCATTCTTATTATTTACCTTTCAAAATAATTATTAAAAGTTGAATAAAGACAGCTTTATGAATATACTTCTTAAGGATAAATTTTTTGGAGGTTTGATATGGATCTGCAAAAATACAAAATCACTCAAATAAGCGTTTTCATAGAAAATAAAAAGGGGCGTTTTTACAATACAACAAAGGTTTTAAAAGAGGCAGGCGTAAACATAAGGGCGATGAGTCTTGCCGACACAATGGATTTTGGTATTTTGAGATTTGTGGTTGATAAACCGGATGTTGCATTTGAATCTTTAGTGGAGGCAAATTTTATAGTAAAGAAAAATTATGTTATAGCTACAGCTGTAAAGGATGAAAGCGGCGGCCTGTGTGAGTTGCTTGAAACAATCAACAATCTAAACCTCAATATCGAATATATGTACACATTCGTCAATGCTTTACAAAACAAAGCTGTGATGCTGTTTAAGTTTGAAGATATAGATGAAGCAATCGAAAAGCTATTGCAAAACGATGCAGAACTGTTAGAGGAAAAGTTTTTTACAGAGTATTAGGGGGAGGCATGTTTTTTGAAAAAGAATTAGAAACAATGGATAGAAAATCGTTAGAAAATTTGCAGGTTGAACGATTAAAAGAAAAAATCGAATATGCTTACAACAATGTTGAATTTTATAGAAAAAAGTTTCAGGAAAGCGGTATAACAAAAGAATCGATTAACAGTATTGAGGATATAAGAAAGCTACCCTTTACAACAAAAAACGACTTCAGGGATAACTATCCCTTTGGTTTACTTGCAAAACCGATGAAAGAAATTATAAGGATTCACTCATCAAGCGGCACAACAGGTAAACCAACGGTTGTTGCCTACACAAAAAACGACATAGAAACATGGAGCAGGCTTGTTGCAAGAATCGCAAAAGCAGCAGGTGTTACAGACGAAGATATAGTACAGATCGCCTTTGGGTATGGTTTATTCACCGGTGGATTTGGTCTTCACTATGGACTTGAAAAGGTAGGTGCAGCCATTATACCTGCATCAAGCGGCAACACCAAAAGACAGGTTATGATAATGAAAGACTATGGTGCTACAGTTCTTGTCTGCACACCAAGCTATGCTCTATACATAGGAGAGGTAGCACGCCAGATGAATCTAAACCCCCAAGAAGATTTAAAACTGCGTATAGGTATGTTCGGTGCAGAACCCTGGAGTGAGCAGATGAGAAAGAAAATAGAGGAGAGTCTTGCCATAAAAGCCTACGACAACTACGGCTTAAGCGAAATCATTGGACCGGGTGTGGCAGGTGAGTGTGTAGAACAAAACGGTATGCATATAGCAGAAGACCATTTTATAGTAGAAATTATAAACCCCGATACTTTAGAGCCAGCAAAAGAAGGCGAATACGGAGAACTTGTTGTAACAACCCTAACAAAAGAGGCCCTACCTGTTTTTAGATATAGAACCAGAGATATAACGCGTCTTATAAAAACACCCTGCAGCTGCGGCAGAACCTCATACAGAATGGAAAAACCGATCGGCAGAACAGACGATATGCTCATAATAAGGGGTGTTAATGTGTTCCCAAGCCAGATAGAAGAGGTTTTATTCAATATAGAGGGCATATCTCCACACTATCAGATTATTGTGGACAGAATGGGAGCACTTGATACAATGACAATAATGGTTGAGGCAAACGCTAATCTATTCTTTGATGAAATGAAAAAGCAAAAGCAGCTATTGGATAAAATAAATGCTGAACTAAAAACAACTCTGGGGATAGATGTTGAGGTTAAGCTGGTAGAACCAAACTCCATCCAGCGCAGCGAAGGAAAGGCAAAAAGAATAATAGACAAAAGAAAATTTTAGGGTGAGAAAATGGAAAGACTGTGGGCTCCCTGGCGCATAGGCTATATACTCTCTGACAAAAAAGAGGATGGCTGCATCTTCTGTAATGCCTATAGATTAAATGAAGACGAAGAAAGTCTTGTGCTTTACAGGGGAAAATTCTCGTTTATTATTATGAATTTATATCCCTACAACGCAGGGCATTTAATGGTTGTTCCAAACAGGCATATCAACTCACCGCTTAAACTTGAAAAAGATGAGCAGTTAGAGCTGTTTGAACTAACAAATAAATCGATTGAGGTTTTAAGCAAGGTATTAAAGCCGGATGGATTTAATTTAGGCATGAATTTGGGAAGAACCGCCGGTGCTGGCATCGATGACCATATCCATATTCATATCGTTCCACGATGGAGTGGTGATACAAATTTCATGTCAACGGTTTCTGATACAAAGGTTATATCAGAAGCTTTAAAAGAAACATATAAAAAACTTAAAGAGGCCTTTTAAAATGACAGTAATTAGAATTGTTTTAACTGTTTTTGTTCTTGCTTTATTGGGCATTTTTGTGCTCTATAACTCACAGCTTGTTAATGTAGCCTACCTGGGAATTAACCTTAAAAATGTGCCGCTTTGGCTTGTTGTGTTTATCAGTGTTTTTCTGGGTATCCTGATAGGCTGGTTTTTTATGTTTATCGATGAGCTTTCGATAAAAAGGCAGCTAAAACAGAAGGAAAAGGAGATTAAATCACTCAAAGAGGAAATCGCTCAACTAAGACAGCTAACAATTACAAAAGAGTAAAAAATGGGCAATGTAGCAACCACGCTTAACAGCTTAAATTCAAACACAATAGGATTGATAGTTATAGCCTTTATATTGGGCATGATCATAAGTTATCTGATTATGCTTGGCAAGCAGAAAAAGGAGTCGATAGACAAGAAAAAGCTTGAAAGTTATGTAAAGGGAATCAACTACATCATTGAGGATGAAACAGATAAGGCAATCAAAGAGCTTACCGATACGGCAAAATTAGATCCCGATATGGTGGATATCTATATCAGCATAGGAAACCTCTTCAGGAAAAAGGGTGAAATCAACAGGGCTTTGATTATACACAAAAGCCTTCTTGCACGCCCCAATCTTTCAAAGGAAAAAAAGCTTGAGGTTTATTTAAATATAGGCATAGACTACAGAAAAGCAGGCCTTTATGATAGAGCCAAAGAGTATTTCAAAAACGCACTCTCATTAAGCCCCAAAAATACGATGGCAAGAAAACTCATCTATGAGGTCTATGAGGATTCAAAAGACTGGGAAAACGCCCTTATCTGGCATAAACGCTTCGATGGTAGCGATAAACATGTGCTTGCTCATATCTATACAGAAATCGGCAAGCAAAAGATGCTTGAAAACAAACCTGAAGAAGCAAAGAAAAATTTTGAGCGGGCAATTAAGGAATATAAAGACTGCATCGATGCCATGCTCAATCTGGGTGACATATATCTAAATTTTGGGAAGATAGAAAAGGCTTATTCTTTGTGGGAAAATGTGTGCAAAAAAAGACCTGAGCTATGCAATTTAGCCCTGCAGCGCATAAAGGATGTTAATGTATTAAAAAAGACGATTGTAAAACTGCTTGAGGAGCTTCCTGAGGATAACTTTATACTCTTTTTTGCCGCTCAAACATACTTTGAGTTAGGTGAATATGAAAAAATGTTATCGTTATACAAACTTCTTCTAAAAAGGGGCATAAAGAGCACCATAATGCTAAAACACTACATCGAAACACAACTTAAAAATGATCGTTTCTTAAATCTGTTTGTTCAAACCTTAGATACTGCTGCTCTTGCCTACACCTGCGTTAACTGTGGATATTCAACATCAAAACCGTTCTTCAAATGCCCTAAATGCAAAAGCTGGGATAAGGTCAAGGTTGATATCAGATGATCGAAGCCATAGAGGGTATTTTAGTTAAAAAAGAAAACCTCAAAGCCTATATAAATGTTGGGGGCATTATATTTGAGGTTATTGTACCATTTTCAACATTCAACAGACTACCAGCTCTAAACAAAAACTGCACGCTATTTGTCGAACTTGTTATAGGAGAAAAAAGCTTAAAACTCTATGGATTTTTAACAAAAGATGAAAAAACACTGTTTAACGAGTTAAGAAAAATATCAAAAATAGGCTCACAAACGGCTATCTCTATACTTTCGAGTATTTCAATAGAGCAATTTTATAAAGCAGTAGAGGAACAAAATAAAGAAATATTGATGAGGATACCCGGTGTTGGCAAAAAAACAGCCCTATCTATAATTGTTGAACTTTCTTCAAAGCTCCCTCAACTAAACAAACAAAATACTCCGCAAATTGCCCAGGAAGCCACAGAAGCACTAAAGTCCTTAGGGTTCTCTGAAAAAGAGGCTTCGCACATAGTTATGCAGGTGTATGAAAAAAACCCCTCTATAACGATAGAGGAGTTATTAAAAGAATCTCTAAAGTACTTCAAAAATGGCAATTAAAATATACTCCGTAAAAGAATTAACCGATCTAATCGATGATATACTCAGATCAAACTTTTACTCGATATGGGTAGAGGGTGAAATAAGCTCATTGAGATATTCATCAACAGGACACCTATATTTTTCACTGATAGATGAGTATGCCTCGATTGGATGCCTGATTTTGAGACAGAACCTGTATAAGTTTAAAACAAAACCGCAGGAAGGCAAACAGGTAATCGTTTTTGGTAATATAAGTGTTTACAAAAAAGGCGGCGAATACAGGCTGATTGTAGAAAACTTAAAGGAAAAAGGAGCAGGCAAAAAAGCCTACGATCTTGAGCAACTTAAAAAGGAATTCAAAGCCAAAGGTTATTTTGACAGAAAAAGACCGCTTCCACACTTTCCAAAAAGGATAATAGTTTTAACAAGCCCGACAGGTGCAGCTGTTGAGGATATTATTAACATCGTAAACAGAAGGGGCGTGGATTTAGAAATCCTTATTCTTCCTATTTCTGTTCAGGGCAATCAGGCAAAAGATAGCATCTTAAACTCTCTACAAACAGTTAACAAAATAGAAGAGCATATAGATGTTGTTGTTCTTGCAAGAGGCGGTGGTTCAAAAGAGGATTTAGATATTTTTAACGACCCGGATATCGCAAAAGCCTTTTTTGATGTAAAGTTTCCCACAATCAGCGCGATAGGTCATGAAATAGACTTCAGCCTCTGTGATTTTGTAGCAGACAGAAGGGCAGAAACACCCTCAGCTGCAGCAGAGCTCATTACAGCAGATATAGTTTCAGCCTCATCACAGATAAATAAACTTAAAAATAATCTTTTAACTGCAATTAATAGAATTGTTAGCCTAAAGGCAAAAGAACTAAATCTTTACAGCGGTAAAAAAAATTATCTACGGCTAAAAAGCGTTATAGATAATAAATTGATGTTCATAGACAGGCTTTCGGATAACATAAATTTCAGTATCTCAAAAAAAATATCTATGAGTTTTGAGATCCTTCAACAATACCGTTCTGTGATCGAAAAACACAATCCAGAACAGGTTATATCTATTTTGAAGGAAAAAATCTCAAAACAAAAAAACAGCATAAATATGGGCATAAGGAGGGTTATACATACAAAACAACAGGCTATTGAGATGAATTTTCAATTGATGGATAAAAACAATCCGCTTAAACTAATAAAGCGTAATTTTGAGTCAATAGAGGTTATCAAAAACAGGCTAAACAGTCATATTAACTTTTTAATAGATAAAAAACAGAGCAGACTTACACTCCAAACATCTACACTTAAGAATCTAAACCCCATGTCTCTGTTAAAAAGAGGATATACAATAACACTTGATAGAACAGGAAAACCTATCAAATCTACCTATCAAATTAAAGAGGGAGAAAAGCTAACAACACTTTTTGCAGACGGTAAAGTCTCATCAAAGATAGAAAAAGTGGAGAGAGGATAACACCTCTCCCCTTTAAGATTTTTAGTATTTTCTTTTGAGAATTTCCTTCTGAAGCATACCAATTGCTTTTGTCGGGTTGAGCTCTTTCGGGCAGGCAGTAATGCAGTTGAGTATCGTATGACATCTCCATACACCATGGACGCTGTTAACAATATCAAGTCTTTCATCGTCACCTTCGTCTCTGGTATCAAATACAAATCTTGCAGCATTAAGCAAAGCCGAAGGTCCGAGGTAATCGGGATCTGCCCAGTAGGATGGGCAGGAGCTCGAACAGCAACCACAGAGAATACATTCATACAAGCCGTTTAGCTTATTCCTATCTTCAATACTCTGCAACCTTTCTCTGCCTGGAGGTGGAACCTTCTCAATCAAATACGGTTTTACTGTATAATATTTATTAAAGAAGTCCTCAAAATCACATACGAGGTCTTTGATAATAGGAAATCCCGGTAACGGCTTTATCACCAACACATCACTGTTGTAATCCTCAATATGCGACATACACGAAACGGTGTTTACGCCGTTTATATTCATACCATCAGATCCGCAAACACCCTCTCTACAGCTCCTTCTGTAGGTTAAAGTAGGATCCTGCTCCCATTTAATCTGATTCAATCCATCAAGCACCATCATACCCTTTCTGGTAATGGTAACTTCGTAGTCTTTAAAATAGGGAGCTTTGTCCTTTTCTGGATCGTATCTGAATATTTTAAATATAACTTTATCTCCAACATTTAATGCCATCTTTTATCCCCCTTTATTAATAAACTCTTTTCTTGGGTGGGAATGTTGGTGCTGTTAACGGTTTCATCCTTACTGGTTTATAATCCAACTCAACAGAGCCGTCTTCTTTGAGATATGCAACTGTATGTTTTAGCCAGTTTTCATCATCCCTTTCTGGATAGTCGTCTCTGTAGTGTGCCCCTCTACTTTCTGTTCTATTTAACGCAGCAGCTGTTTCAAGTTTAGATACATAAAGTAGAGACTCTAAATCAAAGTATTCAACAAGTTCTGTATTGAACACTTTACTTTTATCTGTCAATCCAACATTCTTAAACTTCTCAAAATAACCATCGATTATCTTCATCTGCTCTTTTAGTCCTTCTTCGATTCTGAAAACACTCATGTTATGTTGCATCGTGTCTCTTAAATCTTCCCAGATTTCGTCCATCTTAACGCTGCCTTCTGGTCCATCGAAGAGCTCATTGAGTTTGTCAATAACATCTTTTGCGTATTTATCAGCTACATAATCCTCTGGTGGGTTGGGGAAAACTGGTTTTTCTTCAAGTATATATTTAGCCGCATTATTACCCGCCTCTTTACCTGTTATAACAAGGTCAAGCAGCGAGTTGCATCCAAGCCTATTAGCTCCATGCAGGGAAGGACAAGCACATTCACCTGCAGCATATAAACCAGGAATCGGAACCTCTTTGTCGCCCTCCCAGACAACAACTTCTCCCTTAACATTTGTTGGGATACCGCCCATGTGGTAGTGAGCTGTAGGCTGAACTGGAATAGGATCCTTTGTACAATCTACACCAACAAATTTATAAGCTAATTCCCAAATTCCTGGCAATTTATCCATAATGAAATCTTTTCCAAGATGATCAAGCTTCAATAAAAGATGATCCTTTTTGGGTCCTACACCACGACCCTCTCTAATTTCTGTTGCCATACCTCTTGAAACAACATCCCTTGAAGCAAGGTCAAGAACATGGGGTGCGTATTTTTTCATAAATCTTTCGCCATTAGCGTTAATCAAATAACCACCTTCACCTCTAACACCCTCTGTAATCAGGTTTCCAACGCCATATATGCCTGTTGGGTGAAATTGAACAAACTCAGGATCTTTGATAGGAATTCCTGCCTTTGCGCACAGTGTCCATCCAATACCTGTATTGACATGGGCGTTTGTATTTGTTCTGAAGTTTCTCGTATTGCCACCGGTTGCAAATATTACAGCATAGGCAAAGAATATATGAATACCACCGTTAACCATATCCCATGCAACAACGCCCATAGGTTTATTATTTTCATCCATCATTAACTTCAATGCATAATACTCAGAATAGTAAGAAACATAAGGTGCAATATCAGGTCTTAAAGTTCTCTCAAAAAGTGTATGCAATAAAGCATGGCCGGATCTATCAGCAACCGCGCAAGCCCTGTGAGCTATACTTTCACCAAAGTTTCTCGTCTGTCCACCAAACGCCCTCTGGTAAACTTGACCCTTTTCTGTTCTTGAGAACGGCATACCCCAGTGTTCAAGTTCAATAATAGCTTTAGGTGCATTCTTTGTGAAAAACTCAATAGCGTCCTGATCGCCTATGTAGTCAGAGCCTTTTACAGTATCGTACATGTGCCAGATCCAGTAGTCCTCATCCATATTTGCCAAAGCAGCATTAATACCACCCTGAGCCGACACTGTGTGAGACCTTGTGGGGAAAACCTCGGATATTACAGCTGTCTTAAGTTTTGCCATACCGGTGTGTACAGCAGCAGCAAGTCCAGCGCCACCGGCACCAACTATAACCACATCAAATTCTTCTAATCTGACATCTATATTTGCCATTATTAAAAACCTCCTTTAGCCTTTGAATGGTAAAATCGTAATTGCTGCAAGAACAAGATATAAAATACCAACAATCCAGAAAAAGCCCTTCCAGAATACTCTCCATCCTGAATGGACATAATCTTCAATAACCATAAAAATTCCGTTAATACCATGATAAAGCGCAAAAACAACAAATGTTAAATCAAAAGCCTTCCATCCGGTTGAAGCAAGTCTTGCAGCAACATGCTGATAATCCAACACAGATGCACTACCTGCAAAATGCTCAATAAAGAAATGGCCAAGCAACAACACAAGCAGAGCAACGCCGGATACTCTCTGTAATAACCAGCTTAAATCGCCACTTTTACCGCTTCCATGATATCTGTCTATAAATCCTCTCATGTACTCCATGAAAATTACCTCCTCACCTTACCTTATAGCTTCATAAGCATAGGAATTGCACCGGCCACAAAAACGATTGCAAAGATTACCCAGAAGATCCACACATTACCCTTGTAATTTTCCCTTTCTGCTGCACCGGCAAAGTTAACCAAAATTACCCTCAAGCCGTTAATAGCATGGTAGCTTGCAACAAGCCACAAACCAACCTCTAATAACTTAAACAGTGGATTTTCAAGAATGCCCATGGCTGCATCAAAGCTTTTGGGGTTTTGAAGCGTGGAAATTACCCACTCATGCAGGAACAAATAAAGAATTAGCAACAAACCCGTAATTCTGTGAAACAGCCAGGCTACAAAACCCTCATGCCACTTGTACTGAATATGATGCGGACGACCTCTATACCAATCCATAGCCTCTTTCGGCTACAACCCGTAGCCTCAGACCTCCTTTCCAAAAATTTTTTCTCTAAATAGCACAGATTTAATTAGTTGTCAAGGTTATTAAATAATTTCTAAGGGGCGGTTAACAACCGCCTCTTAACTATTTAGCCATATTTATTTGCCCACTCTTTTTTAGCCATCTCATAAAGATCATTACCGTAAGAATCGTAGCACACAAACAACGGCATATCCTCAACTACAAGTCTCCTGACAGCCTCAGGGCCTAAATCCTCATAGGCGATTATCTCTGCTTCTTTAACAGACTGACCCACTACGGCTGCTGCACCGCCAATAGAGGCAAAATAGCATGCCTTATATTTCATGCATGCCTCTTTAACCTCATCACTCATCTTACCCTTGCCGATCATACCCTTCTGACCCAGTGAAATCAGCCTCGGTGCAAATGGATTCATTCTGTAACTTGTTGTGGGCCCAGCAGATCCAATCGGCCTACCCGGTCTTGCCGGTGATGGCCCAACATAGTAGATCACCTGCCCTTTAATATCAAAGGGAAGTGGTTTACCCTCATCTAAGGCTTTAACCATTCTCATGTGGGCAGCATCCCTTGCAGTGTAAAGCACGCCGCTTAAATACACCACATCACCGGCTTTTAATTTTATTATATCTTCATCTGTTAAAGGTGTCGTCAATTTATACTCAGCCATCTCAAACTCCTTAAAGCTCTATTTCTTTATGCCTGTTAACATGACAGGCTATGTTGATTCCAAGCGGCAGAGTTGCTATATGACACGGCTCCATCTCAATATGAACACCCAAAGCCGTTGTCAAACCACCCAGACCAGCAGGACCTATACCGGAATTGTTAACCCTTTTTAAGATCTCCTGCTCCATTTCTGCAAGCTCTGGGTCCGGGCTGGGCTGGCCAACCTTTCTCAGGGTTGCATGCTTTGCCATAACAGCTGCTCTTTCAAAATCACCACCTATACCAACACCCACTATAACCGGCGGACATGGATTTGGACCTGCCTGAATTACCCAATCCACAACGGTGTTGATTATTCCCTCTTTGCCATCAGCGGGCTTGAGCATCTGCACTTTACTCATAGACTCACTACCGCCACCCTTTGCATCAAAGATGATCTTTACCTTATTGCCGGGTACTACAAAGGTGTGAACAATGGCGGGTAAGTTGTTACCATAATTTGCCCTTGTTAGTGGATGGCATGTGGATTTTCTTAAATAGCCATCTTTATAAGCTCGCTCTACGCCTTTATTTATGGCATCAACAAGATAACCATCTGTAAAATGAACATCCTGACCCACTTCAAGAAAAATAACGGCAAGACCTGTATCCTGACAGAGCGGAAACTCCTCGTTCGCCGAAACCTCAACATTTTTAAAAATCGTCTCTAAAACCTTTTTTGCAACCGGGGATTTTTCCTTTTCGTAGGCTTTTTTCTCAGCCTCTAAAATATCCTCAGGCAAATGATAGGCGGCCTCAAGCGCAAGCTTGTAGACCGCATTCTCAACATCCTTAACACTGATATTTCTTACTTCAGCCATTTTTTTATCCCTTTATTTATTTTATAAAAGTTTTAACTCCTCAATCCTGTTGCAGAGCTCTTTTACATGGTCAGCAGATGCCTTAAGTGCCTGCAGTTCTTCATCTGTCAGTTTAAGCTCAACAACCTCTTCAACACCATTCTGGCCCAATCTTGCTGGAAGACCAACAAACAGATCTGGATCAAGACCGTATTTACCCTGAGTTTTAACTGCACATGGTAAAATATCTTTTGTGTCCTTAACAATAGCCTCAACCATCTGAACAACAGCTGAAGCTGTAGCATAGAATGCAGAACCAGTTTTCAATAGAGAAACAATCTCGCCACCGCCTTTTCTTGTTCTTTCAACAAGTCTCTCGATTGTATCTTTATCAAAGATCTCTGTTATTGGAACGCCTCTTACAGTTGAATATCTTGTCAATGGAACCATATCATCACCATGACCGCCCAATGTCATTGCCTGAACAGCCTTAACGGAGCATTTTGCCTCCCATGCAATAAACCTTGCAAAGCGTGTTGAATCCAGACAACCTGCCTGACCCATAAGTTTATCATCTGCAAAGCCGCCAACCTTCTTTGCAGCATAAACCATAGCATCAAGCGGATTAGCAACAACAATAACAATGGCGTTTGGTGAATATTTTGCAACCTTCTCAGCAACATCTTTCATGATTTTTACATTCTTTTCAAGCAGGTCATCCCTGCTCATTCCTGGTTTTCTTGGTAAACCCGATGTAATGATAACGATATCGGAGTTCTCTGTATCCTTATAATCGTTTGTTCCGATAATCTCTGTATCGAAACCCTCAATTGGAGCTGCTTCCATCTCATCCAAAGCCTTACCCTGAGGTAAGCCTTCAACGATGTCAACCAAAACAACCGTTTTTGCAAGCTCCTTTTCAGCAATCCTCAACATCGTTGTACCGCCAACCTGTCCTGCACCGATAATACTAATCTTAGCGTTCGCCAACATACTTCTACCTCCTAAAAAATTGATTTAATTCCCTATTACTTTCTCTTTTGCTGAGCTAATTTTATACCCAAACATTATCAAGTGTCAACATTTAAAAGAACCTAAAAAAGTTGACTAATCTATTTAAGCTTTACGATTAGATCTCCGGCCTCAATAGAATCACCTTCGGCTAAATAAATCTTTTCAACAACCCCATCCAAAGAAGCTTTAATCTTTGTTTCCATTTTCATGGCTTCTGTTATCACAACAACATCGGATTTTTTTACCTTATCGCCCTCTTTTACATTTATTTTTACGATCTTTCCAGGCATAGTTGCGCATATATCTTTGGGATTATTAATATCACCCTTAATTGCTGTCTTAATTTGAGCAGCTATATTGCTGTCTTTTATTTCAACACTACGCGCCTGACCGTTTAGCTCAAAATCCACTTTTCTAAAGCCTTTCTTATCTGGCTCATGCAGATTCAAATACTTAATAAACAGCGTTTTGCCTTCCTCTATTTCAACCTCAATCTCCTTATTTTTATGCAAAGGATAGAAAAACGACCTGCTATCCAGCATCCATACATCACCATATTCTTGGTTAAACGACACATAATCTTCAAACACCTTGGGATAAAGTGCATAGCTTATAACATCTTCTTCTTCAAAATCACGCTTGAATTTATCTTTTAACTCTTTTTTGGCTTTCTCAAAATCATAATCCCCCAGCATCTCACCCGGCCTGACAGTTATAGGTTTTTCTCCTTTCAAAACAATTTTTGCCAGTTTTTGGGGAAACCCTCCGTAGGGCTGACCAAGCATACCTTTAAAAAAGCTTACTACAGAGTCAGGGAAAGATAGATTTTCACCTTTCTCATATAAATCCTCTGGCTGTAGATTATTTTGCACCATAAATAGAGCCAGATCACCCACAACCTTTGAAGATGGTGTAACCTTTATTAAATCCCCCAACATATCATTGACCTTTTTATACATCTTTTTAATCTCTTCCCATTTATCAATTAATCCTAAGCTTTCCACCTGAACAATCAGATTTGAATATTGCCCTCCAGGTATTTCATGCTCATAAACCTCAGCAGTTGGGGCTTTGAGACCGCTTTCAAAGGGGAAATAATACTTTCTCACTTTTTCAAAATAATTTGAAACCTCTTGAGCTTTATCCTCGTTAATATCCGGCGCATAAGGTGTAGACCTTAAAGCCGCAACAATAGAATTTAGGCTGGGCTGGCTTGTTAGCCCTGCCATAGAGCTCATCGCTAAATCAACGATGTCTGCGCCAGCCTCAGCAGCCATAAGCACGGCTGCTTCACCGTTGCCACTTGTATCGTGCGTGTGAAAATGAACAGAGAGATTCGTTTCTTGTTTTATCGCCTCAATCAAAACCTTTGCTGCATAAGGCTTTACAAGGCCTGCCATATCCTTAATAGCTATTATGTCTGCTCCTGCATCTTTTAGCTGGCCTGCAAGTTTAACATAATAATCAAGCGTATATTTTTTGCGGTTTTTGTCTAAAATATCGCCGCTGTAGCTTATCGCAGCCTCACAGACAGCTCCAGCTTCTTTTACGGCTGCCATTGCAGGTTTAAGCTGTTCAATCCAGTTAAAACAATCAAAAATCCTGAACACATCTATGCCGTTTTTTGCAGCAAGCCTTATAAACTCCCTAACAACATTATCAGGATAATTTGTATATCCAACGGCATTTGAAGCCCTAAGCAACATTTGAAACGGTATATTGGGGATTTTTTCTCTTAACTTTATCAATCTATCCCATGGGGACTCCTTCAAAAATCTATATGCCACATCAAATGTGGCACCACCCCACATCTCAAGCGAAAACAGGTTATTTAAATAGTGGGCGTATAATTCTGCAACATTAAGCATATCAATTGTTCTTAATCTTGTGGCAAACAGAGATTGATGAGCATCTCTGAATGTTGTATCTGTGATTAAGAGATTTTTGGAGTCTTTAACCCTTTTTATCAACCCCTCGACACCTTCTTTTAATAACACATCTCTAAAACCAAGTGGTGGTTTTTTGCCATACTTTTCCTCATACACAGGTATCGTTGGTAGTTTAATATTTTTATCCAATTTTGCACCTGAAGGATTGTTAACTATATTGTTTGCAAGGAATTTTAAAATCTTTGTAGCCCGATCCCTTCTTTTGGGAATTTTGAAAAGCTGCGGTGTGTTGTCGATAAAATTAACATCAAAATCGCCACTTCTAAAAAGGGGATGTGTTATTACATTCTCAAGAAATTGAATATTTGTTTTAACGCCCCTTATCCTGAACTCCTTCAAAACCCTGTGCATCTTTTTTGCAGCCTGCTCAAAACTCAATGCCCATGTTGAAACCTTAACAAGCAGTGAATCGTAATAAGGCAAAATCCTCGCACCGGCATAAGCGCTACCTGCATCCAATCTTACGCCAAAGCCAGCAGGACTCCTGTAAACCTTAATCTCACCTGTATCGGGCAAAAAGTCGTTTTGTGGGTCTTCTGTGGTGATTCTACACTGAATTGCATAACCAAGTTTTTTGATGCTACTTTGAGAGTAAATGCCGATCTGTTTATCCGTTAATTTTTTGCCCTCTGCTATCAAAATCTGAGATTGAACAAGATCGATACCGGTTATGAGTTCAGTTATGGTATGCTCAACCTGTATGCGTGGATTGACCTCTAAAAAGTAAAAATCGTTGCCGTCAACCAAAAATTCAACTGTAGCTGCCGATACGATATCAGCCTCTGCAGCAATCTTTAAAGCTGCATAATAAAGGTCGTCCAACACAGCAGTTGGTGTTGATGGCGATGGAGCTATCTCGATCATCTTTTGATGCCTACGCTGAATGGAGCAGTTTCTTTCAAACAGATGCACCCTGTTGCCGTGGTTGTCTGCTAAAATCTGCACCTCGATATGTTTTGGGTTTGGCAGATATTTCTCTATAATAACATCATCCCTTCCAAATGATTTTTTTGCTTCCCTTTTTAAGCTTTCAAAACTTTCTTCGATATCTCTATCAGAATATGCAACCCTTATGCCCCTGCCCCCACCTCCTGCTGTTGCCTTTAACATAACGGGGTATCCTATGCTTTTTGCAAGTTGTTTTGCCTCCTGAATCGATTCAATATTTTTATCAGAACCTTCAATAACAGGAATGCCACAGCTTTTTGCAAGCTGTTTTGAAAGCAGTTTATCGCCGAATAGCTCTATAGTTTCTGGTTTTGGGCCTATAAAGATAATCCCGGCCTCTTTGCATTTTCTTGCAAATTCACTCGATTCAGATAAAAAACCATAACCGGGATGAATTGCATCGATATTCTTTCTTAGGGCAAGATCTATAATCTCATCGATGTTAAGGTATGCCTGAACAGGATCCCCTCCCTTGCCCACCATATAAGCCTCATCTGCTTTGTAGCGATGAAGTGAATACTTATCCTCTTGTGAATAAATAGCAACGGTATTAATACCAAGTTCTGTTGCAGCTCTAAAGACACGAATGGCTATCTCCCCCCGATTAGCACACAAAAGCCTCTTGATATGCATATACTCCCCCCTAAGAGTATGGATTTGTTGTTAATTATAATTAACAAAACGATTTCTGTCAAACTAAGCAAATTACTTTAAATTATCAAAAAAAATGGTAATCTTTGGTTGCCATGGCTTTGGTTTTTGATGATGAAGAACACTACATATCATATTTCTTAAACTTAATAGAGCTTGAGCGAAAAGCCGAAAAAGAATTTCACATAGCAGAGATCAAAAACCTATCAGCAAAAAAGAGACAATCCTTAGGAAGAGCCATTCTCAATGCAAAAATAAAGCTCATGGGCAGATTTCTGGATTTTATCATCTATAGATTTTCATTCAGAAGCGACATAGAGCCACAGATAAAGGTTGGAGATATCGTTTTAATCTCAAAAGGCGAGCCGCTAAAACTCTCTGTTGAGGCAACTGTAAGCTCAATGGCAAAAAATTACATAGAGGTTATGACAAAGACAAAGATCTTTAAATCAAAATTCTACAGAATCGATCTATTTGTAAACGATATCACATTCAAGCGGATGAAGCACGCCGTTGAAAATTTAAACTATTCACTATTTGATAAGGATATTATTTTAGGCAAACAATCTCCTGAACCCCAAACATCAAGCATATCAAGCTCAAACCTGAATAATTCTCAAAATGATGCACTTCAAAAAGCCATAAATTCAAAACTTTTTTTAATCCATGGACCACCAGGTACAGGCAAAACTACCACTCTAACAGAAATCATAAAACTCATAGAAGATGAAAGAATTCTTGTTTGTGCCGACAGCAATGTAGCTATAGATAACCTTATGGAAAAACTAAAAGACCAAAATATCGTAAGAATCGGCCATCCTGCAAAGATAAACGACGAGCTTTTAAAATACTCCATAGACTTTGTTATAAGGGAAGATAAACGCTACAAAAAGATAGAAAAACTTTTAGAAAATATAGAAAAATTAAAAAACCGCCGCGACAGGGAATTCAAAAAACCATCACCCTCTCTGCGCAGAGGACTCTCCAACGAGGAGATTTTAACACTTGCAAGCTCAAACAGATCAAGCAGGGGTCTGAAGCCATCAAAAATAAAAAAAATGGCTGGCTGGATAGAGCTAAACAGCAAAATATCCAACCTTTATGAAGAAAAAGAAAGGCTATTAAAAAAGATTACAACAGAAACGCTCAAAAACGCCCGCATCGTTTTTGCGACAAATTCAGCCGCTGGCAGCGAATACCTTGAGGACTTTTACTTCGATGTTTTGTTCTTAGATGAGGCAGCTCAGGCTACAGAACCATCAGCATTAATCCCCATCTCAAAAGCCCAGAGGGTTATCATGGCAGGTGATCACAAACAATTGCCGCCAACAGTGCTCTCTGATAAGGCTAAGCGGCTAAACTTCAGCATCTTTGAACGCTTTACAAAGATATTTTCACATCTGTCACACACACTCTCAATCCAGTATCGCATGAATAAGGTTTTAAACGATTTTCCCTCCTGTGAATTCTACAACTGCATTCTAAAACCTCATCCTTCTGTTGAAAACATCAAGCTTTCTGATATTGCAAACATATCTGAATTTATAGGATTCGATGCGCCCGTTGTGTTTTTTGATACTCAGGGTAGATTTTTAGAAGCCAGCAAAGAGGGAAGTTTTTCAAAGTACAATCCGCTTGAGGCACAATTTGTCAAAAAGCTTGCCGATGAGCTTTTAAAACTTGGCGTTAAAGAAGAGCAAATCGGTATCATAACTCCCTACAAAGACCATGAGGAATATCTAAAATCGCTTATCAAAAACATAGAAATTAAATCGATCGATGGATTTCAGGGCAGGGAAAAAGAGTTAATAATCATCAGTCTTGTCAGGGCAAACGAAAATGAGGAAATCGGATTTTTGAAGGATAAACGCAGGCTGAATGTTGCAATCACAAGAGCCAAACGCAAACTCATAATAGTCGGCGACAGCTTCACACTTTCAACAGATAAAACATACGCAAATCTCATCGATTATGTCAGAAAAAACGGGATTATAAAAACTATCTAACAAGCAATGTTGTTATAGGCTCAAAAAACGCAATAATCAACAAATCAACAATCATTACAAACAAAAACGGCAAAACCTTTTTTGAAACATCTAAAAGACTGCTTTTTGCAATCGATGAAGAAACAATCAGGCAGATGCCAAGAGGCGGTGTTAGCATGCCGATTGCCAGATTTGTAACAATCATAACGCCCGTTGTAATAGGGTTTAAACCGGCTGATACAAGAAGCGGGGCAACAACTGGCACAAACAGAATCAAAGAAGCTGTGGTTTCAACAAAAGTGCCCATAATAAGCAAAAAAAGATTTACAATGAGAATAAGCTGAGTTTTGTTATGCGCCACGGTTTTTAAAAACCCAGAAATAACCGCCTGGGCGTTGTTCATTGATAAAAACCAGCTAAAGACCGTTGCCACAGCAATAATAAGCAAAATAATCGCACTTGTTATAACACTATCCACGGCTGCTTTGTAAATATTCTTTAAATTAAGCTGCCTGTAGATAAAAACACCAACAATCAGGGAGTAAAACACAGCCACAGCTGCTGATTCTGTTGCAGTAAAAATACCGCCAAGAATTCCGCCGATGACTATAACAGGCGTTCCCAAAGCCCAGAACGCTTCTTTAAAAGCGCCAAAGAATTCAGATTTATCAAATTTCTCTTTTGATCTCATCGAGTTATCAGAAAACAAAAAAGCCAAAACAGACAAAGAAAAACCGATCAACAGACCCGGCAAAATACCCGCAACAAACAGCTTGCCTATAGAGACGCTGCCAATAAAACCATAAATAATCATGGGAATGCTGGGCGGAATAATCACACCAATTGAGCCGCCACTTGCCACAATACTTGCAGCAAAATTACCATCGTATCCCTGTTTTTTCATCGAAGGAATGAGTATAGAGCCTATGGCAGCTGTATCTGCTGCAGCCGACCCGCTTACACCGGCAAACATCATGCTTGCAAGGATTGCAGAGATAGCAAGCCCTCCCCTCAGGTGACCAACGATAGATTCAGCAAATTTAACGATCCTTTTAGAAAGCCCACCACTATCCATCAAATTGCCGGCAAACATAAAAAGCGGAATGGCAAGCAACATATATGAATTGATACCAGAAAACATGCGTTGAGGAATCATATAAAGCGGCATCGAATTTTTAACAAAAGCAATTAAAGTTGAAAGCCCTATAGCAAGAGAAATGGGAAACGATAGAATTATCAAAACAAACAGCAAAACAATAAGATATATCATTTTTTTAATATATCCCCGACAAGATGGATAAACCAGACTAAAGCGGTGATAGGCATTATATAAAACACATACGCATAGGGTATGTTTAATGTGGCTGTGCGCTGAAAATACATCATCGGCAAAATCTTTAAGCTATACACAAACACAACACCCCAAAAGATAAAAAAACCCAAAATAATTAGCTTTTCAAAAAGCAGTTTAAGAGGTTCAGACAGCTTTGAAATAAACAAATCAACACCCACATGGGCTTTATGCTTATATGCAACCGTTGAACCCAAAAACGCAATATAAACAAGCAAAAATCTACTCAACTCAGCAGAAAAGTATATCGAACTGTTTAAAACATATCTAAAAAACACAGCAGTTATCATAAAAAACGATAAAACAAGCAAAAGCAGGGCTGTGATAAGCTCAATAACAAGATTCAACCCATCACTAAGCCCTGCAAAAAAGCGACTTATTCTGTTCATTTTTTAGATGTAGCAGCAAGAATCATATCAAGATATTTTCTTGCATCGCCTTTAAACAGGCTTTTTAAAGAGGCAACCTTTGCTTTAAATGAGGCTATATCGGGATGCTCATCAATAATCATACCCTTCTTTTTAAGTTGTTCTAAGAAAAACTCTGCCTTTGTTCTGTTTAGATGCCTCTCATAGATAGATGCCTCTTTTGTGGCTTTAAACAGCAGCTTTTTGTATTGAGCTGGCAGTGTATCGTAGAATTTTTTGCTTCCCACAAAAACAAGCGCAGAATAAACATGCCTTGTAAGAGTCAGATATTTTTGCACCTCATAGAGTTTATATTGATAGATAACGGCAAGCGGATTCTCCTGTCCATCGATTACATGCTGGGCAAGCTGAGTGTAGATAGGCCATGGCATAGGTGTTGGATTGGCACCTAAAGCCCTCCAGATAGCAACCTGAAATTGGCTGTTCATCACCCTGATTTTTAAACCTTTAACATCCTTTGCGCTGTGAACGGGTCTTACGGAGTTTGTAAGATTCCTGAAGCCGTTCTCTAAAAAATGGTATCCAATCAAACCAGCTTTTGGAAACTCATTTAAAATAGCCCTGCCTATCTTTCCATCCAGGATTTCATCAACCTGCTTATAGCTTGAAAACAGAAACGGAAACTCTATAGCTTTAATAGCTGGCACAAACTTATCGATTGGCCCTGCTGTTATAACACCCATCTGCAATGCATTCATCTGAAGTTGTTGCAGAATATCTGTTTCGTTGCCCACAGAGCCAGAGTGGTGAATAATCACTTTGATATTGCCCTTGCTTTCTTTTTCCACAATCTGCTTAAATTTCATAGCAGCTTTGTAGTGAAATGTTTTTGGTGTTGTAACAATACCAAGATTAATCACATAGGTTTTTGCAAAAACGCTACTGCTTAAAAAAACCAGAAAAACAACAACTAACAACAAATACCGCCTCATAAACTCCCTCCCAAAAAAATTTTTTAAATTTTAACATTAAAATCGTGCTTTTCAAGACAAAATACTTTACAAACAAATTAACAATCTGATAAACAGGATTAAGTGAAAAAAAGCGTTGTTTTAGCCCTAAGTGGCGGTATTGATTCTGCTTTAGCTGCCATATTACTCAAAAACAAAGGCTTTGAGGTTATAGGTTTAACGCTAAAGCTCTACAACGAAAATGAGCTTGAAACAGCCGAATATATTGCAAAAAAACTCAATATTAAATGGATTTTGCTTGATGTAAAAAAGGATTTTAACAAAAAAATTATAGACTACTTTTTTGAAAGCTACATAAAAGGCAAAACACCCAATCCATGTGTTGTATGCAACAGGCAGGTAAAATTCCACTATCTTTTTGAAATAATGAAGGAAATTGATGCAGAGTTTATTGCAACGGGTCATTATGCAACAACAGGCTATATCGATAACACAAAACTCATCGCAGCTTCAGATACACAAAAGGATCAATCCTATTTTTTGAGCTTTCTAACCAAAGAACAGATAGAACCACTAATTTTTCCGCTTGCACAGATAAAAAGCAAAAAAGAAACAGAAAACATTATCAAAGAATATGGTATCACCATCCCACAAAAAGAGAGCTTTGAGGTGTGTTTTATCAAAACAGACTACAGAGATGCCCTAAAAAAAAGATATCCCCAACAAAAAAACGGATATTTCATTCTAAACGGCAAAAAAATGGGGAAACATTCAGGCATTTTTAACTACACGGTTGGCCAAAGAAGAGGTATAAAAATCCCATTTACAGAAGCTTTATATGTAAAAAAGATAAATCCAGAAAGTGGCGATATTATCTTAACCACAAAAGATGGTATCCGTAAGCGATTTGTCGAGGCAACAATCGAAAACATGCCCCTTAGGCTACCAAAAATATTTAAAGCCCACGCAAAACTGCGCTCAAAGATGAGCCTATCTGCCTGCAATGTCAAAATCAACAAACATAGCTTTGTTTTAGAGTTTGAAACACCGCAGTTTGCACCAACACCCGGTCAGGTTGCCACCGTTTATCTAAACAACTGTATCGTTTTAAGCGGATTTATCAAAGAGGGGTTTTAACCCAGCACTTACTTTTTTTGATTGAGTTTATAGATAAAATTGAGTATAATTGTTGCAGAATTAGGCCTCAGTAGATAGATTAAGATTTTCAAGTTAAGTAAGTGCTGGGGTTAAAAACTGTTCTTTTACAATGAAATATGGCTGTTTTCTCGTACAGCGGGTCCAGCACTTACTTTAATTAAGAAACTCTTTCTTTGTAGAAAAGTATCATTTTCAAAATAATAGATTTTAGGGAAAATAAAGTCTGTTAATAGAAGTAAGTGCTGGATAAAGCACCTGTTGCACTATTCCCGCTCCTGAAGGGAATTACGACGAGTTTTTACTTGTTTTTGCTTGATAATTGACAAGCCGAGTAGTTGCACTATTCCCGCTCCTGAAGGGAATTATCCGAGCCCCTACTTTTCTTACTTACTCAGAGGGAAAACAAAACTTAATTAGACTTAATTGAGTTTCATTTATGTTCTAATAGGTGTTTATTCAAGTAGGGGCTCGACAGGCTCCTTTATCGAGCCTGACGCCAGAAACTCTTCAAAGATTTTTTTAAGTAGGCGGTCGGGCTTGATGAAGGGAATTATCCGACCACCATCTGTCTTGGGTTTTCCCATTGTAGCTGGTGGTCGGACACTATTCCCGCCTGTCTGACTATCATGAGTTCTACAAAGTTGTTCTCAAATTGATGGTCAGACTCCTGAAGGGAATTATCCGAGCCCCTACTCTTTCACCTGCTCAGTAGAATTGCAAAGCTTTATTGAGCTCAATTAGACTTTATTTATCTTCTTGAGATTATTTGATTAAGTAGGAGCTCGACAGGCTCCTTTATCGAGCCTGACGCCAGAAACTCTTCAAAGACTTTCTTAAGTAGGCAATAGGGCTTGATTGAGCTTATTTTATGTTTTAATAAGCGCTTCTTCATTCAGGGGTTTTACTGTATTGTCTCAAATGGTTTTATAATGTAAAATCAACTTATGAATAAAAAAGTAGGGTTTATAGAGGTTGTTTTTGCCACCTGCTTTATGGGAAGCCTTGGTCTGTTTGTAAAACACCTCTCAAGCAGTGTATTAATTTTAACCTTTTTCAGGCTTTTTCTCCCTGCTGTTTTTCTGGGTATCTTTTTTAGAAAAACTATTACAAAAACCTCCATTAAAGCTATCTTAGGCGGCGTATTTCTAAGCCTGACAATTATATTTTACATCATATCCATAAAAAAGATCGGTATGGCAACCTCTGTGTTTGAGCTTTATTTAGGGCCTATTCTTGCTTCTGTATTTTCGTTTATCGCATTAAAAGAACCCCTTGAAAAGTTTGATATATTCTGCATGCTTATTGCCCTAAGCGGCCTTCTTGTAATTCTAAAATTTAAAATCGATATCAACATTGCGGCATTGTATGGACTGCTTTCTGGTATTTTCTACGGACTGCTTATAACAACAAATAAAGCTATAAAGGACAACCTTATATCAACAAGCTTTTTTGAGTTTGTAGCAGGCAGCATTTCGACGGCTTTTTTTATGCTGTTTTTTAAAGGGAATATAAACTTTATCCTTGCAGACATTCCGCTAATCGTTATAATGGCTGTTGTTTGTGGACTTGGAGGTATTACACTGATGATTGCAGCCATAAAAAACCTCTCAACAACTGAATTCGGCGTATTTTCTTATCTTGAGGTATTTTTTGCCGTTTTGTTTGGTGTTATAGCAGGTGAAACCCTTTCTGTTGAAAAAATTATCGGCGGTGGTCTTATAAAAGCCGGTGGGATTTTGATGGTAGTAAAATCAACCATAAAGGGGCATTTATGAGTGTTTTAGATGCGATTATTTTAGGCATTGTTGAGGGATTAACAGAATTTTTGCCGATTTCATCCACGGGGCATTTAATACTTGCCTCAAGCCTGCTTGGAATTAAGCAAACACCGTTTACAAAATCGTTTGAGATTATCATTCAGCTTGGTGCTATTTTAAGCGTGCTTTTTTTATATTTTAACAGGCTAAAAAGGGATTTTGAGCTGTGGAAACGCATTATCTGGGCATTCATACCAACAGGCGTTGTGGGTTTTGTGCTTTATAAACTGATAAAACAGTATCTTTTCAATCCGCATATTGTTGTTTATTCTTTAACCATAGGCGGTATAATCATTATAGCTGTTGAGTTTTTATTTGAAAAAATCAAACCTCAAAAGCAGATAAATCAACTAAACTTAAAACAATCCGTTATAATTGGTCTTTTTCAATCGCTTGCTGTTGTTCCTGGCACATCCCGATCGGCCTCAAGCATCATAGGTGCAATGGCTGTGGGATTAACACGAAAAGAGGCTGTGGAGTTTTCTTTTCTGCTTGCCATACCAACGATGTTTGCAGCAACGGGATACGATATCTTAAAAAGCGGCATTGCCATATCATCACACCAGTGGCATCTAATCGCAATCGGTTTTATTGTCTCATTTTTTAGCGCACTTGTTGCAGTAAAAGGCTTTATAGGTTTTGTAAGCAAATACACACTCAAAAGTTTTGGTGTTTATAGAATTATCATAGGAATTATTTTCCTTTTTGTTCTTAAATAGGAGGCTGAAATGTTTGAGGATTTTTTAAATGGTAAAAAGACAATCGCCGTTATTGGTCTTGGCTATGTTGGCATGCCCCTTTTATACCACCTATCAAAACACTTTAAAACGATAGGATTTGATAAAAACCCCGCTCGCATCGAGGAGCTAAAAAAAGGAATAGACTCAACAGGCGAGCTTGAGGGTATAGATTTTACAAACAATAACATAGAGTTCTCATGCGATGATGATATTTTAAAAAAGGCTCAGCTGTTTATCGTTGCCGTTCCAACGCCTATAGATAGCCACAAACTGCCTGATCTAACACCGCTTAAAAAAGCCTCTCAAACTGTAGCAAAACATCTAAAAAAAGGCGATATAGTCGTTTATGAGTCAACCGTGTATCCTTTTGCAACAAGAGAGGTCTGTGTGCCGATCCTTGAGGAGATTTCACATCTGTCTTTCTGTAAAGACTTTTTTGTTGGATACTCACCTGAGCGTATAAACCCCGGGGATAAAGTTCACACGCCCGATAAAATCACAAAAATCGTAAGCGGTTGCGATAAACAAACCGCAGAACTGCTTGCAAAAATCTACGGAAGCATAAACAACAATAACATTTTTATAGCAGAGTCGATTGAAACAGCTGAGGCTGCAAAGGTAATAGAAAACACCCAGAGAGACATAAATATCGCACTGATGAACGAGCTATCAAAAATATTTAACATAATGGGTATAAACACCTTTGCCGTGCTTGAGGCTGCAAAAACAAAGTGGAACTTTTTACCCTTTGAGCCCGGTCTTGTCGGCGGACACTGCATAGGCGTTGACCCATATTATTTAACCTTCAAAGCGCAAGAGGTGGGCTATCATCCCGAGGTTATACTTGCAGGCAGGCGCATAAACGATTCGATGGGTGAATATGTGGCAAAGGAATCGATCAAACGCTTAATCAAATGCGGAAGAGCCATTCTTGGATCAAAGGCGCTTGTTTTGGGTATTACATTTAAAGAAAATGTGCCCGATATCAGAAACAGCCGCGTTATCGATATAATCGAAGAGCTAAAAGACTTTGGCGTTGAGGTTGACGTGTATGACCCTTATGCAAACCCGGCCGATGTCAAAAAGGAGTATGGTTTAAATTTATGCAAAAAAGAATCGCTCAAAGATAGCTATGACTTAATCATTCTTGCCGTAAAACATAAAAAACTGATAGAAAACATAGATGAGTTTTTAAAACTATTTAACTCAAGCGGTGTTTTTGTTGACATAAAAGGCGTAATTGATAAAAATAGGCTTGGTGAGAATATTCTTTACTGGAGCTTATAGATGAAAACATTTGAAGAGACTTTAAAGAGGCTTGAAGAGATTGCAAAAAGGCTTGAGGATGAAGATATAATGCTGGATGAGGCTATAAATCTTTACGAAGAGGGTATGAAGCTTGTGGATTTTTGCACAAAAAAGCTCAACGAGGCACAAAATCGCATAAAACTCATCACTCAGGTAAAAGACGGCAAAATAGAGACAGAGGATTTTAAGTGAAAAAATATATCGAGCTTGTTAACAACTACATAGATGAGCTATCAAAAAAGCCATTCTTTCCTGAAATTTTTAAAGAGGCGCTTTTTTACACACCAAAAAGCGGCGGCAAACGGATAAGGGCGCTTCTTGTAATATTGAGCGGTGAGATGTTTTATGCAAATATAGTCCAAACACTGCCGATTGCTGCAGCCATTGAGCTTTTGCATGCATATTCATTAATTCACGATGACCTGCCCGTTATGGATAACGACGATTTCAGGCGAGGCAAACCTGCAAACCACAAGGTCTTTGGCGAGGATCTGGCGCTGCTTGCAGGTGATGGATTAAATACCTTTACATTTAATGTTATTTCCAATGCCGAAAATATTGAGCCATCAAAAAGGATAGAGATAATCAAATGGCTTTCAAACAATGCTGGTATTGGTGGGATGGTTGTTGGTCAGGTTGTTGATATACTCTCTGCAAGAGAAAAACTAAAAGGCTTCTCACCAAAAAGGCTTGTAAATTTTATCCATAAACATAAAACGGCAAAGCTCATTCAGGCAAGCGTTGTATGCGGGGCGATCTGTGGTAATCCTTCTAAAAATGATTTAGAAAAAATCGCAAAATACGGACTATTCAGCGGCGTTGCGTTTCAGATTATCGATGACTGCCTTGATGTTGTCGGAGATGAGAAAAAATTGGGCAAAAAGAAGGTTGATGAAATAAACAATACGCTTACCTACCCAAAGGTTTATGGACTTAAGCGCTCTTTTGAGATGGCAGATAGGTTAAAGGATATGGCGATCGATCAGATAAAGGAATTTAAAAAATCGCAGCCTTTAATAGACATTGCAAAACTGATCGTTGAAAGGGATAGATAATGGTTGAACTAACAAGAAAAACAAAGGAAACTTCAATAGAGGTAAAGCTCAACATAAACGGCAGCGGGCAATATAAAATCGACACAGGCATAGGGTTTTTTAATCACATGCTTGAGGCTTTAAGCAAGCATTCTGGGGTTGACCTATTTGTGCATGCAGAAGGCGACCTTGATGTTGATTTTCACCATACAGTTGAAGATGTGGGTATTGTGATAGGTAAAGCCTTAAAAGAGGCTGTTAAAGATATAAGCATAGCACGCTACGGATATGCAATTATTGCAATGGATGAGGCACTTGTTCTAACTTCAATAGACTTTTGCAATAGAATTTTTTTAAATTTCGATTGCAATATAAACGGCAGTATAGGCAATTTTGACAGCGAACTTATAGAGGAGTTTTTTAAGGCTTTAGTTTCAAACAGCGGCATGGTTTTGCACATAAAACAGCTCTACGGCGTAAATAAACACCACATAGCAGAGGCGATTTTTAAATCTTTTGCCCACAGCCTCAAAATGGCTTTAAAGCCTGCTCAAAGTGTGCTTTCTACCAAAGGATCGTTATGAATGAAGGTCGGATTTGCCACATTTGGTTGCAAGCTCAATCAATATGAAACCCAGCTGATGATGGAGAAGGTTTTAAAAGCCAACTGTGAAATCAGCTCTCTTGATAAGGCTGATGTATGCATAATAAATTCCTGCGCTGTCACAGCAAAAGCCTCAAAAGAGGCTCGAATGCTTGCAAAAAGGCTTTCTAACTCAAAAACCGTTATCTATACGGGCTGTGATAGCTACCTTGAAGAAAATCTTTCGCCAAAAATAATCCTTGTGGGCAATAGCCTCAAATATTCTATCGACCAACTGATAAAAAACCCAACAAGTGATACAGGCCAGGCAACAAAATTCTATCCTATAGATGAGACAATCAGTGATTTTTTTAATAAAAGCAGGGCTTTTGTAAAGATCCAGGAAGGATGCAACAACCACTGCACCTACTGCATAATCCCGTTTTTGCGCTCAAAACAGCGCGACAAACCATCAGATATTGTCATAAAAGAAATAGAGACGCTTTACAAAAAGGGTTTTTATGAAATTGTTATTACAGGCACAAATATAGGCTCATACAACAATTTTTACGAACTTTTAAAAGCAATAGATAACATAAAAGGTTTCTTCAGGGTAAGGATCAGCTCAATAGAGCCAATGTATCTAAACGAAGAGATTATAAAGCTTATCGCCTCTGGAAAATTTGCAAAGCATCTGCATATACCGCTACAGTCAGGTAGTGACAAAGTTTTAAAACTCATGAAAAGAGACTACACTACAAAGGCATTTGCAAGGCTTGTTGAGATGTGCGATAGATACGGTATATTTGTGGGAACGGATGTTATTGTGGGTTTTTTTGGCGAGGATGATGAGGAATTTAAAAAAACATACAATTTTATAAAGGAGTTGCCTTTAACTTACGGGCATATATTCAGCTATTCAATTAGACCTTTTACGCCTGCTTCAAAGATAAAACTACCGCTTCCACGAGGACCTGTTGCAAAGCAAAGAAACAGGATGCTAAAGGAGCTATTTGAAGAAAAAAAGAAAAAATCGATCAAAAGGCTTATAGGTAAAGAGATAGAATTCATTGTTGAAACAACAAAAATAGAAAACGGAAAATACTTTAGGGGTCTAAGCAGTCAATACTTTGGTGTAGCTGTTAAAAATTTTAAAGAAGGGCTTGTCAAAGCTAAACTGCTCGATTTTAACGATAATATAGGAATCATTGATGAAAGTTAACACAATAAACAACAATCAGTTGATATTTTTAGGTACAGGCGGGGGCAGATTTACCGTATTTAATCAATTAAGAAAATCTGGCGGCATCTGGTTTATTTTAAACAACAAACTATTTGCGATAGATCCAGGCCCAGGAGCTTTAATTGAGGCAATCAAACATAAACTTTACCCCAACAAACTAAGCGGCATATTTTTAAGCCACAGGCACCTTGATCACTGCTCAGACATCAATGCCGTAATCGAATCGATGACAGAGGGAGGGCATAAAAAGCGGGGGGTTGTTTTAGCACCAAAAGAGGCAACAGAAATTGACCCTGTGATTTTAAAATACAACAGAAAAAATTTTACGCTTATAAACACAGAGGAATTTGCAGAATATCAGATAGACAGTGTTAAAATTTCAACAAAAAAGAGACATCAACACACAACAGAAACCTACGGGGCTGTATTTGAGTATGAGAATCACAGCTTTGCATACATACCGGATACGGCTTATTTTGATGAACTAACAGAGCTTTATAAATCTGAAATAGTGATAATGAATACGGTGTTTTGCAAACCAAGAAGTGGCTTTAAACACTTAAGCGCCATGGATGTGTATAGGTTTTTAGATGGTTTTAAACCAAAACTGCTGATTATTACCCACTTTGGATTGTCGTTTTTGAAGCAAAAGCCGTGGGAGGTTGCAAAACAAATATCAAAAGAAACAGGCTGCAGAGTCGTTGCAGCCTATGACGGGATGGTTGTGGATTTATGATAGCAATAATAGCAAATCCCAAAGCTCACAGATTTTCGCACAATAAACTCAAAGCAATTATCGATACCCTTAAAAGGCAATATTCGGTTGATGTATTTTTCACAAAAAAGCCAAAAGAAGGAACAGCCATAGCAAACGATATTGCCGGTTTATACAAAATAATAGCAATCTACGGCGGAGATGGAATTATCAACGAGGTTATAAATGCAGACTTGAAAGACTCAGCTGTTGCCGTTTTACCAGCTGGCACAACAAATGTGCTTGCAATCGAGCTGTTTGGCTCACCTTCTATTAAACTATCAGTCGATGCAATATTAAAAGGCAAGACAAAAACAGCCTTTACGGCAAAAATCAACGACAAATATTTTATCTTAATGGCTGGTGCAGGATTTGATGGATTAAGCGTTAAATTAGTAAACAACAGGCTTAAACACTTTAGCGGCAAATTAGCCTATGTTGCAGCAGGCATCAAGGCCTATCTAAAACCTAACAAATGCTTCGAGGCTGAAATCGATGGCAAAAAATTTAATGTTTTATGGGCTATTGCCACAAATGCCTCAGTTTATGCAGGAAAGTTTAGAATATCCCGCTCAACAAATATTTTTGACAACAATCTTGAGGTGCTGCTTTTTGACTGCAAAAATCCCATTTTTGCTCTGCCGTATTACAACAGCGTGCTTTTCTTTTTAAACAGATTCAGGATGCCCTGTTTTAAGCGCATAAAAACACAAAAGGTTTTATTTAAAGGCTGCACAATTCAGATAGATGGTGATTTATACGAACAAAATTACGGTGAGATAAAGATTTCAAAACCGATAAAGATTATTGTGCCATGAAAGAGAAATTCAGGCTTTTCGATTACATAAACATTGGTTTCTATCTGTTCATGCTCACTATTGCATTTACCCACTACAACGACATTCCATCACCCAATGCTGTTATTCTGCTATACATCTTTATAATTATCACATCGATTTATCTGATAATTCATGAGCATTCAAATAGACTTCTGAGGCTTTTGAGGTTTTTTTATCCGTTTGTTTTTATAGGGTTTGTGTTTGAATCACTGGGATTTATTGTGCCCTTTATCAATCCACACAACAAAGACTACCTGCTTATAAGATGGGATAGAATGTTGCTTGGTGAGGATGCAGCAAGGCTGTTTAATATTTTTAACATAAAAGGCTTTGTTGACATTTTGCAGATTGCATACCTTGCCTACTACTTTCTGCCGTTTGTAGTTATCGTTTACTTTTACAAAAGAAACGAGATTAAAAAGCTCAGTTTTTCGCTGTTTGCTTTATCGCTCGGGTATTATATTTCCTATCTTGGATACATTCTGCTTCCAGCCATTGGGCCGCGATATAGTCTAAGCTATCTAAGCCAGATGCCAATAAACGGTGGCATTGTTTATAAAATTGTTCATCCGCTTCTAAATGCACTTGAGCATATAAAACAGGATTGTTTTCCCAGTGGACACACAGAAATCTCGCTGCTTGTTGTTTTGATATTCTGGCGTGAAAATAAAAAAATTGCACTTTTTATTCTGCCTGTTGTTTTGCTATTAATCCTTGCGACACTTGTTTTGAGGTATCACTATTTTAGCGATGTTGTAGCGGGAATTTTTACAGCTTTTTTTGTATATTTCACATCACGGGCTATATTCAAAGTTTAAACAAAAAAGTCAAAAAACTATTGACAAACAGGAAGGAATGTATATACTTCCTTTTGCAGTTGTTTTGCTCCCCTGTAGCTCAGCCGGTAGAGCAGGTGGCTGTTAACCACCGGGTCGGGGGTTCGAGTCCCTCCGGGGGAGCCAGTTTGATGGCTGTTTCAGGTTTTCTTGCATTTTCCCTCCGCCTTACTCATTCAAAAAAAAGAGGGCAGGAAAAATAAATTATCTCTTTCTTTTATTTCTACTCTTATACTCTGATAGCAAGTCATCTATCTACCCCTTAAAGGAAAATTCTTTAAAATGAGCTTGAGTTTCTATCTTTCTTTACTGTATATTGTGAATTGTGCTAAAGAATGATAAACTCTGGCAGGTTCAAAAGGAGTTAAAACTATGGCGGAAGGCAATTTATAATGAGAGTTGAACTGTCAACAAAATATCTAAAAATGGAAAAATCTACTCTTTATAATATGGCAAGGGAAGGAAAAATCCCTGTTGTAAAAATTGAGATTGGAAAAAATAATTCGGATTTACTAACAAACAGGTGTCTGGCTTTGTCAAAATCCTTACTATTCCTGTATTTCAGATGCCTTCAGTCTGTTATACTTGAAGTGTCACCATTTAAGTTTAAAAGGAGCTTAATATGATGGACAAAAAGAAACTAAAAACAAAGGGAGAAACAATGATTGAAAGAGCAGAAAATCAATTTTGGGCATATGATATAAATAATATAAACAATCAAAAGGATTTAGTTTTATTAGACAATGTTCAGTTTATATATGAGCTTTCCTTAGCTGAGCTTGAATTAAAATCTTTTGGCGTAGAATTTAAAGTAACAAATGGATTAAGGAAGTTTAAAATATTAAATAAATCAGAAGAAATAAAAAATTTAATAAAAAAAAGAGGATCATATTTCAAATCTATCGATGGGGAATTTACTGATTATTTTTATATTATTCAAAAAAATCAAACTCGTTCTGTAAATCAATATTTGACTCATTGGATATATCCATATAAAGGTAAATTTCACCCACAAATGATTAGAGCATTGCTAAATATTATAGGGTTAAAACAGGGAGATATTGTATTTGAACCTTTTTCGGGAAGTGGTACAACAGCATTAGAAGCTCAATTATTGGGAATAAATTTTTATGGTATTGATATATCTCCACTTTGTGTTATACAGGGCAGAGTAAAAACAGAATCTATTTTTATATTAGATAAGATTCTTGAGATAAAGGATAAAGTTATTTCTAAACTTGTCCCAAGTTTATTTCATAGTGAAGTTGATTATTATAAACTAATTGATAAATTAACGGATGATGAAAGGGTTAAAAATTTTTACAAATTAGCACGACTGTTAGCAGTTAGCGACAATTCAAGAAGGAAAAAGGATTTTGTTACTTCATATATAAAGAACATTAACCTTATGATTGCTTCTATAAAAGATTACATAGAAATAAAAGAAAGATTGGGATTAAAACTCGGAGAAGTAAAATTTGAAGTTGGAGATTCCCGAAATGTAAACCTTCCAGATAATTCTGTTGATGGAATAGTTACATCTCCTCCATACTCAATAGCCTTAGATTATGTAAAAAATGACGAACATTCTTTAAAAGATTTAGGATTTGATGTAACCAAAATGAGAAACGATTTTATAGGTGTTAGGGGGAATGGTAAAAATCGTGTAAAACTTTATAATGAGGATATGAAGAAATCATATTCTGAAATGTATCGGGTATTAAAGCCAAATAAATATGCAGTAATTGTGATAGGTAACGCAACTTATCAAGGAAAAGAAGTAAAAACAGTGGAATTTACAGTTGACTATATGGAAAGTATCGGTTTTAAACTTGTAAAAAATATAAATAAAATTATTTTTGGATTATACAATGTAATGAAAAAAGAAAATATTTTAATTTTCAAAAAGGAGATATAACTATGAAAGACAAAGATTACATAAGTAGATTAGAAACTATAATAAAGCAAATGCTTCAGCCATTAAAGGATATTCCTTTTAATTTGGTAATAGAATCATTGACAGGAAAGAAAGTTATTTCTTTTGACTTTTCAAATCAAGACCACAAAGATGTTTTAGAGTTAATCAAGCAGGCGGCAATTAATGCAGGTAAAGAAATTAATAAAACAGGTATTTTAAGACCAAGACCAAATGAGGTAGGAAATGATATTGAGCCTTATGTAAGAAAAGCTTTGAATGATTTGGGGTTAAATGCAGATATTCCTACCGGACCAAGTGGAAATAAAAAAACTACAGGCTATCCAGATATAATTTTCTGGCATAAGGAAGAGCCTTACTATTTGGAATGCAAAACTTATAATATAAAAAATATAGATACTACGCAAAGAAGTTTTTATTTTTCGCCTTCTGATGAATTTAAAGTAATTTATGATGCTCCACATTTTATTCTTTCTTTTGAAATTTATGTCGCAGGAGAAAGTGGGAATAAGCATATTTATAAATGTAAGCATTACAAAATTTTATCTATAGAATCACTCTCATTGGATGTAAAATATGAGTTTAACTCAGATAATAAAAGGATGTACTCAGGTAAAGACGGAACAATTATATTAGCGGAAGGAAAAATTTAATATATGTTTATTTTATATACAAGTATAGCCTGTTTTTTATACAGATCCATAAATGACTTTGTATATTTATCTGCTATTCTATGTAGTTTTAAAAAGAATGGAGGTGGAATAAATGTTATTAATAGAGCACAAGGCCCATTTCCTTTATCGTGAAGATGCATATAGAGAATATTGTTGGTCAGTGGATGCCTGGTGTCAATGGCAACCAGCTTCTTTCATATATCTTAGCTTTGAAGCGTTTAAAGATCTGTGCCTAAGATACGGGCTAAAAATAGTAAGCAATACAGAAACTTCTTCTAACAAAGATCACTTTCCTTGGAAATTTGAGCAAGACTTGCAATTCAAAAATTATGAATTTTCAGGATTGATTACAAGAATCACAGACTCAAAAATCGTAAATGATATAAAAGAAGCTTTAAGTATTGGGAAAAATGTTATTGCGTTACTCCCTAATGAAATGCTTGGCCTCTGGTTTCCGGAAAATAAAGATATACTTAGTGACAGCATCAAAGCTGCTCATGAGTTAGGAATTAAATCAGTTGAAAAGAAAATTAAGCCGGCTCCAGTAGGTAATAAAGATCACGTATGGTGGGAAGAAATACCTACTAACACAAAAGGGCGGCTGTTTGTAACAATTGATGCCTTTTTATCCGATGGTTTTTTCATGGAAGGATACGGTAAAACAGAAGAAAACTTTAATAAGATTAAGGAGCTTATTAGGGAGTTTTCTACCTTTAAATATCCTTTATTAAGCAGCACCATACGAAATGCAGTATCAATTTGACCATGCCACGAGCAATTTAATTTAACAGTTGACATAAAAAATCACGGTCCGACGTTAAACAACGCAGAAATTCAGATTTATTTAACTGATATATTTGAACCCTTAGGGTCAACGGAAAGAATAATATCAAGTTTAAAAACCCTTAAGGAAATTTCTTTTTCTTTCCAAATAATTCCCAGAGTCGACGGAAAATTTAGAGATTTTCTAAAAGTTAAAATTGTATCCCACGACGGAGAAATTTTGCCTTTATATTCCCTACCAATAGACATTGAAGTATCCCCTAGCTACAGTAATCTTGTTAGAAAACAAAGCAAGCAAGATGATAAAAGTTTATCAAAATTAATCTCGGTTTTTAAAAAGGTTAGATTGTACGAGGAAGTTAAAACATTACCAGACCTTGCCCAAATAGATATAAGGTCTTGTCTAAATAAAACAAGATCTATAGCTGAAAAGATAGTGTACTTGATACTTGAAAAAAAAGGTATAAAACTCAACGAAAAGAAATTCATTTCAGCCATATCTGCACTTCAAAATAATAAGATTTTAAGTTCTAAATCAATAGGCTATTTACATACAATTCGAATAATTGGAAATCTTGCTTCTCATCCAACCAATGAAACTCTAAGTGATACAGATGTAAGAGTAGTATCATATGCATTATCATGTGTTACTGAAGAATTGATAAATAAAAAATTGCTATAGTGATAGAAATAAATATTTAGCACCTCAATTATAACCCCTCATTAAGCAAATAGTACATATATATTTACCACTCTCCCCCGCAAATACTATGTTCCGAATTTTGTTTCAAATGAATTTATTACTATTATTTTAAGTTAAACCGCACTAAGTTTCCTGTTAAATATTTTCATATATTTGCAGTTTTAGAAAACCACCATGCAACAATAATTATTCTACATTGCACCTTTTAAACACTTATATATTTGCATTTTTATTTGAAGGCCCCACTTTTAACTGACCAGAATTAATTCTTTCTGCTGTTTTGTAAGCATCTACCATGCCCCATATCCAAAGTATAGGGGTAGTTACAAAACCAACAACAACAAACATTAAAGCAATTGATATAGAATACATAACAATAAAAATAATTCCTTTACCAATCTGCCCATTATAGATTTGACCCAATCCCGTAAAAAGAAAACTAAGAACAGCAGCTAATCCAGGATTTTTTGCTGGAGAATTACTAGATGGCTGTTTCACGCCACATTTAGGACAAATTTCTGCTTTAGCATCAATTTCTGCCCCACAATTAGTGCAAAATTTAGTTGCTTTTAACTGTCCTTCCATAATTTACACCTCCTTTTTTGCTTCTAAAGCTTATTTTATCATGATACTATATCTTTAGTGTTATCACAACAAATTCTTGCTACAGCGGCAGATCATACAACCCATTTTCATTATTATTTCCATTGTTCTGCTTTAGCCTGAACCGCTTATTTAGTTTCATCAAATCTTTATTGGCCTCCGCCTTTATTAAAATATCAAATTCTTTGAGTTTATCCTGTCTTGTTGAGCTTAAAAAAACCCATTTAGTAGCCCTGCCGATGCCCACAAATAGCAACTGCTTCACCATAAATCTATCCATCCATTCAAAGGCTTTTGATGTCAGCTGAGGCATAATAATCGTATCGTAAGTAAGTCCCTTTGCCGAAAAATATGTAAGAAGATTGGGTTTTTCTGAGTTAAAATCATAAACAGCAGAATAAGATGCTATTATAGGTTCTGCTTTTATACTTCTTTTAAGAAGCGCTTGATGCATAGCCTTAATTGAGGCATTTGTGGTTAGCAGTATTCCTATCCTTTCATTGTTCAACATTCTTTCTTTAATGACAGTAGCAATAGCATCTAACTCCTCCTCATAATTATCAGCCACAAAATACGAAGGTTTTTCTGTGATTGAGGACTGCAACTTAGATTCTCTCAAAAGCATTTGCCTGTCACAATTATTTATGGTGCAAAAATATGAGGCAAGCTTAACTATGAAAGGTGAGCTCCTTATGACCTGTTTAAGATAAAACCCCGATGTTTTTATGTTTAAAATTTCAAGCAGTTGTTCTTTTTCGATGCCTTTTTTAAAAATTTTTTGAGATGGATCCATCAAAACCGTTATATGTTTTGATATGAGTTTTAGTATTGTGTATGCATCATACGATAAATCCTGCCCCTCATCAACAAGAACAAAATCCAACTGTTTTTGTAAATCTTTTCTGCGCTTAAGTAAATCAAGAACGCTCTTTCTAATAAGTTCAAAATCTGGCCAGCCTTGATAATACGGCAGATGTGTGTTTATATATCTTTCATAAAAAAGCCTGCAGAAATGATCGAATGTGCTGACTGTTTGTTTTGGAATACCTATCAATTTCAATCCCGATTTTATAAACTCTTTTGTTGTGTTATTGAAAACAAAAACCCTGTATCGATTGCTTTTAGCATTCATCATTTTTGCAAGATATCCTGTTCTGTGGATGAGTATCTGGGTCTTCCCACTTCCTATCGGCCCCAAAATAAGCTGGTTACCCAAACAGGAAAGCTTAACGGCGGCTTTCTGCTCCTGTGTTAAATCTTCAAAGGGTATAAGCCATCTATTCATTACTGCATGATAACGGGTTTTGGTATGCCGTAAAATTCATCCTCTGCCGATTGTGATTTTTCATCTGATTGTTCTAATTTTTTTAGTGTATGCGTATCACCGGTTAGTTTAAGAAGTATTTTATACCAGGTTTTTTCCCAGTCAGATAGGTAATTGGTTGCTCTAAAATATTCATATGCCTGACTGATTGCCTCTTTTTTCTCTTCATCGTCTTTAAGATGGTGATAGCAGAGGGCTTTTAAGGTTGAGACAGGTCCCTGTATCGACATAGATGAAAATTCATCCAATACATCAACAGCTTCTCTGTATTTTTTCTGATCACTCAAAACAAGCGCAAGGTTGAAAGCAACATGAGGGCTTCTATTTACCTTAAGCGTTTCTTTGAATATATGCTCTGCTCTTTCTAAATTACCAAGATGCTTATAGTATATACCCATCAGGTTTGTGATGTCTGGATCGGGCCTATTTGCTTTTGAAAGGGCAGTTTTTAGATAGTTTAAAGCTCTTTCGTATTGATTGAGTTCTTCGTAAAGTCTTGCTATCCTCACATACATCTGCGAATCGTCAGTGCCGTTTACTATATGGTTTCTTAAGTTTTCCTCAAGCTCCTCAATTTGTAAAAGGATTTTGTTGGGATTTAAGATATTCGTTAAAGGATTTTCAATTGTGCTTTTTAGTTTTTCGTCGGGCTGATTTTTGAGATATGCCTTGCAGTCAAGCTGTTTGCCCTTTCCTATCCTGTATTCAAACACAATCTCATCTCCGTATGATACATACTCCGGCAGATACCATACCTCAGTAAATATGGGTTGAAGTGTTTTGTCATTGACTATTTCTATTAAAAGCTCACCAACCAGATCCTCAGGGGCTGTAAGTGTAATCCTTTTGAAGGTTCCATCCTAGGGATAGGGTATGGTTGATCTGGGCGGTATCAGCGTGTATTTACTACCATCGTCTGTGATTATAGATATACCCTCATGAAGGACGGGCTGTATCAGAGGTTTTTTTGTTATTGCCTTAAAGAACGCATTGTAAGCTGCGCCTCTTGAAACGGCAAGCTGAATGTCATCTGCATCACTATAAAAACCTATCTGTGCCTTTTTGAAAAATTTTTTTAGGGATTCTTGAACCTGTGGAATTAAAGAGCTGCCACCAACAAGCAGGCAGAAATCTATATCGTCTTTATCGATATAGGCTTTGGTGAGTGCATCGTTTATGGGTGAAAATATTGACTGTGTAATTCTGTAGTCATTCATAGATAAGTATATAAGGTCAGTATCTAAAAATGGTTTTAAAATATTCTCAAACTCTTCAGCGGATATTGACGGATTTGATAGTTTAAAACTTCTTTTTGGCAGTCTGCAGATCAATGAAGGTTGCGAAACCCTGATTTGCTGTTTTTCTTTATTGTATATTTTTAGCTTTTTTGATTTTTCTATCTGTCTGGATATACCTATTTTTAAAGCCTCTGCAACAGGCAGCAGCTGAGGTTCAAGCCCTTTTTTCTTCTCAGCCCATGTTAAATCAAGCGGATCAAGGCCGTTTTCTTTGAATAGTTCTGGCAGTAGAATTTCATATACTATTGCTTTGTCTATATCTGAACCTCCCAGCCTGTGGTAGCGCGAAATGGAAAGTTCAGATATTTTTAGTTGCCCTGTATCGTCTTTTGAAATCTCAACAACAGCAACATCACATGTGCCACCACCAAAATCAAAGACCACGCATTTTATGGGCGTTTCTGTTATTGTATCGATAAATTCACTATCGTTGTGTATGAAGTAATCTATTAAAGCAGCGGTGGGCTCCTCTAAAAGGTCATCCTCTTCCATCGGTATATCGGCATATTTACAGGCAAGCAGCGTGTCTCTTCTCTGGTTTAGCTGAAAAGATGCGGGCACGGTTACGCAAAATTTATCTATGTTTTTACCAAGTATTTTTTCTGCCTGCGTTTTTATAAAGGAAAGAATTGTGCCACCGATTTTATAGGGCCTGTTTAGGTTTTCATCTGCTCTAAAATACACCTTTTTTAAGCCCATCTCATTTTTTGTATTGAAGAATAGGTTCTTTTCAGGAACAAGAGAAAATTCACTGGCAAAAGCCATCAACCGCTTCGCACCTTCGCCAACTACAACAGTTTCATTGTCAATTGTTGCAACAACGGAAGGTATAAGGGGTGAATAAACCTCGCCGCTATTTGTAGGCTGGGGTAAGCAAAGGGTTTGCATTTTAAAATCGCCATTTTCGTATTGGATAACAGAAATTGTGGAATTTGTTGTTCCAAGGTCAATACCCGCAACCATAATTCTTTCAGTCATGCTATAATTAAAATCCCCGAATAATTTTAATTTTTCCATGCTTTGTCCTTTCTTTTTATTATTTTCTCGATGTTAGCTCTCTTTTTTGCAGGTGTCAAGAAAGGTGTTTATGATTACATAAAACAAAAATGCTCTACATATCTTTATAAGAGATGTCTGGCATCTATAAAGATAGCAGTGAATACGGGCTAAGATAATAGAGGATATTCCTGATTAAATAAAAGATAGAAAATTCATCCTCATGGCCTCTTTTTAACCCAGTTTTCCACCTTTAGACCTTTAATTCTTTTGAATTCTTTTTCATTGTTTGTGACCAAGACTAAACCGTTTGCCAGTGCTACTGATGCTATTTGCATGTCTAATTCACCGATTATATTGCCTTCCCTTTTTAGAATGCTCTTTATTTTTCCATATCCAACTGCGCATTTTTCATCAAAACCGATTATATCAAATGGAATAAGAAAACTTTCCACAATTTTCAGGTTCTTTTCAATAAACTGAGAATTATATGCTCCAAAATATAGCTCTGCCACTGTAATTGAGCTTATCTTTGCATCCCCTATACTCAAAGCTTTAAGTTTATTAAAAACCTCAACAGGCTTCTTTTTGATTATATAGATGCATATATTGGTATCCAGCAAAAACATCAAAACAGCTCTTCCCTTTCTTGAGAACCCTGCTCTCTTATTAACTCGGCTTTCTCAAAACTACCCCACCAATTCTCCCAGAAATCATCGCTTTCTTCTACAAGCAGAATTCCTTTTCCTATTTTTTTTATGTAAACATTTTTTGAGTTTAATCTAAACTCTTTTGGGAGTCTTAATGCTTGAGAATTTCCGCTTTTAAATGTTTTCGTTTTTACAATCATAAATTACCTCCTTAGGATATACATTTTAGTATATACTACTGCTGACTTGCATGTCAAGTATTGCATGCGCAATTGCAAGGTAAATAATAAATAATCAGATAATGTTTAATTTTTGAAGGTGTCAAGAAAAGCGTTTGATGTTTTGTAGTCTGGAAAGCGTCCATGAAACAATGAGCGATATTGCAACGCAAACAAAACTACCTGCTATAAAGCCTATCTTTTTAAACAGCACCATTGCCGATATATCGTATGCATACAGCGACAGCGAACCTATGGGCGCCTTTTTCATAAAGTAAAACAATTGTTCTGGGCTGTAGTAGTAGTAGTGAAAGATAATCAGGCTTGAAAATGTCACCGATGGAAACATGGCAAAAACACCGCCCCAGAATGGATTTAGAACACTGCTTAAAACAACAACGCTTGAGATGGTTAAACCCACAAACACAGCCCTTAGAAGAATTTGAAACGGCGTGTACTTAACCGGAGAAAGGTTGATCGGTTTTTTATGCAAATTGAGCAATATGTGAGAGGCAATAACAAACAGAAGATAGCCTGTTGTGCCTATTATTATGTTATGAATGTGGATTACTGCAAAGGGTAAAGCTAAAACCATCCACAAAAGAGTTGAGATAATCAAGGTAGCAACAATCTGCTTCAACTTTTCTTTTATGTACCTGCTTAAAAAGAAAAGATAGAAACATAGATATAGATTGTTGAGGCTGATATGCCAACCCCAAGCGGTATAAGAGTTGATGGTGCAATCTTAGATACAGTCTGCGATGATGTTGTCCATCCTAAAAAGAAAAAACCAAGCATAAGCGTTGATGGAAACATCAAAATGATGCCTGCTGTTTTTTCACTTGATTTTTCCGCTATAAGTGTTAGAAAGGTTATGAAGATGCCACCTGCAAAGAATGAAATGAAAGTGTGCAGCAGTATGGAATTATTCAAAAAGACCTCCTTTAGATGCTTTATTATATTCTTTTTTTAAGCTTTTTTGAAGGAGTGAGCTGTGAAGTTGCTTATTATTGTTTTTTCTACTGTGTTGAGCTATATCGGATGGTGGCTTGGCAACAAAGAAAGCCTGATGTTTGCCTTATTTCTATCTGTTATTGGCGGTGTAGCTGGCGTTATATCTGCCGTGTGGTTTTATAGAAGGTTCATTGAGTAGGCTAAAAGGCGCTATCCAATATCAGCATAGTCAAAAAACCTATTAAAAAGCCAAAGGTAATGAGTCTATCTTTACCTGTGCTGTAGATTTCAGGAAAAACCTCTTTTACTGTCACATAAATCATTGCACCGCCTGCAAGGCTCAAACCAAACGGAAGAAGAAAACCAAGAACAGAGAATGTAAATCCGCCGATAATGGCTGTTATAAACTCAGATACGCCGCTTAAAATGCCTACAAACAGAGGCATACCGATTTTTTTGTTTATCATCATAAGCGGCAAAGATACGGCAAGTCCTTCGGGTATATCCTGTATGCCGATTGCTATCGCTGTTGCAATACCGGTTTTTGGGTCGTTGATTATTGAAACGCCAACAGCAAACCCTTCAGGAAAGTTGTGAATAATCAAGGCTATTGCTATAAGCCATATGCGTTTAAACTTTTCCTTTTTATCCTCAGGTCCATCATAACCGCTTATGAAATGCTCATGCGGAACATTGCTCTCTATCAAAAATATCATAAAAAAGCCTGCTATGATACCAACCGATGTGATAAGTATGCCGCCTTCTTTTATCGACGGCAGAATAAGGGATGTAAAACTTGCAACAAGCATAATACCGCCGCTGAATGCCATACTTAAATCCAAAGCCCCCTCGGGCAGCTTTTTAAAGATTAACGCAAGCACAGAGCCAAAACTTGTAGCCGCCATAACAAAAACAGCGCCGTATAAAACAATCTGCATCGGCGTAGAGTTATTTATAAGCTGCTGAATCATTTTTCAGTCCTTTTAATAAACAACATTTATCCAATAATATTACAAATGGGCCGTATTTTAAAGTCAAAAAGCAAGTCAAGTATAGTATATTAAAATTAAAAATAGTATATTAAAATTAAAAATGGATTGTCAGCGGTCTTTTTGTTAGACTATGCGGGTCTATGAAACAGAACAGTTCTAAAAGCGTGGTTATAGTGGCTTTTTCTGCCAATCTTTTAATAGCTTTATCCAAATTTGGCGTTTTCCTCTTTAGTGGTTCTTCCTCAATGTTTTCTGAGGCGATACACTCAACAACAGATACACTAAATCAAATTTTGCTTTTGATAGGTATCAGGCAGGCAAAGAAAAAAGCTGATAAATTACATCCTTTCGGCTATGGGAAGGAGCGCTTTTTCTGGGCTTTTATTGTAGCTATATTTCTGTTTCTATCAGGCGGGCTGTATTCTTTTGTTGTGGGTATCAAAAAAATAGAGCATCCCCATGGCACAGAAAATTTGCCCGTAGCTTTAGCTTTACTTGTTGTTTCCATGGTACTTGAAGGGGTATCCTTTTTAAGAGCAAAAAAGCAGATTGATTCACTAAAGGATTCTTTGTCTGTGTTTGAATTTATGAAAATGACATGCAGGGTAGAGCTGATAGTTGTGTTTTTTGAGGATTTAGCCGCACTTGTTGGCCTGTCGATAGCGTTTGTTTTTATTCTTTTGTCTTATTTAACAGACAACCCTATCTTTGACGGCACGGGCTCTGTTATTATCGGGATATTGCTTATGCTTATTGCTTTGATTGTGGCAAAAGAGATGAAATCTTTAATAATAGGCGAGGCCATACCCGGAAGTATGAAAAGTTTTATTATAGATGCAGTGAAATCTCAAAAGAATGTTAGGGGTATAAGAAACCTTAAGTCCATGGTACTGGATGAGGAATCTATACTTGTTGCCATGGAGATTGTTTTTAGTTCAAGTATAGCAGCCAGAGATGTAAGGGATACGATAGATAGCATAGAAAAAGTCATAACGGCAAAATACCCTCAAATAAAAAACATCTATATAGAACCAACCGTTGAGTGATTAGCCTTTCTTATAATTAATAAGACTTGCGGGATATCTTCTCTTTAGCCTATTTGTTTGCATAGTTGTATGTTTAACTACTCTAAAATTTTTCACATCGTGACCTTGCAAAAGCAATTCTCATCTTCTCGCCACAAAGGAAAAATATAATGATAACTTTATAACTTTCCTGATTTAAATAATTCTTGATTAATAATAAGTATAGAAATTTTAGATGTTTTTATAAATCATAGCTCATTGTTAGACCGCATTTATTGATTAATTGCTGTAGGTGCCTAAAAGCAGTTTTATAATTTTTATGAGCTTCCATAAAATATCCTTTATATTCAATAGGTGATTTAAATTGATTTCCCCCTTGATGAATAGGTTTTTTGGCAAGTAGATATCTTCTTGAGCTTGTAGCAAGAGGAATGCTACTTTCAACTTTACTAATATATCCATTATCACAAAGATATTTCAAAACTTTGTAATATAATTCTCTTACGGTAGATCCTTTAAATCTAACGCCATTAATTGTAATAACAGTTTCTTTTTTTCTTGCTGTGTCTTTACCGATATTAGGACTTTCATAAGCATTCAAATCTTTATTTTGTATTTTGACTTTGCTTGCAACTGCGTCGGATTTATAACTTCTTAAGGATTTATCACTATTTGAATTATCAAAAACCAGATTATTAGTAGTGTTTCTAATATAAGGACTTATAGAGTCAATATTTGGGAAAATTACTCTTTCTTCAAGCATTGGCCAAAGACCCCGGAGCGCGTAGTCCTTATTTGCGTAGAAAGCACTCTCTCGAATACGAAAAAACTCCCATCCACACCGCTCTAATTGGCGCTGGCGTTGCACGTCCTCTTCATAACGGTCAACACCATGCCAGTAATCACCATCGCATTCAATCGCTAAACGCGCATGACCGCCTTCAACCACCAAGTCTATTCTTTTACCTGCAACCTCAAATTGAGGAGTAACAGAAAATCCTTTTCGCAATAATTCAAGCGCCACATCTACCTCAAACCAACTCTCAAATGGAGCCGGCGGTTTTACAAGGCTACGATTATCCTCCTTAGCCCTGCGCTCCAGTTTATTCCGGTCTATACCAGCAACTTGTTGAGGTTTTGTATACAAGAAGAATTCCAATAACTTTCGACGTAAATCCTTTTCACTTAAATCCTCCAATCGAACAGAATGAAAGAGCCACATCTGATCTCTGGCACGACTTGCGGCCACGTTGAAACGTCTCTCATCCGCGGCCTTAGTGAGTGGACCTATTCTTTCATTTATAGCAGCGACCATTGAGAGAAATATCACATCACGTTCATCACCCTGGAAACTGTATGGATTTCCGCAAATAAGGCGCCGCCGCTCCATTTCCTCAGCACCGAGTTCCTTAAGTAGCAAATCTTCTATGAGTCCCGCCTGGGCATTACCTTGTAGCACAACAACCCCCATGGTCTTTTTAGCGTAGCGGTCATCAGAACACAATTCAACAATCTTTTCTACAATAGCGTTTGCTTCCGGACGATTTATCGCACGACTATAACTTCCTTCTTTATGACCACCTTCGATAAAAGTATGCTTAAGAGGGGGCAGCCGATCAGGACCGTATTGTCTGAGTGGAATCAAGGGTGTATCACTATAGCAGAGATCGTTACTGAATCGAATGATCTCCGGCATGCAGCGAAAGTGCTCCCGCAAGGTGATTCGCTGAGTTCCATGGCGAAGTTTTCCATGGTCGAATAGACTGCTTTCCACATCAAATGATGATTTGAAACTGAAATCATAAAGAAACTCCTCCATTAAACGATGTACAGCATCTCGGGGTAGTCCTACAGCCTCCGGGCTGATTTGCCTATCATCCCCAACAATTAATATTTTCTTTCCCAGATAAAACAACGGGAGTGCTTTGAGTCCACATTGTGAAGCCTCGTCAACTATAATAACATCAAACATACCAGGAGCGGGATCTATAGTATCCCAGACCCGATGAAGTGGCATCACCCATGCGGGAACCGCCTCACGACATTGGTTGAGGTGTTGTTGAGCCTCACGCCTGTGGCGTGGTGCATGTTTTCCTGTCCCTTTACCAAGCCGCCTCATAGACTGCTGCCAAGCTTCCATGTGACGTCTATGATCTTCCTTGAGTCTAGAAAAGCAAAATGACCAGGCATGAATCGAAGCGAGCTTAGTAATGGTTTCGTTGATCTCGTCCACGATCTGCCTTGCTCGTTTTTCAAGAGCAGGGAGATCCTCCTTCTTTATATATTCTTCAATCCAGTGTCGGGCCTGTGCCCAACACCAGGCATCTCCTATATGTTGAAAACGTGCGTCCCAGTAAGGCTCGTTGCAAGTTAGCTTTAATTCATCGGTAAGACCTGGCAGCCATCGGCTCAATCTCGAGAGATATTTATCCATCTCTTGAAGACGCTGACGATCTTCTTTTAACTCCTGAATCTTGCTTGATGCTTTTGCGAAGCCATCTAAGTCGCGGTTACGAATAGCATTCATTAGTTCAATTGTTACGGGATGCACATTATTGTTGTTAGTAATGGACGATATTTGAGTTTCAATATCTTGCAATTTTTCTGAGATTGACTGCTTATGCCTTATTACCTGTGCCAAACGGCAAGAGGTAATAAGCTTTTCAATCTGAAATTCATCAGACCAGTCAGGTTCACTTATATCAATGCAACTATGTATAGTCTCACTACATTGCTCAATGAGATTCTCCAACGACAATACATCTTCAAGAGCATTGTACATTGATTTTAGAGCCATCAGCTGTAAAGCGTAAGGGCCTGGAGTCTTATCAACCCATTTTTTCCAAAAATTCCATGCCTTCTCAAGCTCGATTCGAACACGCAATACATTGCACAGAACAGAGAACTGTTCGACATTAGATGGGGAATGCCCACTTATGCGCACAGTCTTGATTACATGAATGCATTCTTTCACTGTTTTGGGCCGAAACGGTCCCCAGCCCGGATTTCCTCCATTTTCTAAATATTTCTTCAGCTTGAGAGCGTCTTCATATAACGTCATGATATCTGTACTATCTGGAATTTCAACGCTATTATTATCAGCAAGTTCAACTAAGGGTTCAACCGAGGCAATCACACACTTGGTTACACGGGCAAGCTCTTTCCAAAGGGTTGAGTTTCTGTAAAGCACATCTCGAAGTGCCTCAGTCATCCAATGATATGTTGACAAGGTCAATCTTTTTCGTGCCTCAATAAAGGCGAACAATGCTTCTTGAAGAGTTTTAACAGACTCTGGATTGTTGTCTATCAGGATTTCAGTGATTTGGTCATCGGCCTCGACTTTTAAGGCCTTTTCTTGCTTAATAGTCCTTTGTTTCTCCTGAATAAGTCTTGCAAATTCATCTTGAGACGGCAATGCTTCAGGCCAATATAGGTTTAGTTCTTCCTGTTTCGCCGGCGTAAAATAGCGGAGCTCTTTAAGAAGAGATAACAATTCATCAGGATTGAAAGGACAAGAGTCATTGTAATTTATGCGGTCTATAAACCAGTCATATTGTGGTTTGTCTCGGTTGACTGCTTTTGCGATATATGCTGCAGTACCTTGATACTTGCCTTCTGCAATAACTTGTTTATGCGTCTCAGATTCCCGGATATCGAGAATCCTCCGATCAACTTTGGCTTGCTCCTCTCGAAGATATTGAAGGCGTTTTTCTAATTCCGCCTGCTCTCGTTTGGCGTGATCCTCGCTCCACTCCTCATTCTTGCTAAGTATAGCGCTAACGCTGACTTCCAGAGAGCGAAGCTCCTCAGGGCCACTGCCAAGAAGATTGATGCAGAGAGGGCGTAATTCTTCTGGCATTAACCTTTCAAGAACCTGTAGTGCTCGTGGTGTCTTGGCTGTAATGAGTGTCCGTTGTCCCGTGGCAAGCAAATGAGAAATCAAATTCGCAATGGTGTGGGACTTTCCCGTGCCTGGTGGTCCCTGCACAAGAACACCAGTCGCTGATCGGAGCTTTTCCACAATGCGACGTTGCTCTTCGTTCGAGGGTTTTGGGAAGAATATTTCTCCATCAAATGCCCGGCTTTGCTTTTCCAAGTCATCATCCGATTCGCGGCCGTCCTCTGTTCTGATTTCGGAAAGGTCAGCGAATTCGATAGGGATATCATCACCATTTTTGATCCGCTCCCTTATTCGCCTTATGGTCTCTGTAAGACTCTTGATTGAACGCTTTCTCAGTATTAATGCAGGAGCATACTCAACGATTGGTTTATCTGAAGCACGAACATCTTTCTTCTTCAGACTCTCGTCATACTCGCCTTGAGAATTAATAGAATGTACCAAGGTTTTGAGTACGCTTTCGATACAGTCTTTATCCCAAGGATCATCTCCGGATTCAGCCAATGAAACCTTCGCGGTTTCCTCGGCGTTTATTGGCTGTTCTTCGATATCCAGCATATCTAACTCGGGCCTGAGCTTTGCGCCCTCTGGATGGGAACAGACGGTAAATTTACCCAAGCGCGCCTCAAATTCAAGAACAGCGTCAGCAACAATCAGATGTCTACGAACACGTTGGCCGGAGGGCGTCTTCCAGGTAAGCAACCCCAGACCGAGAATAAGTTCATACTCCTCGTCAAACCGAAGTTGCTCCTGGTGGATGGCGAAAAGCTTTGTATATACTTTGTGGATGCTCTCCCATACATTATGATCTTCAACCCAGGGGATCCATTGCTCTTCGAGATATCGGTCCCATACCCTGAGCACTTCGGGAAAATCCTCCAGATGTTCAGTTATTGAAATGTATTCCGGTTGATCAGCTCCCTGCTTCCATTCAGGATTCTTGATCTCTTTTATTCTTTCGGGCAAAAGTTCCGGCAAATCATTCTTATTTTTCAAAAACGATTCGTCGATCCAGCCTTCACATTGATGCGGGATAGGTGGCGGTTCTGGTTCTCTGCGAGTCCGAACCTCAATCCAGATATCAGGATCAAAATCATCGTCTCTGCCCTATACCTGCGTGAAACAGCCCTTTTGTTGTGGAATATCAGAGAGCCAAAGAACTTTTTCATAATCTTCAATATCTCGTATTACTTTGGCTCGCATTAAAGAAATCTGAGAAAGATAATTAAGAAGACGAAAAACTTTTTCTTTTTTCATAGTTCTTTTGAAAAGATTATAAATATTACTCTCTTAATGTAAAATTATAGAGATTCAACATTCAATAGATTCAACAATTCTTTCATTCTCTTGTTTTCAATAACTTTACTAAAATTATTATCATATGTCAATTTAGGAGAAGATTTTACAACCAGATATATAATTCCCTCAAATTAAAAATACCTGAGTTTTCGCTTTTGTGTTTTTCATCTGCCTTTTCTGTTTTGATTATGCATCTATTTAGCCATTGAAATATACTGGCTACCATATATTTTTACACAGCTGGGTTAAATGTCTCAAACAGTCAAAAGAAACAGGTATCTATTCTGTTATTGCCTTAATTAAGCTTTAAAAATTCTATTTTTTTTATACAATGTATGCATGAGAAAAATAAGCATGGCTGTGGCATTTGTTTTTTTGATAAATTTAAATGTTTTAGCGGGAAGCATTGTTCATTTAAAAACATTTTCTATAATAAAACTATCAGACAACACGATCAACCTGATTTTTCGTTTCGATAAGATTGATAAGTATAGGTTTATAAAACTTTCGGATGATTACTGGTATGTTGCAATTCCATCAAAGATTATAGCCATAAACACGCCTCTTTTGCCAAAGTATGACATAAAAAAGATTCTTGTAAGGATTATTCGTGGTGAAACACGGATTTTTTTCAAAATGGACAACGCATACACATACAACTTTAGATTTGTCATCTCCAAAAACCACCACTTTTTGATTGTAAGAATTTCAAGAAAAACTCACAAAGAACCCATATTAAATAAACACCAAGCACCTGCTTTACAAAATAAACTTCTGCCACCTGTTATAGTTATAGACCCAGGCCATGGAGGTAAAGACCCTGGAGCTATAGGCCTATTTAATAAAGAAAAAAATGTCGTGCTGAAAATCGGCCTTTATGTTTATAAAATATTAAAATCAAAAGGCTATAGGGTTTATATGACGCGTTATGGAGATGTGTATCCAACACTTGCAGATAGGGTTGTCTTTGCAAATAAAAAACATGCAACGATTTTTGTGTCGATCCATGCCAATTATGCGCCTAAAGATAAAAATAAGGCAAGAGGCCTTGAGGTGTATTTTTTAAACACGACAAGCGACAAAAGGGCATTGTGGCTTGCAGCCAAAGAGAACAATATGAGCTTATCCCAGCTTGACGACCTGAATAAAATTATACTTTCAATGATTCAAACAACAAAAATCAAATACTCAAAAATGCTTGCATCCTATGTTTATAAATACATGTTAAAAGATGGCAGGCTTGTGTATAGAGGTTATAAAGGCAGGGGGGTAAGGCAGGCGCCATTTTATGTGCTTGTGGGAACAAGATGCCCATCTATTTTGATAGAGACGGCTTTTATAAACAACCCAGAGGATGCTTTATTTTTAAGAAATCGCAGGTTTTTATACTATCTTGCAAAAGGGATAGCCGCAGGGATTGAGAGGTTTTTAAAAGTTTATTACCAGCGGGCGTCTTTGGGATATGATCCCAGGATTTTCAAAAATACGGTGAGCTTTTCTACCTCTTTTAAAGCCTCTTTGAGCTTTTCATCCTCAATATGACCTTCAACATCGACATAAAAAATATAAGACCAGCTTTTCTGCCTTGATGGGCGGGACTCTATCCGTGTTAAATTTATCCGTTTTTCATAAAATGGAGATAGAATTTCATATAAAGCGCCTACTTTGTCTTTGATTGTAAACATAAAAGATGTTTTATCTCTTCCTGTTTTTTTAGGTATTGTTTTGCCTATAACCAGAAATCGGGTTGTGTTGTTTGTTTTATCCTCAATACCCCTTGCAAGAACATTTAGAGAGTAGATTTCGCTTGCCGCAAGTGAGGCAATTGCGGCGGTTTTTGGGTCTTTTTCTGCTATTTTTGCTGCCTTGGCTGTTGATACCGTTTCATAAACAGGCACATTGGGCAGGTGTTTTTTTAGCCACCCCTTACACTGACCTATGGCATTTGGATGAGAATAAACGGCTTTTATCTCCTCTAAGGATCGAGCCTTTGAAAGCAGGTTGTGCTTTATGTCGATGAGAATTTCAGAGACGATTTTTACAGAGGAGTTGACAAACATATCAAGCGTGTAGTTTACAACGCCTTCGATAGAGTTTTCTATCGGCACTACGCCAAAGTCGGCTCTTTCGTTTTCAACATCCATAAACACATCTTCAATCGACTCCTCAGCTATATAGTGAAGCGACAGCCCAAATCGCTCAATTGCCGCCTGATGCGTGAATGTTGCCTCAGGCCCTAAATAGCTTATCGTCAAAGGCTCCTCAAGCCTTATCGATGCACTCATGATTTCTCTAAAGATAAACCTCAAACTCTTTTTGGGAAATACGCCCTGGGCTTTTTTATCGATCATTTCATAGATTTTTGTTTCTCTGTCCGGGGAATAAAACGGAAGGTTGTGGGTTCTTTTTATATCCCCAACCTCCCGCACAAGTTTCGCCCTTTTATCAAGCAGCTCTATGATTTTACCGTCTATATCGGATATCTTTTTCCTCAGCTCGTCTAATTTTATAGAAACTGCGTTGTCATTTTGCGCCATTTTTCCCATCTCTGTTTGAGGAGTTTATTTGTTGAGAGTTTTTGTAGTTCTGATAGGCTTTTGTTTATAAATTCTTTAATGGCTGAAGCGGTTGCTTCATAATCCCTATGAGCTCCGCCAAGTGGCTCTTTTATGATTTCATCGATCACGCCAAGCTCGTATAAATCCCTTGCTGTAACCCTCATCGCTTTTGCAGCATCGATGGAATGGGCTGTATCACGCCATAAAATCGATGAGCAACCCTCTGGCGATATTACGCCGTATATGGCAAACTCAAGCATTGCTACCCTATCACCAACGGCAATCGCCAAGGCGCCGCCTGAGCCTCCTTCTCCAGTAATTACACACACAACAGGCACCTTCAAACTGAACATTGTATAAAGGTTTGATGCAATAGCCTCTGACTGACCCCTTTCTTCTGCACCTATACCGGGGTAAGCCCCTGGCGTATCAACAAAAGTGATAATCGGTATATTAAACTTCTCTGCAAGTTTCATAATTCGTTGAGTTTTTCTATATCCTTCAGGGTTTGCCATACCGAAGTTCCTGAAGAGATTATCTTTTGTGTTTTTTCCCTTTTGATGTCCAACAATGGCAACCTTTTTACCATCCAGATATCCAAAACCTGTAACAATTGCCTTATCGTCTGCAAATCTTCTGTCTCCATGGAGCTCAACAAAATCCTCTATAAGTAGCTCTACAAAATCCAGCGTGTATGGGCGCTGAGGATGCCTTGCGATTTTTATGATTTTATCTATCGATAGATTCTCAAACTCCCTTCTTAAAATCTCATCCTTTTTCTTCTCTAATTGCCTTATCTCCTCTTCAACATCAAATCCCTGTTGTTTTGCTGTTTCTTTTAGCTGTTGAATCTGCTGCTCTATCTCATAAATTGGCTTTTCAAAATCAAGTAAAAACATTTACGCCTCCTTGTCCAGTTCAAAGGCTTCATGTAAAGCCCTAACGGCAAGCTCTGTATACTTCTCATCGATTAGACATGAAATCTTTATCTCTGATGTTGAAATGGCCCTTATGTTGATGTTTTCTTTTGCCAGCGTATCAAACATCTTGGCTGCAACGCCAGGATGTGATCGCATACCCACTCCCACAACAGAAACCTTAGCCACATCTTTATTCAAGCTAACATCGCCAGCATCGATTTTCTTTGAAATCTCTTTTAAAACATCGTAGGCTTTGTCTGCATCATCCCTTTGCACTGTAAAGGATATGTCTGTTGCCTTGCCATCATCGCTAACATTCTGAACAATCATGTCAACATTGATGTTATTTTTTGCAATCTCGTTAAAAATCATTGCAGCAATACCCGGTTCATCTTTAACATTGTTTATCTTAAGCCTTGCCTGATTTTTATCGTGAGCTATACCGCTAACTACTATTCTCTCCATATCTTTATCCTCCTTTGTTACTAAAGTGCCTTTATTGAAGGTAAAGCTTGATAAAACCATTATAGGTACATTGTACTTCATGCCAAATTCAACCGATCTTATTTGCAAAACCTTTGCACCAAGGCTTGCTAACTCCATCATCTCTGAGTAGCTGATTTTGTCTAATTTTCTTGCATTTTTAACAATGCGTGGATCGGCTGTGTAGATACCATCAACATCTGTGTAAATCTCGCATACATCAGCCTTTAAAGCCGCAGCGATAGCAACTGCTGTAGTGTCAGAGCCGCCTCTACCCAATGTTGTTACATCGCCAGTTGTTTCACTAATGCCCTGAAACCCTGCAACTATAACAATTTCTCCGTTATCTAAATGCTTCATTATATTTTCTGTATCGATGGATTTTATTCTTGCCTTTGTGTGCACTTCATCTGTTACTATGCCGCACTGCCTGCCTGTCATGGCAACAGCTTTTGCACCTATCTCGTTTAGCCTGATTGCAACCAGTGCACTGGATATCCTTTCGCCGCTTGATAAAAGCAGATCCATCTCTCTTTCTGAGGGGCGCTTGGCAAGTTCTTTTGCCATCTTTATAAGCTTATCTGTTTCGCCAGCCATAGCTGAAACAATTGCAACAACTTTGTTACCCTTTTGAGCCGTTTCCTTGATGTGGTTAGCAATAATTTTAATCCTTTCCAGTGAACCAACACTTGTTCCACCGTATTTTTGGACTATAAGCGCCATTTCACAGCCCCTCCTTGATTAGATAAGAATTTCCCGTTTACCCCTGTGGTCGGGTTTTGATAGTATACCTTTTTTTTCCATCTGTTCAACAATTCTTGCGGCTTTATTGTAGCCAATTTTAAGTTTTCTTTGCAAGAACGATATAGATGGATTGCCTCCCTCTTTTATGATCTGGACAGCCTCATCAAAGAGAGGGTCCAGTTCCTCATCGTCATCTTCTTTAACCACCTCTTTTGTTGCCTCAATCAGCTCCTCGTTGTAATCCGGACTACCCTGAGCCTTAACAAAATCCGTTACAGCTTTGATTTCGTTATCATCGATAAACGCTCCATGAATCCTTACAAGCGATGAAGCACCCGGTTGCATCAGTAGCATATCGCCCTTGCCAAGCAAAGCTTCAGCACCTTGAGTATCCAGTATCGTGCGTGAATCAACCTTTGAGGTAACCTTAAACGATATCCTTGCAGGAAAGTTTGCCTTAATTAAACCCGTTATAACATCCACGCTGGGGCGTTGTGTTGCTACAATCAGATGAATGCCACTTGCCCTTGCCTTTTGAGCCAGTCTTTCTATATAAACCTCCACCTTTTTGCCAGAGACCATCATTAAATCTGCAAGCTCATCTATAACTACAACTATGTAAGGCATGGGTGGATAATCTATCTGGCCCGCTTTTGCTTTTTTATTAAAACCTTCGATATTTCTTACGCCTGCCTCACTCATGATTTTGTAGCGTGTCTCCATTTCGTTTATTAAGGCACTCAAGGCAGCTGCTGCCTCTTTTGGGTCTGTTACAACTGGCATCATCATATGAGGAATACCATCATAAATGGAGAGCTCAAGGATCTTGGGATCGATCATGACGAATTTAACCTCATCGGGACGCGCCTTATATAAAATGCTGATAATCATCGTATTGATTGACACACTTTTGCCGCTGCCTGTGGCACCTGCTATCAAAAGATGGGGCATTTTTGTAAGGTCTGCTATAAATACATTACCTACCGTATCCTTACCTAGCCCCAGTGTGAGTTTTGATGATGCATTGATAAACGCTTTAGATGAGATTATATCGCGCATATAAACGATTTCTCTGTTTTTGTTTGAAATTTCTATACCTATGGCCGCTTTGCCTGGAATGGGAGCAATAATTCTAACAGACATCGCTTCCATGGCTAAAGCAAGGTCGTTGTAAAGGTTGGCGATTTTGCTTATTTTTATGCCCGATTTTGGCCTAAATTCATACATCGTGACAACTGGCCCTGGTCTAACATTAACCACTTTGCCTTCAACGCCAAAATGTTTGAGTTTTTCTTCTAATTTTCTTGCGCTTTCTGTGATTTCTTTAGGGTTTATTATGCCGTTTGAATATTCAGGTGTTTTGAGTAGCTCAACAGGAGGGAATAAATAATCCTCATCCTTGTTGTTTATGATCGCCTGGGGTTTACTGTCTTCATCTTCTATATACTCTATGTTTATACTATCTTCGTTTGAATAATTTTCTAAATCACTTTTGTTATCTAACTCTTTTGTTTGAGAGGAATCTTCTTTTTGTTCTAAAGAATCGGCTTTGTTGTCTTTGATATTATTTGCTGTCTGAGGGTTTATTGTTGGGGGATTTTGTGTTTCTGCTGGCTGTTTTTCTTTTTTTTTTGAATTATCCTGGCTGCGGTTTTGCTTTATTCTTTCTGCAATAAACAGTAAAAACTCTTTTTGAGCAAGATAAAGTATGGCAGCAGAGATAGGCAAAAGAATCAAAAAAGTGCCTATTTTACCCAGCAGAAACTCTATGCTTCTGCCAATCATAAAACCTATACTTCCACATGCAAAATAGCCAATCGATACAAGATGATTTCTTTCTGCGCCAACCGCAGCATAAAGCACTATATCGAATGCTACAGCAAATAAAACAGTAAAGGTTATGCTTCTGATAAATTTTAACGGGTGTTTGGCATAAGAAAAACTGCTTAGGGAGAAAAAAATTGGCAGAGCAAAGCCAATTATTCCAAATCTATTGAGAATAAAAAAAGAGACCTTTGCGCCAACAAGCCCTATAAAATTCCTTATGTGATAGGGGTAGAATGTGTCGCTAAAATGGTATGAAACAAGCGAAAGCAACAATATGGTGTTTACAAAGAGATTTAGTAGAATAAATCCGTTGATTTTTTTCATTATATCTCCATGATTATTGGCAAAACCATCGGGTTTCTCATCAGTTTTTTGTGTAAAAACTTATTCATTGCTTTTCTAATTTTCTTTTTAATTTCAAAAGAATCGGTGCGAAGATCAATATTGCTTTGGTTTATCAGGTTTTTTACCATCATCGTAGCCTCATGCAAGAGCTTTTGATGTTTTTCCTCATAAAGCAACCCTTTTGTTATGATTTCCGGATTGTTCAAAAGTTCTCCTGTTGTCGCACTCACAGATACTATAACAACAACAAAACCATCGGTGGATAATTTAAGCCTATCTCTAATAACAACATCTTCGATATCCCCAACGCCTTTACCATCAACAAAAACCCTGCCTGTCTGTATTTTACCAACAACTTTTGCTGAGTCTTTTTTCAACTCCAAAACATCGCCGTTGTCTAAACTAAATATCTTATGCGGGTCTATACCAAGTTCTCTGGCTATCTTGGCATGCTCCCGTCTCATCATGTATTCACCATGAATCGGCACAAAGTATTCAGGTCTCACCATGTTTATCATAAGTTTTAGTTCTTCTTTTGAAGCATGACCTGACACATGTACATCGGAGTTGCCTTCATAAAAAACATCTGCACCCTTTCTTGCTAAAACATTGATAATTTTTAGAATGGCTCGCTCATTGCCCGGTATGGCTTTGGCTGATATTACCACTGTATCTGTTGGTTTGATTTTTATCTTTTTATGCTCTCCTAAGGCAATGCGGGATAATCCGCTCATAGGCTCACCCTGGGAGCCTGTTGTAACGATAATTATCTTGTTGTCGGGGTATTTGTTTAAATCATCCTCTGTAATTAATATACCATCGGTTATATCAAGATAACCAAGCTCTCTGGCTATGTTTGCATTTTGGATCATGCTTTTGCCTGTAATGCAAACCTTTCTATCTGTTTCCTTTGCGGTATTGATAACCTGCTGAATTCTGTGGATGTTTGATGCAAATGTTACAACAAGGATTCTACCTGGTGCGTTAGAGAATATATTAAAAAAACCCTTTTTTATCTCACGCTCTGAGCCTGTGTAACCCTTGACCATTGCGTTTGTGGAATCGCTTAAAAGCAGCTTTACACCCTTTGAGCCGTATTCTGAAAACTTAAGCAGGTCAAACGGCTTCCCATCAACAGGCGTCTGGTCTATCTTAAAATCCCCTGTATGAATGATAACGCCCACATCGGTAGTGATTGCAAAAGCCACACCATCTACGATTGAATGGGTGGTTCTGATTGGTTCTATCTCAAAATCCCCTATTTTGAATTTCTTTGATGGTTCTATCTCAACCATTTTAACATGGGTTAAGTCAAACTCCTTTAGTTTTGTTCTAACAAGTCCCAATGTGAGTTTTGTGCCATATATAGGCACATTGACATTACTTAAGAGATAAGGGATTGCACCAACATGATCTTCGTGGGCGTGTGTTAAAAGCAGGGCTTTGAATTTGTCTTTGTTTTCATAAATGTAGCTAAAATCGGGAATGACAATATCAACACCTAACATATCTTCCTCAGGAAACATCAAGCCCGCATCAACTAAAATAAGGTCGTTTTCTGTTTCAAAAATCGTTGAGTTTATGCCTATTTCGTCCAATCCACCCAATGCAGCGATTTTTACTGAGTCTGCCATCTTTCTCTCCACAGATTTATAATTTCCTCAATAGATAGTTGAAACGGCCTTTTTTTAAAAATCTCATCGTTACTATCTATTGAGAGATTGTTTTTTACTGTTTTTCTTGGATGAGCAAACAGTTTATCCAGAAAATCAAAAAAGGTGTCGTTTATGTTAGGGATATCTGTTTTGCGTGTTAGCTTAACAACGGCTGAGTTAACCTTTGGAGGCGGCAAAAAACTTGCAGGTTTAACATTGAATAGTTTTTTTGGTGTATAGTATAACTGACACAAGATACTGAATTTACCAAATTCTCTAAATCCAGTGTGGGCTATGATTTTATCTGCTACCTCTTTTTGAACCATCAAAACCATTTCCTTTACAAACCTATATTGAAAGATGAAATTTTTTATAATGTTTTTTGCCATATTATACGGCAGGTTTCCTGCTATAGATACCTCTTGTTTAAGCTTAATTTCTCTTCCATCACCCCTGATCAACAACAAACTACTACCCCTAAAACGATTCTTAAGATACCAGATTAAATCATAATCTATTTCAATACCAACAACAAAACTTGCCACATCCAATAATTTTTTTGTTAAAGACCCTCTCCCAGGGCCTATCTCTACGATTAAATTTTTATTTTCTATTGCTTCTACAATTCGCTCAGCCACCTCCTCATTGATAAGGAAATGTTGACCTAACTCCTTTTTTGTTTCCATCGAGCCATTCTGTATGCCTGCTTTATAGCCTCTGAGAAGCTCTTGTGGCTTGCAATAAATTTACCCGCTATATCGAATGCCGTACCGTGATCAGGAGATGTTCTGATGATTGGAATCCCTAAGGTGATATTTACGCTTGTATCAAAATAAAGAGCCTTCAATACTGGCAAACCCTGATCGTGGTACATGCATATAAAACAGTCAAATTTAGTAGATTTATTCTTTATAAACATCGTGTCTGCTGGAAAAGGGCCTTCTATAGCTATGCCTTTCTCCTTTGCCTTTCTTATAGCTGGCTTTATAAATAGCTCCTCCTCATCACCCATTATGCCGCCATCTGATGAATGAGGGTTTAAGCCTGCAATTGCAATCTGGGGATTTTCAATACCAAACCACTTGTTTAAGTCTGAATGAACTATCTCTATTGTCTTTAACACCTTCTGTGTTGTGATATGTTTTGGCACATCTTTAAGCGGTATATGGGTTGTTACAAGGGCTATTCTAAAACGCTTTGCGGCAAGCATCATAACATAATCGGTTGTATTGGTCATCTCTGCAAGTGCATCGGTATGCCCCATATATTTATGTCCAGCCAAATTTATAGCCTCTTTGTTTATAGGAGCTGTTATTATTGCATCAATGTAATCGCTTTTTGCAGCATCTACAGCTGCTTTAAAGCTTCTAAATGCAACATCGCCACATTGACCCGACAGTCTACCAACAGGCAGTGGATCGGGCAGCTCTCCCTCAACTTCGATGATATTTATCTCTCCTTCTTTGTATTCCTGGTTTATAGATTCAACTGTTGTAATCGTATTTATTGGCATAGCAAGGTTGAATAGATCTAAATAGAATTCAAATACACTTTTCTTTCCAAATATAATTAATTTGTACTTGGAGTTGTTCTCATAAATGATCTGTTTTAGGATTATCTCAGGACCTATGCCCGCTGCATCTCCCATACTAACGCCAAGAATTGGTTTACTCATAATACTCCTCACCGATCATTGTAAAGTATTTATAGGCTTCGTTTTTTCTAACAGTGCTTTGTGGAACCTCCTCAACCCTGTATCTAACTTTTTTCTGTTTGAAGAAAATCTCTATTGTATCGCCCTTTTTGATTTCTGTTGAGGCTTTGGCTTTTTTTGAGTTTACAAACACAAATCCATCATCACACATCTGCTTGGCAATACTTCTTCTTTTAATAATCCTTGTTTGCTTTAAAAACAGATCAAGTCTCATTTGAGATAGATTTCTATATCAGCTCTTGAGCGCACCATCTTTAGCCAGCTGTTTAACTTTGCCTGAAGTCTTTGTTCTATCAGCCTGTTTCTGGCTATGGTTTCAATATCGCTGCTGTTTTTATAGCCCAAAAGCTTTACGATATAGTAATTTCCATCTGATTCTATAATGTCTGAATATTCTCCTGCCTTTAGTGAAAGCAATTTTTCTCTTAGGTAAGGATTTACTGCACCAACAGGTATAACCCTTTTTGTTTGTTTGTTTAAAGAGTATTTAGCTGCAACCTCATCGAAAGACTTGCCTTCTTTGAGCAACTTATAAGCTTTTTGTGCATCTTTGAGTGTTTTTAGTGTAATAATATCTAACTGAAATAGTTTTGTGTTTTGCTCAAATAGTTCTTTGTGCTGTTTTATATAATTTTTAATCTCTTTTTTTGAAATTTTAATTGTTGGCAAAAAACTCCTTCGGGCAAATTTAATCTGATAAATCCTCAATTTAATGCCTTCTTTGTAATAGTGTAAATCTATGCCGCTTTCTTTGAGTTTGTTTAAAAACTCATCCACAGTAAGGTTATTTTGATTTGCTATCTGCTGGATATATTTTTCTACCTCCTCATCAGTTACCTCGATACCTACATTTTTTGCCATCTGCTCAATCAAATATCCATCGATAACTTCATTTAAAAGCTGCTTTGGTGTTTTTGCCTGATAAAAACCTGCTATATTTTTAAGCTCATAAAGTGTAATAGGCCCTCCGTTAACTGTTGCAACAATTTTGTCAATTAGCTCAGCCCTTGCAGTTAAGCTAAAAACTATTATAACAACTGCTACAAGAAAACTCTTCATCTTTGCCACTCTCCTTTTTTATCTCACATCTAACTATACAAAAAAAACCGTATTTAGCAAGAAGTTTCTTGAAAAGATAGCCTTATTTGGTTATCTTTTTAGCCAAGGAGGAGTCTATGTATGATTGTATTGAGGCAATAAAACAAAAAAGAATAAAAAAGATAGAAAAAGAGACATTTCTGGTGTCTGAGAAACATATCCTTAAGGCAAGAAATGGTGATGAATATGTGGGTTTGAAGCTAAAGGACAGAAGCGGCATTATAGATGCAAAGATATGGAACAATCTATTGCATCTAAAGGATAGATTTGAAGCGGGTGATTTTGTGAAGATAACAGGTGAGAGCAATTTTTATAACGATAACTGGCAGGTAATTATCAAGGATATTGAAAAAATAGATGAAAAGGATGTTGATAAAAAGGCGTTTTTGCCTTCCACAAGCAAAAATTTAGACCAACTGCAAAATGAACTGTTTGGTTTAATCGATAGCATAAAGCATCCCGGCTTGAAAAAGCTCCTTGAGGAGATCTTTACAGATGAAGTATTTTTTGAACGATTTATTCATGCTCCCGCTGCAAAATCGATGCATCACGCCTATGTCGGTGGGCTTTTGGAGCATACCGTTTCTGTGGGCAAAATTGCATTATCTTTGACTAAAGAATACAAAGATATAGACAGAGATATGCTAATAAGCTGCGCACTTTTGCACGATATAGGCAAGGTTTATGAGTTGGACCCCATGACCTTTAACTACACAACAGAAGGTAAACTGATAGGTCATATCATTATCGGATATACAATCGTTCAAAATAAACTTGAAAAGCTCAATGTGTCCGAAGATACAAAAATCAACCTTCTGCACTGCATTTTAGCTCATCACGGTGAATATGAATACGGATCACCAAAAAAACCCAAAACAAAAGAGGCTATTTTGATAAATCTGATAGATATGCTGGATTCTCGAATGGAGCCAGTTTTAAATGCAAAGATAGATGAAAACACAGGCTGGAGCGATATGATTAGAATTATAGGAAAGAGTATCTATGCGCCAAAAAAACAAAAAGAACTCTTATAAATATATTGCCTTTGAAGGTATAGACAAAAGCGGCAAGACCACCATAGCGGAAAAATTTGCCGATTATCTTTCTATTGAATACCCTGTCTTTCTAACAAAAGAACCTGGTGCAAAAAGCGGCGTTTTCAGAGATCTACTGTTAAGTCAGAGATGGAATAAAAAAACCGAGTTGTTTTTGTTTTTGGCAGACAGAGCAGATGGTGTTGAACTTATAAAAAAAAGGCTTACAGAAGGTATTGTAATAAGCGACAGAAGCCTATATTCAACTCTGGCTTATCAGGGCTACGGTGAGGGTATAGATATAGATTTTTTAACAGAGCTAAACAGGTTTGCCACAGATAATCTGTTTCCCGATGTTGTTTTTTTGATCGATATAGACCTTGATACAATGAAAAAAAGAAGCAGTCAGGCTGATGCCATAGAATCAAAATCTATTGAGTTTTTTAAACGGGTAAGAGAAGGTTATCTGAGACTTGCAGATAGATTTGATAATTTTTTTGTTATTGATGGAACTAAAACTATAGAAAAGGTATTTAACCAGGTGGTTGATATATGGAATTCTCTTTAGATAAATTCAGTGTTTACATACTTGATGGTTTCAGAAAAGATGAAGCAGAAGCCCTGTTTGATGCAAAAATAGAGTATTTTGATAAGCTTTCAATAGATGATGTAAGAAACATCAAACAGATGGCTGAGACTGCAACATCGAAGATAGCTTTCTTTATTAATGAGGTGGGTTTTGAGGCTCAAAACGCCCTTCTAAAGATTACCGAGGAGCCGCCGCAAAATGTCTATTTTGTATTTTTAAATAAAGAGCTTCTATTGGATACACTTATCTCACGAGCGCAGATTATTAGAAAACCATCTAAAAGGTCTATTGATGATGAGATAGAAAGACTCATGAATAGTGATAAAGAAGAGATTTTTAGCTATATCATGCAATTAAAAAAGGATGAGATTTTAACCTTTACTGAGAAACTGAAGGATACACTTGCTTTAAAAGGAGAATATAGAAAGCTTGAAAAACTCTCAGAGATGATAGCCGATTTTAAGCAATTCAACTTAAATGAACAGCTGTTTCTTGCTAATGTATTTGACTGTATAATGGAGGCGTGATGAAGATTGCAATTGTTGAATTTATGAGGGTGGGTCACCTTTACCCATACACCTTTGATGGTATCGAATTAGAAAGAGGCGATATGGTGCTTGCGGAGTATGAGAGGGGTCTGCAGTTAGGGAAGGTTGTAAAAATCGATGAAATCCAGACAACTGATGAGGATGTAAAGCCAATTATCAGAAAGGCAACGCAGGAAGACTTAGAAACCTACAACGAAAACAGAGAGCTTGAGAAAAAGGCTTTTGAGGTTTGCAGAGAGGAGATAAAGAAATTTCAACTCAATATGAAGCTTGTAAAAGTTGAATATATGATGGATAGAAAAAAAATCGTTTTTTACTTTACCTCACCCACGCGGGTGGATTTCAGATCGCTTGTCAAAAGCCTTGCCTCAATCTTTAAAGCCCGCATAGAGATGCGCCAGATTGGCGTAAGGGATGAAGCTCGAATTCTTGGAGGGTTGGGATTGTGTGGCGATGAGCTGTGCTGCTCTCGTTTTTTGAGGGTGTTTAACCCTGTAACAATGAAGATGACAAAGCAGCAGAATCTCAACATAAATGTTAAAAAAATATCCGGTGCATGTGGCAGGCTGATGTGTTGCCTGTGGTATGAACATGAGTTGTATGAGGAATTTCTGGAGATTGCACCACCCATGGATGCATTGGGCAGGGCAGGAGAGATAGAAGGTAGGGTTGTTTACATAAACCCTATAAAAAGAACCGTTATTTTAAGAACGCAGGATGGTATTATGGCAGAGGTTGCCTTCAACGAAGTGGAGGTTATAGAAAAACCGCAAAATAGTATGGAAGATGATCAAAATAATGATGAAGGAGAGGAACAATGAAAAAACATTACATTACCACACCGATCTACTATGTAAACGATGTGCCCCATATCGGGCATTCCTACACAACACTTGCAGCCGACACACTTGCAAGATACAGAAGACTGTTGGGTGATGAGGTATTTTTTTTAACGGGCACAGACGAGCATGGGCAGAAAATTCAAAAAGCAGCAAAGCAGCAGGGACTAAGCCCCAAACAGCTTGCCGACAGGGTTGTTGAAAACTTTAAAAAATTGTGGGTAAAACTTGACATAACCAACAATTACTTTATCAGAACAACCAATGAAAACCACAAAAAATGTGTTCAGGAAGCGTTTGAATATATCTACAAAAAGGGTGATATCTATAAGGGCGAGTATGAGGGATGGTATTGCATACCCTGCGAAAGCTACTACTCAGAAATCGAAATAGGCGAGGATAAAACCTGCCCTGTATGCGGTAGAAAGCTGGACCTTGTAAAAGAGGAGAGTTATTTCTTTAAGCTTTCTGCCTATCAGGATAGGCTACTTGATTTTTACAATAAGCATCCCGATTTTGTTTTGCCTCAAAGCCGTTATAACGAAATAAAGAGCTTCGTCAATATGGGGCTTAAGGATTTAAGCATCACAAGGACATCATTTGATTGGGGCATCCCCGTTCCGTTTGATGATAAGCATGTGATTTATGTCTGGTTTGATGCACTGTTGAATTATGTGAGCGCCATTGGTTGTAAAAAAGGTGAGTTTAATAGTATATGGCCAGCTGATGTGCATTTTGTGGGTAAGGATATCTTGAGATTCCATGCCGTATACTGGCCAGCCTTTTTAATGGCACTCGATATTGAATTGCCCAAACATGTTGTGGCGCATGGCTGGTGGACTGTGGATGGTAAAAAGATGAGCAAATCTTTAGGCAATGTTGTTGACCCCAATGAGATGATTGAAAAATACCCACGCGATGCATACAGGTATTTCCTTTTGCGTAATGTGCCGTTTGGGCTTGATGGTGATTTTTCAGAGAGCGAGCTAATAGAAAGAATTAATTCTGATCTGGTAAACGATTTTGGCAATCTTTTAAACAGAAGCCTTACCATGATGGAAAAATACTCTGGTGGTATTATTGAGCGCCCTGAGGCTATCGAAGATGATACCCTATCTACATCTGCAAAGGATACATTCGATAAGGTAAAAAAAGACCTTGAAGTGTTCAGGTTTGATGAGGCTTTAATAGATATCTTTGAATACATAAGAAAGGTCAATAAATACATTACAGAAAAAGAACCGTGGAGTTTGAAAAAAGCAAAAAAAGAAGATGAGCTAAAAGAGGTGCTTTATAACATTTATGCAGCCCTGAAGTTTATCAGTGGTGTTATTTCACCGTTTTTACCTGATGCAGCATCAAAGATGCAAAAGATGCTTGCCATAGATAAAAACCACAAAATAGATTTTTATCTTGATTTCTATAATATTGAAAAGGCTACTGTTAAAAAAGAGGGAATGCTGTTTGAAAGAATAGAAACAGAAAAATCTAAAGAGGAAAAAACAGAAAAAAAAGAGGAGGACAAAAGAATTTCGATTGATGAGTTCTTTAATGTAAAATTAAAAGTTGCAAAGGTTCTTGAGGCAGAAAGTGTTGAAAAATCAAGAAAATTGCTTAAACTTAAAATTGATATAGGAGAGAAAAAACCGCGTACACTTGTTGCTGGCTTGAAGGAGTTTTATAAACCAGAGGAGTTGGTGGGAAAATACATAATAGTGGTGGCAAATTTGAAACCTGCCAAACTGATGGGTATTGAATCAAACGGCATGTTGCTTGCGGCAAAGGATGGTGAAAACCTGGCTTTGCTTACAGTGGAAAAACCCGTAAAACCTGGCGCATCGATTAGTTAAAAAGGAGGGGCGGCATGAATGTAAATCCTGCTGCCTCCAATCCCATACTTTACTATAAATTGGATCCGGGCGAGTGGGGATCTTCTGCGCCTGCCTCAGCAGGTCAGTCTGTTGCCCATGTTTCAGGTCATGAATCTGCAAACCTTTTGCGTTTTGAAAATCAGGCTGCTAAAAAGGGCTGCTATGTTGTGGCAAAAGATCTGTATCTAAATTTTTCTAAAAATGGCATCTATCTTGCTGCAACAAGCGGCAGATCACAGGCTATAACATACTGCCCCAAAAAAGATAAAAATCAGATTATAAAAAACAATATCAAAACGGCTATTGACAAAAAGATCGCAAGCTACAGCAAACAGCAACTTGAACTTGAAATCCTTGCAAAAACATCCAAAGATAATGCCTCCAGAACGATTTTTGAGGAAAAACTTAAGGAGATTAGGGATAGAAAACTACTACTTGAACAGAAGAAATTGAGAATTTATACACAACTAACGCTTCTACTTGCCCAGAATATCAATGTAAGCCCGCAGCTTTTAAATATCAATATCTACGCTTGAAAAAACCTATAACATAAAACGATAATCCATACCAGATAGCTGCTAAAGCAAGCATAAAGTAAAAAAGCATGATGCTTCCAGAGCCCCTGCCGTATGAATGCAGACCCGCTGCAATGTAGAAGTTTACGCCAAAGTATGTTAAAAGGATAAAATCAAATCCTAAAAAAGCCAGAATAGATAGTAAAATATCTGATAGTTTTCTTATGTATTTTAAATGCAGAATAAAGCTGTATATGAGAATACTTATCAAAGACCAGGTTTCTTTGGGATCCCAGCTCCAGTATGAACCCCAGCTTTGATAAGCCCATACAGCACCAAAGATTGTGCCTATGACAAGCAACATTAAACCAAAATAAATGTTTATCTCAATAATATTTGAGAGTTGCTCTGTGCTTTTATTTTTTTTCTTTATAAAAAAGTAGATTATAATGTTTAGAAGACCTAATATTGCAGCAATTGAAAAAAATCCATAACTGATAATGGAAAATGCCACATGTATAACAAGCCAGTATGATTTTAGCACAGGCACCATATTTGTTATCTGGGGATTTACATCGCTGATTGCTGCCGTAAGCATAAACATACCCGCTGCAAAAAAACCTCCGCCAAAGACAAGGGGGGATTTTTTTATGAAAAGCATTGAGACAAGGGCACTTGAAAAACCTATAAATACAATAGACTCATAGGCATCAGACCAGGGAGCATGGGATGCTATATACCAGCGCAAACCCATATTGGCAGCATGTATGAGAATAGCTATAAAGCCCAGACTGTATAGTGTTTTTTTGATTTTTTTGAGTTGTTTTTGAAAGATTATCTCAACCAATCCGATTATTATTCCTATTATTCCAAGCAGCGTATAGACACCTATGAGTTTTTCAAATATATTCAGGTGGTTGTAAAGAATCTCTAAATTTAATTTTGTTTTTGATGGCATAATAGAGCCCGCAAGGTTTTTTTGAAGTGTATAGAGCGTATCTACTTGTTTTGTTAATTGTTTTGCATTGTTATCCTTTAAGGCTTTTATAATTCTGTAAAAAATTAGAAATTCTTGTGAGTAGAGTTTGTCTGGTGTTGTATGAAGACGCATAAGAATCTCTATAGGGCTTAGCCACTTTGATGAATTGTCTATCTGTGGAAAGATTGTAAAGATTTGCGATGTAAATGTTTCATGAAATACATACAATGCATCGTTTAATTTCAATAACTCCCTTTCTGTCTCGTTTAGCTGTGACGCTTTTTTATTAAATGCTTTATAGAGTTGCGATAGAAAAATAAATTTACCATTTTTAAAGAAATCGTTATAGCTTGCATATCTGCCCTTTATATGCAGCTGTTTTTTTAAAATTTTGCTTTTAATAAAAAAGAGTGGCATATTTTTAAATTCATCGGGATAGAGCAAAATTCCTAAGACAACCTGGTTATAATTTAATCCGTATATTTTTCTTTTATGTGTTATCTTTTTTGTGATAGACAGATTTAAGCTATCAAGAGGCTGTATCCGTCCATTTGAAAGAATGGCTATTTTTCCAAATTCATTGGCGATGCTTTTTGTTTTTTTAGCGTATAGGTTAAGATTGAAAGCCATTGATTGGATAGATAATGCTACTATTGCAATAATTATAAAAAAAGTTAATTGTCTCTTTAAAAAAAGTAAAGAATACACCAAAAAGGCGATTGATATAAGTAAAAAACCAAAAAAAACTACTTTTGCGCCAGGATCATAGCTTACCGTCAAAATCGTGCCTTTTTTGTCTGGATCGTAGGCTGTTTGATATATATTGTATCCCCTATACGATAAAATATAGTTCATGTAAATATGGTATGGGAATTTTCTGTGGAACTGTTTATCAATCACCTCAATGTAGCTATCATAGGAGCTTGGCTGATTACTACCTGGATAGTAGGAAATTGAGAATTTTGTTAATTTAACGACAAAAGGGATACTCCTTTTTGTTATTGTGTTGTTTTTTATGATTTCTATTGTTGAGGATGACTGGTTGTTTCTTAAGTGCAGAATGCCTGAGAAACCAAAAAAATGCGTAATAAAAGAGCCTGCAATTATAATGACTATAGAAACATGCAAAAGCAAAATCCATAGGTTTTTTTTAGAGGGTTTATATTGTTTAAAAATATAGATAATAGCCATAAATATAAATAGAAAAGCAATACCTACAGGCCAGGTTCCATAGATATAATTTGATAAGTTTTGGTTTAAGGTTGCAATAAGAAGAATTATACTAAACAGGAGGATAATACAGAACGATAGTTTTAGGATAAATTCATAGGTAGTTTGTTTCTTGTTCACAAAATAATTTTACCAAAGAAAAACTTTTTAAACAAGACAAAATAACAATAAATTTATTCTTTAAATACTCAAAATTAAAATTTTTTCTTGACAATTTATTTATTTTATCTTTAATATAGAAGGGGTAATTATTTTTTAGTTAATTATTTAATTGGTGTTTGGGAGGTATGGTATGGGCAAGAAGAAACTTTCGAGGAGGTCACTTTTAAAAGGTGCGGCTATAGGTGGAATTGGTGCAGCTGTAGCAGGCAGTCAGCTTCTTGGCAAAACACCAAAAGCGGATGCAGCAGGAATCTCGGGCGAGCTTGCCAGGGTTATGAAGGAAAGAGGACTTTCACCAGATGATGTGCTGGCTGCTGCAAAAACCTATATCCCTGAGGGTGTACACGATCCTTATCTGTGTATTTCCTCTGGTGGTCAAAGCGGTCAGTTGATTTTATACGGTGTTCCTTCAATGAGGATTCTTAAGATAATAGGCGTTTTTGGTCTTGAGACATGGCAGGGCTGGGGATTTGATAAGGAAAGCCAGGAAATTCTAAAGCAGGGTAATGTTATGGGAAAACCCGTTTATACGGGCGATACCCACCATCCGGGATTTTCTGAAACAAAGGGTGACTATGATGGCGAGTATGTATTTATTAATGACAAAAGCCAGGGTAGAATAGCCGTTATAGACACAAGGGACTGGCAGACAAAACAGATCGTTAAAAACCCTGTTTTAAAGTCCACTCACGGTGGTACAAGTGTTACTCAGGATACTGAGTATGTATTTACGGCCTGTCAGTATGCTGCTCCATACGACAACAAATACTATGATCCGATGGATCAGGAGACTTACAACAAATACTTCAGGGGTGGTCATACCTACTGGAAATTTGATCGCAAAAAAGGCAGAATCGACATGGAAAACTCCTTCACCATTGAGTTGCCACCTTATATGCAGGATATTAATGACTGTGGAAAATTGATGAGTCATGGATGGGGCTTCTCGAACTCTTTTAACACTGAAAGGTACCTTGGTGGAATAGAGAGAGGCAATCCACCATTTGAGGCTGGATGTTCTGCAAACGACACCGACTTTATCCATATGACAAACTGGCTGAAAGCCGAAGAGGTTATAAAGAAAGGTGATTATAAGGTTATCAATGGTCATAAGGTAATACCTATGGATGTTGCCATTGAAAATGGCCTTGTTTACCTGATTCCTGTTATGAAGAGCCCTCATGGTATAACTGTGAGCCCCGATGGCAGATATATACTTGCAAGTGGTAAGCTTGACACTCACGTTTCCGTATATGACTTTAAGAAAATCATGCATCTGATTGATAGAAAAATTTATGACGGCAAAGATCCTTATGGTATTCCTATTCTTTCAATGAGAAGAACTCTGCATGGAATGGTTCAGACCGGTCTTGGCCCTCTACACAACCAGTTTGATGTTGCTGATACCCATATTGCTTATAACTCTCTGTTTGTTGATTCAGCCATTGTTAAATATGATTATATCAAACTTAAGGTTCTTGATAGAATACCGATTCACTATAATGTTGGACATTTAACAGCTGTTCATGGTGACACGGTTAATCCAAGGGGTAAATACCTTATCTCATTGAATAAGCTTGCTATCGATAGATTTGCACCTATTGGTCCTCTCCATCCACAGAACCACGAGCTTATAGACATCTCTGATCCTTTGCATAAAAACATGAGAATGCTTTATGCTATGCCAGTTCCAATAGGTGAGCCGCATTACGCTCAGATCATTGAAACAAGTATTTTGAAGAAGAGAACCTGGAAGGTTTATCCTCTGGGAACAGATGCAACAACAATGGCAAGATCACCTTATAGAACGCTTGCCGGTAGAGAAAAAATCATTAGAAAAGGCAATCATGTTGAAGTATGGGCAACGGCTATCAGGAGTCATTTTAATCCTGAGCATATCTACTGCAAGGTTGGTGATAAGGTTACTATTCATATTACAAACCTTGAAAGGGCTGAGGATGAAACGCACGATTTCGGTATCTATTATTACAATGTAACTGCATCTCTTGAGCCTGGAAAAACCGCCACTGTTGAATTTATTGCAGATAAAGAGGGTATATTCCCGTATTATTGTCAGGAATTCTGTTCAGCATTACATCTTGAGATGTTTGGTTATCTTGCGGTTCTGCCAAAAGATGCAGAATTTCCTGAGGGTGCCTTCTTTAACCATGAAGAAGAATAAAAGTTGAAAGGAGTGTGCTATGAGAAGAATTATTACATTAAATTTTGCCCTGTTTATTCTGGCAGCCTTTTTGTCTCTGCCTGTTTTGCAGGCCCATGCAACAGAAAATTACAAGGCTCTTTATTACAAAACCATTAAAACAAACGACGGAATAAGGCATCAGATAAAAATTGTTAAGAAAAAACTCACAAAAGCTGGCTATAAGAAGAATGCTCATGCTGTTGCAATTATGAGTGATGCAAACGATCAGATAAAGTATGCAAACCAGGTTAGAGCCAAAGCTGAAAAGCTTGCAAAAGAAGGTAAGTATAAAGCTGCGTATCTCTGGGCATATCAGGAATTCCAGTATCTTGTTAAAGCTGTGGTTAAGCTCAATGTTATAAACAATCTTATTACATCCCAGAAATAATTTCTTGCAACATTTTATTAGTTAGATATACAATTGAGTCTAAAGGGGCGGGGCTAACCCGCCTCAATTTTTCAGAAGGAGGATTTTATGAAAGGGTTGAGATTTTTGGGTGTGGCGATTATAGCCGTTTCTATTATTACTTCATCTGTGGCATTTGCTAAAGATAATTCAACAAAAAAACAGTACACAAAAAAGGAACTCAAGCAACTGAGAGATGTGTTTGATAACTACGGCTGCAGTGGATGCCATATGTATATGCACAAAGATTCAACCTCCGGACCAGCTGTTGCCGTAATTGCAGCAATGTCAAAAGCAAAAACAAAGGAATGGGTTGAAAGTTGGATAATGAATCCAAAAAAACATTACAATGAACCTGATGTCAGAGCTTTGATAAATCAGTATGTTCAATACATGCCCAATAATGGAGTTACAAAAGAAGATGCCGAAAAGCTTTATGAGTATTTAATGGCAGTGGCAAACGGAGCTTACGATAAAAAGAAAAAATAAGGAAGGGTTAGAAAGTGAAACTTGAAAGATATCAGATATACGGAATTATAGGTGCAATTTTACTGTTTATTTCCCTTTTGTGGCCTAAAATTTACAACAAGCATGATTATATCAGAATGATAAATGCAGGAAGAATAGAGAATATATACAAACTTAAAGGTTTTGTAAAAAAATGGACAGAAATTGGTAAAAAAATTCCACCTTTTGTTATTAAAGTGGGTAATAAAGTGTTCGTGCCCCAGGGTGCGCCGTTATGGAGAATTATAATAACATCTCCACTATACCCTAAATCTACATACCCCAATGGTCTGGATGTTGATATAATGATCAATGGACCCCATAATGCATGTAAGGTAACCGATTGTTTACATGAAATAAATACACTCAATCACTATATAGGCATGAGCCCATTAAGTAGCGCTGCTCCTGTATTCAGCAGAGTGGGCAGTTATCTGGCTTTGTTAATGTTTTTTATGGTTCTGGTTTTTATTTTTGTGAAAAAGAAGGTGCTTGGGTGGTTTGTTCTTCTACCTATCATAACACCTCTATTATTTTTACTTATATTTACATATTGGACTCACTGGCTCGGGTTTAACCTTGATCCATGGGCATCTTACAAGGTTCATTCTTTTACACCTGTATTGTATGGAATTGGTAAAATTACGGTTTATACGACGCATAATAGACCGGGTTATGGCTTTACATTGATGGTTCTTGCATCAATATTTCTATTTCTTGCCTATTTATCCAAGAAAAAATATGTAGAGAGTACGGAGAAGGTAAATGAAGTTAGTGTTAGTGGTGCTGATAGCACTCATGTTACTGCCACCTCAGGTTAGGGCTTCGGACTATAAACAGTTATATGATAGGCAGGTTGAGACAAATAAAGCTATGGTTGCTACAGATGCAATGATATTACTATGGTTTAAAAATCATCCAGATTATAAGAAATACTCTTCTATAAAAACAAGGGTGCTCAACCTGTATAAAATTTTAGAACAGGCAAAAACTGCGCATGAAAAATCGATTGAGTTTTCTAAGAAGGGAGATTTTGAGAAAGCATACCAGTGGGCAAAAAAGGAATGGGGTTTTTTGAATGATATTGCGGTAAAGGGCAAAAAAATACAGGAGAATTATAAAGAGCTGGAGGCTGAGTAGTTAAATGAATAGAACTTTAAAATTATTTCTTCCTATTGTATTGCTTGTTATAGGTGCAGTTGTTGTTTTTATCTTTATATTTGGTGTTCATAAGAAGAACAACCTGATGAAACCTGTACCTATTAGATGGGGTGAAGATGTATGTGTCAGATGTGATATGAGTATTGTAGATGGTTATCATGCCGCAGAAATCATAAATCCACTTACAAAAAAGGCATATAAGTTTGATGATATAGGTTGTGCGGTACTGTGGTTATACAAGGAACATCATTTTAAATGGGCAGATAAGGCTGTTATATGGGTAACAAGCGCCAAAAATGGCCAATGGATCAACGCAAAAAAAGCCTGCTGGGTATCCGGTCAGATAACACCGATGGGGTTTGGGTTTGGAGCCTACAGGCAGAAACCTTCTAATGTAAAAGAATGTATAAAATGGAAAGATCTCATTAGAAGAATTTTCATAAAAGAGAAAAAATTTGAAAAAGCTCTTTATTCCAATTTTTATTCAGGTGACAATGCTTCCAAGAAATAAAGTATACGGGTTGTTAGCCATATTTGTAATTTTTATAGCCAGTAGTGTATATGCTCAATCTTTGCAACAATTGATTGATAATGCCAAATCTGGCAGTGTAATTGTTTTAAAGAAAGATATATATTATGGTCCTATAACAATTAAAAAACCTATAACAATAGATGGTGCTAATGAGGCAATTATAGATGGTCAGGGTAAAGGTAATGTAATTACAATTCTTTCTGATAATGTAACTGTAAAGAATCTCATCATTCAGAATTCCGGGGATCAGGGATGGCGAATGGATGCAGGCATTGCTGTTAAAAAAGCCAACCATATCAAAATTATACATAATACAATAAAAGATTGCTTATATGGTATTCAGACTAAATATATGAATTATAGTCTTATAGAGGGTAACGATATATCTTCAAAACCATATAAACAGGTAGGGTTAAGGGGGGATGCAATAAGATTATGGTGGAGCCATCATAATCTTGTAAAAAACAATTATGTTCATGATTCACGGGATGTTATTATCTGGTTTTGTAGGCACGACACTTTAGAGAATCAGGTAACGGTAAGATCGCGCTACGGCATACATTTTATGTACTCAAACTACGATAAAGTGATTAATTATCGTGGCGACCATAATATGGTGGGAATATATGATATGTACACAACGAATGTTGAAATAGATGGAGCGCTTATTACAAATAACACAACAGTTACCGCAATAGGTATAGGTTTAAAAGATGCCAGCAATCTCATTGCAAAAAATATTACAATTGAGCATTGTACAAGAGGTATATTTATAGATGAATCACCTTATGAGCCGGGTACATCCTGTAAATTTCAAAATATAAGCTTTTTATATACAACTGTTGCTATGGATTTTAACACAGATGTTACAAGAAACAGGAATATTTTCATACACAACAATTACATTGGAAATCTTAAAGATATACGGGTTACAGGTGGAATGATTGACAGAAAAAGGGGTAAATGGCTAAAAAATTACTGGGATAGGTATATTGGATACGATGAAAACGGCGATGGCATAGGGGATTTACCTTATTTTGAGCTAAGCTATTCAGGATTGATAGGTGAGAACAATCCACAATTGATGATTTTTAATGGTTCGCCGGTTATTACTTTTATTAGGTTCATTGAAAAACTCCTGCCCTTTTCTCAACCACATATACTTCTTGAGGATAAAAAACCCTTAATGAAAATGTTAAAAATAAAATCATTGACAGTTAAGGAGAAGGATGATGGAAAGGCGTGATTTTGTTAAATTTTTAGGTGTAACTGTAGCAGGGACAGCCATTGGTGTTGGAGTAACACCAATTTTATCGAAATCCGGATATAAATTATTAAGGCCACCGGGAGCTATTGATGAAAAAGAATTTTTAGGTGCATGTATAAAATGTGGATTGTGTGTTCAGATATGCCCTGTTAACTGCATTAAACTTGCAGATATTGATGAGGGTTTGTCTTACCAAACCCCCTATATAGATGCTCGAACCAACGCATGTGATTTTTCCTGCAAAGGCGTCCAGTGTGTGCTTGTTTGTCCTACATATGCTTTAGAGCATGAGCTTGCGGAAACGCCTGAAAAAGTAAGAATGGGTCTTGCGAAGGTTATACCTGATAGATGTCTTGCTGTAAAAGGTGAAAAACTCAAGGAAAAATCAAAGCATAAATGGGATGAATGGAAATACAAATGGAAGGTAAATCCCGATTCGTACATAAAGGATGTATGTGAGCTGTGTTTTGATAAATGTCCAATAGGACCATCTGCGATTACCATGGAAGAAAGAAAAGATGAAAAAACAGGCAGAACATATCAAATACCTGTTGTTCAGCAGGGTTGCACAGGTTGTGGAGTTTGCGAGATGGTTTGTCCGGTAGAACCACCGGCCATTGTTATTATTCCAAGGGAAAAATGGGGTGAAAAAAATGGCTAAAAAAGAAATAAAGAGGGGTAATTTCTATGAACTGTTTATAAATACCAGAAAAATTAGACCCGGTAGAATATCGTACAGATGCATAAGATGGTTTAGCATTATTTTGATAACCGCTACATTTGCCTTTTCATATAAATGGGCGCTGGATTTTCTTGCAGGTAGTCTTAATGGGTCAAGACTAATGAGTTTCTTTTTAATTGATCTGTACACGGGGCTTGAATATATACTGGCACATAAGGCTTTAACATTTAACGCACTTGTGGGTTTGTTGACAATACTCCTATTTTACTTTGTTGTGGGCGGAAGAACATTTTGTGGCTGGGTATGTCCATATAACCTACTTGCAGAAATTGGCGAGATTATTCATGAGTACCTGAGAAAAAAGGGTATAATTAAAAAAAGAAGAATGTATTCAGAAAAAATCCGATATGCTTTCTGGGTAATATTCCTGTTAATTCCATTTATTACAGGGGCGATCTTTTTTGAATCCTTTAATCCGCTGGACATAATAAACAGATCTTTTATCTATGGCCCTACAGTAATGGTATTCTGGGCTTTACTGTTGCTATTGGTGGAGGTTTTTTATGCCAGAAGATTCTGGTGCAAGTATGTCTGCCCAACAGGGACAACTTACGGTATGGTTGGCAAAGTGGGTATGCTCAGGGTAAAATTTGACCTTGATAATTGCACGCATTGCGGTAATTGTTATAAGGTGTGTATTGAGCCCACCCTTTTAACAGATGCACTTAAAGAGGCAAAAACAAAAGAAGATAGAAAAGCATTTGTAAAAGGGCTTGCCTGCATAAACTGTGCAAGATGCATAGATGTTTGTGCATATGATGCCTTGAAGTTTGATTTGAGATACATAGAGAAGATACTTTAGGAGGCAATATTGATAAAAATAAGAAATGTTATTAAAGATTTCGGTAAGGGGGCCGTACTTAAAGATATTAATCTTACAATAGAAAAAGGCGAAAGGGTTATGGTAGTTGGTGGAAATGGCAGCGGAAAAACAACGCTTTTGAGGTGCATTATTGGCTCATATTCATTTGAAGGGCAGATAAGTATACTGGATATGGATGCCAGAAAAGATAAAAGCAGACTTGCTTCCTTTATTGGTTATGTGCCACAGGTTCCTCCCCCGATATTGATGAGTGTAGAACAGCTTATAGATTTTGTTGCAGATGTTGATGGAAATGAGAATGAAAAAGATTTGATTTATCAGATGTTAGATAAACTAAACTTTGAAAAATCCGGAATCAAAAGACATTTTAAGAAATTATCAGGTGGTATGCAAAAAAAAGTTCTTGTTGCCATTGCACTTGGCAGGCAGCCAGACATTCTTATCCTGGATGAACCTCTTGCATATATAGACCCTCAAAGCAGGATGGAAATATCAAGGGCTATAAATGAAATGCCAGCAGAGTTAACTCTTATCTACACATCCCACAAAGAGGAAAAGGGCAGCATAAAGGCAGACAGAATTATAGAAATGGATAATGGTCTGGTTGTAAGGGATGAACCTTATTCAGATGAGGTGGAAAATTGAAAAAATTCATTAAAATGGTTTTTTTTGAGCTTAAAGATTCCTTCAGGGCAAGGTGGTTTTATATATATTTTGTGATCTTTTTTGGTATGATGGTTGGTTTTTTGTGGTCTGGTGTTACAGCTTCTGAGGTTTTAGGTTTTACTGGTCTTACAAGGGTGCTGGTAGCCTATATAGAAATTACAGTTATTATATTACCGCTGTTTATTCTCATAAGTGCCTCTCGATCTGTTGTTGCAGAAAAAGAATTTTTTATTCTTGAGTATATACTTTCTTTTCCTGTTTCTATAGGTCAGTACTACTGGGGAAAGTTTGTTGGTAAATTTATAACCATTTTAATTCCCGTCTATCTGGCTTTTCTTGCAAGCGTTTTATGGGGAGGGGTTGTCAAACATTTTGTTATACCGTGGAATATTTACTTCATATACGCAACTCTACTTATATCTTTGTCCATAAGCTTTCTTGGTCTTGCTTTCTTGATTTCTTCTCTTTCTCAGAAACAGGATACAGCAATATTTATGGGATTTTTTGTCTGGTTGTTTTTTGTTTTGTTTATTGATGTGGGAATTCTGGGATTATTCTTAAAATTTGGTATTGATATAAATATAGTGCTTGCTATGGCGTTGGCCAATCCGCTTGATCTGTTTAGAATTGCTGCCTTCAGTCTTTTCGATCCTAAACTGGCTGCAATTGGTCCCATTGCCTGGACATTGCTTGGTAAATTGGGTAACAATGGGCTTTTAGCTCTTGCTTTTATTTATCCATCATTGGTTGGAATAATAATGGGTGTAGTTGGTTATGTTTATTTCAAACATGGTGACTATATTTAATGAGGAGGATAAAATGAAAAAGTATTATATTGGTTTTATTGGAGTTTTGCTGCTTTTATTTGCTATCTCTGCCAATGCATCAACCCTTCAGCAGCTGATAGATAAAGCACAGAAAGGTCAGACAGTTACGCTTAAAAAAGGTGCTGTTTATAAAGGTGGAATAGTAATTAAAAATAAATCTCTAAAACTATACTGCAACCATGCAGTTATTGATGCAGCTTCACAAAAGGATGTTATAACAATAATTCATTCACCTCATACGGTTATTAAGGATTGCGTTATAAAAAATTCAGGCTCAAGCGGATGGAGAATGGACGCTGCTATCAAAGTTGTAGGATCTAAACATGTAACATTAATGAATAATAAAATTAAAAATTGTCTTTACGGTATAGTGGCGAAAAATAGCCCTTATTTGTTAATAGAGGGAAACGAAATAGCCTCTAAATCATTCTCAGAAGGTGAAAAGGGTGATGGTATAAGGTTGTGGTGGTCTTCTAACTCAAGAGTTGTTGACAATTTTATTCATGATTCCAGAGATGTTGTATCTATCTTTTCCAATAATGTTGTATTTAAAGGCAACAAAGCGAAGCATTCTCATATAGGTGTAATGATTCAAAACTCCAACAACAATAAAATACTCGATTTTAAGGGCAAAAATAATGAGGTTAACATATTTTTAAATTCATCGGATGGTACAATAATAAAATCTTTCAGTATAAATAATAATGGCAAATACAGGGGTGTTGTACTTGTAAGGGCAAGCGATACATTAGTGGAAAATGGTAAAATTAGTGGTTGCAAAAAAGCTCTTGTAGTTAATCTGTCACCTGCAAAAGCTGGAAGCAGGAATGTATTTAAAAATATCGTAATAGAAAATAGTAATATAGGTGTTTATCTTCATACAACGAAGGAGCAGGTTAAAAGGAATATTTTTTCAAATATGAAATATTCACATAATAAGGTTAATATTCTTAATGAGTGGAACAAATAAGTATATTAGTACGACTGACAAAAAATGTGTTGCGGGCATTAATTGTAACAGAAGGAGGTTGAGATGAATAGAGTGGCTTTCTGGTTTGGACTTATTGGTACTGTAATTTTGTTAATTACTGGATGGGATATAATAAAAGAGAATTCTCCAAAAACTGTATCTATTCTTTCTTCTGTAAAGATAGATGGTAATATCCAGCCAGGAGAATATACGCATCATTTTATAGATAAGAAGAATAAATATGAACTTTACTGGCGTGTAATTGGCAAGGATATATATTTTGGTTTGCACTCGCCCAAGAAGGGATGGGTCGCTGTTGGTCTGGGAGGCAAAAAAGCAATGCTTGGTGCTGACATTTATATTGCGTATGTTAAAAACGGCAAAACATATATAAGGGAAGATATGGGTAATTCTCCTTTCTCACATATGCCTGTGACTGGTGAAAATACAATTGAGGCGTATGCGGGCAAAGTTTGCTCTAAAGGAACCTTTGTGGAATTTAAAAGGAAACTATCGGGGATGGGAAAAACTGTTACTATAACAAATAAACCAATGAGGGTTATTTATGCTTATGCAAATACTGCTGATTTCAATTCTTATCACGGTCCGGGATCAAGAGGTATAACCCAGATAAATTTTCTTGCAAAAGCCAGAGAGAAAAAGAGCGGTATAGGTATGCTGGTGGAGGATGTAAAATCATATCAGATAGCAGGTATCATATGGGGTGTTTTGTTCTTGTTTGTATCGTTTATAGCAATAGTTACTTCATTTCTTGAAGGCAGGGTTGAATCCCCTGTATTTATTTCAAAAGAGCCTGTGGGCGTGGGACCTTTTGCTGTACTGAGTGGTCTTGCCATTTTTGATATACTGCTTGTTGTTTTATTTGTTATTTTGCTTTTTGTAAAAACAACACCAACATTGAGAGGTCTGATTGCAGCCTCTGTATTTTTAATCCTGTCGATAATAGTGGCATTATATAAATATTTCTACATTGACGAGGAAGTAGTGGTTCATGAACTGGATGATGAATTACCCTGGTAAGAAGGAGGGGGAGGTAAGCAATGTCTGAGAAAGATAGAAAACTTGAGAGTTCATGTGAGGCATGTGTGCACAGAAGAAAAATATTAAAAGGCTTAATTGGTGTGGCAGGACTTGGTGCATCGCTGGGGTTTCTTGCATCTTTTGGAACGATAAAGCCCGAAGAAAAAAAGAAGGGCAGAAGAAAAATTAACAAGGGGGATAAACTTGTATTTGCTGTAGGAGATATGGCAAACAAAGTAATTACTGTTGATTCTTTGCCTGTGGGAAAAGGGACGCTGGCATACCCAAAAGGAAAAGAAGACCATGATAATCTTATTCTACTGTTCCATGCAAAATATGATGAATTTGAAAAACCAACAAAACTAAAATTCGTTACTAAAGAGGGTTTTGCTGCATATAGCGCTATATGCACACATATGGGTTGTACTGTTGAATGGTATCCCAACAAGCAGTTCTCCTTCAATTTCCCGCATCTATTTTGCCCATGTCATCAATCGGTTTTCGATGTATTTCATGGCGCAAAAGTGCTGGCAGGACCAGCACCAAGACCACTACCTCAATTACCAATTATGGTAGCAAATAATGAAATAGTTGCTGCGGGTGATTTTGATGGCCCGATAGGACCATTACCAGGAGGTAAGTAAAATGTATAGATGGCTGGATGAAAGACTTAATTTGGAGAGATTTAAAAAGAAATACCTATCAAAGGTTTTTCCTGTTCACCCTACATTCTTTTTTGGAGAGATAGCTCTATTTAGTTTTGTAATTCTTGTTCTTACAGGTATTTACCTGCTGTTTAGCTATGTTCCTTCTTCAGAAATTGTTACTGTGGGTGGTAAGAAAATGCCCGCCTCTTATTATTCTATACTCTTGATAAATAAACAACCTCTCGGTTTAATTATCAGATATGTTCATCACTGGGCAGCTCATCTTATGATAGCTGCTTTAATTTTACATATGGCAAGGGTATTTTTTACAGGGTCATTTAAAAAACCCAGAGAGATCAACTGGCTTGTGGGCATGATTCTTTTTACACTTGCTATTCTTGCAGGCTTTACCGGTTATTCATTACCATTTGATGCGCTTTCTGTTGTTGCAACAGGTATTGGTTATGAAATCGCCAATTCCATTCCTTATGTTGGTAATGCTATTGCAAATTTCTTTTTTAATGGGCATTTTCCTGCATCAGGTTCGTTACCCAGATTATTTATGTATCATGTGGTGCTGTTGCCCGCCTTGCTATCTGCAACAATTGGTTTACATATGTTGATAATGATAAAACAGAAACATACTCAACCTGCTAAAAATAAAGAAATTGTTGGTCCTGATAAGATTCTTGGAATTCCTTTATATCCCCAGCAAATAAGTTTAATGCTGTTTGTATTTTTATCCACAACAGCTCTGTTGTTTTTTATGGCTTCTTTATTGCCCGTTCACAATGTAGAATATTTTGGACCTCCAACGCTGCAAACGCCAATGGTTAAACCTGATTGGTATCTATTGTGGATATACGGTATTATTAAGCTAATTCCAGGTAGCTGGAATATACCTTTATCAGCCACAGCATCTATAGATCCAGAGGTGATAGGAGGCGTTATAGCGCCCGGTATTATTTTAACAATAATTGCACTCGCACCGTTCTTTTATAAAAATGATGAGTTTGTTAATCATCTGGAGCCTGTAAGCAAAAGACCTATAGGAACATCTTTAGGTGTAGCATTTATCGTGTTGTTTATAGTTTTGAGTTTTACAGGTTATCAGGCAGAACTCAATATCCCCATATGGGTATGTAGAATATACACTGTTGTTTTACCGATTATTGCCTTTGTAATTACCTATTTAATCATTAAAAAACCTTTTAGAAGTTGACAATTTATGTTTATTGTATAAACTTTTAATAAAAAGGAGGTGGGTTAATGAAAAGTTTCTTTTCAAAAAGCATAATTTTGGCAGCAGCTATGTCTTTATCTATTTCAACGTCATCTATAGCTGGGGGATGCATGGGCCAACATTGCAAGATGATGGGCAATAGTGCTGATGCTTCATCAACGATGGCTTCAACAGGTAATAATGCCTATAATCTTGTAAAAGCTAATGGGTGTCTTGCATGCCATGCTGTTGATCAAAACAAAGTTGGTCCTGCATATAAAGTTATTGCCGAGACAAATAAAAAATTATACGGAGATAAAGCTTTGGCTGTTATTGAAAAATCCATTGAGAAGGGTTCCAAAGGCAAATACAAAAAACTTGGCATTCAGGCTGCTATGCCTCCCTATGGATATTTAGGTAAGGAAAAAATTGAAGAAATAGCAAAATGGATCCTGTCTCTTTCTAAGTAAGGGGTATTTTAGTTTCTCTGGCTTAATGAGGAGATGTATTTATCCTCATTAAGCCTTTTTTGTTTTAAGGAGGTTTTGTTATGAGTGATTTTAAGAAAAAGGGTATCACTCGAAGGGTTTTTGTTAAATCCGCAGCAGTTGCCACAGCAGCAGTCTCTTTTGCTCCCGGGGTTTTTGCAAAAAGGTTGCCTTCAAAACCTGTGCTTGAATCCTACTCTGAACCTACAGCTACCCACTGGGGATCTGTTATTGCAGATGTAAGTGGGGGTGAGTTCATAGGTATTAAACCTTTTAAAGATGATTATCCCATACCAATGACGCAGGCTTTAGCCGATAGGGTTAACGCTGAAAACAGAATTAAGTATCCAATGGTTAGAGAGGGTTATTTAAAGCATGGTTACAGAAGCAACAAATCAATGAGGGGAAGAGACAGATTTGTAAGAGTTAGCTGGGAAAAGGCCTATGAATTGATAACAAAAGAGTTAAAAAGGATAAAGAAAAAATACGGAAATGAGGCTATTTTTGCAGGTAGCGTTGATTGGCACAGCGTGGGAAAGCTTCATGCAGCACCTACTTTATTGAGAAGAATGTTGAATTTATTTGGGGGTTTTACAGATGATACAGGTGATTTTTCTGTTCAGGCAGCAATGACAATTCTTCCTCATGTTACCGGAAATATAGAGGTATATGATAGGCAGACTGCATGGCCTACAATTCTTGAGTATACTGATACAATAATTTTATGGGGTGCGGATCTTCTAAAAAACAATCAGATAGGCTGGGATCCACCAGACCATTACGCTTATGACGCAATTAAGGAGTTAAAGAAAAGAAATAAAAAAATTATCTCAATAGACCCTCGTTTGACCGATACAGCTGAGTATTTAAATGCAGAATGGATACCTATTACTCCAAATACCGATGTTGCAATGATGCTTGCTATAGCCCATACTCTTTATAAAGAAAATCTATATGATAAAGATTTTCTTGATAAATATACTGTTGGTTTTGATAAATTTTTGCCTTATTTGTTGGGCAAAACTGATGGTGTTGAGAAAACACCCCAGTGGGCTGAAAAAATAACGGGAATTGAGGCCGATACTATTAAGAAAATAGCCCGTACAATGGCAAAAGGAAGAACAATGATAATGAGTGGGTGGGCTATTCAAAGGCAGGATCACGGTGAACAGGCTCCATGGATGATTGTTACCCTTGCTGCCATGCTGGGTCAGATTGGTTTGCCTGGTGGTGGTTTTGGATTTAGCTATCATTATGCCTCAGGGGGAGCTCCCGAAGCAAACGCCCCGTCGCTACTCGGTATTTCTGCCGGAGATAACCCTGTAAAAACAGAAATTCCATTTGCCCATGCTGTAAGTGATTTACTGCTGCATCCAGGCAAGGTTATAGATTTTAACGGAGAGAAAATCAAATATCCTCTAATTAAGCTAATCTGGTGGGCCGGGGGAAATCCATTGAGTCATCAGATGAATAGAAACAGACAAATAAAAGCGTGGAGAAGGCCTGATACGATTATTGTAAATGAGATTTACTGGACTTCTACGGCGAAGTTTGCTGATATTGTATTACCCGCTAATACTACTTTTGAGCGTAACGATATAGAGGTGATAAGCGAATATACAAACAAATATATTGTGGCTATGAAAAAGGTTATCGATCCATTGTATGAGTCAAAAAGCGACTATGATATTTTTGCTGATATATCAAAGAGACTAGGATTTTACGATAAGTTCACAGAAGGTAGAGATGAGATGGGCTGGATAAAACATTTTTATTCAATAGCTCAAAAACAAGCAAAGATTAAAAACCTTAAAATGCCGTCATTTGAGGAATTCTGGGAAAAGGGATATGTTGAATTTCCTGTACCTGAAGAGTCAAAGAGATGGGTAAGGTATGGTGATTTTAGGAAAGATCCAATAAGAAACCCACTGGGAACTCCATCTGGTAAAATAGAAATTTACTCCAATACTATTGCCAAATATAAATACGATGATTGTCCTCCTCATCCAGCATGGCTTGAGCCAATAGAATGGCTGGGTAGCAAGAAGGCCAAAAGATATCCTTTTCATTTGTTATCCTCTCATCCTAAGTTTAGATTGCATTCGCAACTTGATAACACATGGCTTAGGAGCTTATATGAGGTGAATGAAAGAGAACCTGTCTGGATAAACCCCAAAGACGCAAAAAGATATGGTATAAAGGAAAACGATGTGGTGATTATTTATAATTCAAGGGGAAAGTTAATGGCTGCAGCTGTTATTACAGATAGGATTAGAGAAGGCGTAATACTTGTTCATGAAGGTGCCTGGTATGATCCAGATAAGCCCGGTGAGATAGGAGCTATGTGTAAGCACGGTAATGTTAATCTCGTTACGCTGGATAAGGGAACTTCTAAACTTGCGCAGGGTAATATAGCCAACACAGTCTTGGTTAAAATTAAAAAATATGGAGGAGAGCCACCAACAGTAACAGCTTTTGTTCCTCCGGCAGGGAGTTAATTTTTATGGCAAGAGTTCTAGGCATAATATTTTTCATAATTTTTCTATGTAGTGGGAGCTATGGATATGCAAAAGAAAAGTTTGCCTATATTTCAAAAATAACTCATCTATATTTATCTCCTGATGTTTCAAAGCCTATCGGTGAAATATATGTGGGGGCAAAAGTAGCTATTGTGAAAAAAGAAGGTGGATGGATAAAAGTAAATATTGTTGGCTGGAGACAATATGGATTGAGCTGTGTTATTTATGCCTTTATGGGAAAGCGTATTTTTATGGTACAGCTTAATCATAATGGTGAAAAAATTGTTAAAATTTTAAAAAGTGTAGAGGATAAAGATACTCAACTTAAATGGGAAAAAGTTGAATTGAAAGGGGTTTGGGTAAAAAGTGATGTACTTGTAAAAAACAAAGATCTCCTGTGGGAAAAAGCATCTAAGCTGTTTCATCAAAGATGTTCAATGTGTCATGCTTTACCAAAAACAACCACTTTTACAGCAAATCAATGGCCAGCAACTTTAAGGGTGATGACAAAAAGAGCAGCCCTTACAAAACAGCAGGCATCTATAGTAAGTCTGTTTTTGCAATACCATGCCCGTGATATAGGTAAAAGGTAGTTTTATGTTGAATCCCTCAGGAGTTCGGCTATAGCTAAGTGGCCGTTCTCCTGCGCTTTTTTAAGTGCTGTGTAATCGTTTACATCCCTTAAATTTTTATTAGCTCCATTTTCAAGTAGTAATTTGACAACATCTAAACTTCCCCTAAAAGCTGCCTTCATAAGTGCTGTTTCTCCAACAGCATCCTGTGCGTCAATTTTTGCCTTTTTTGAAAGTAGATATTTAACAATATCAACAAATCCTTCTCCGATTATACCCTCAGATGCGAGCATCAGAGCTGTTTCTTTATAATTGTTATATGCATTTACATTTGCTTTGTTTTCTACCAGATATATAACTACATCGTACATGCCCCTTTTTGCTGCTTCCATTAAAGGCGTGTTTCCCCATTTATCTCTTGTGTTTATTCTGGCATTATGTTCGACGAGTAATTTTATAATTTCCAAATCTGCTTTGGCGACAATGGCTTCCATTAAAATGCTGTTACCCCATGCGTTTCTGGCATTGACCTTTGCCCCGTATTCTATTAATAATTTTGCATTATCGTAGCAATTAGAAGATACAGCCCTCATAAGGGGAGTTTCGCCATATTTATTTTTGTAGTTAACATTTGCACCTTCATCAATTAATTCTTTAATTTTGTTGTTTTTTTTGCATTCCCCGACCAACCTGAAAAGTTCCTTGTTTAGTGATCTTTTGTGAGCCATAATTTCCCCCTGTAATAAGTTTACTTTCTTGAAACAAATTATATAATATTTCATAATGGAAGTAAAAGTTTTAGTTGTAGAAGATGATGTAGATTTAAATAATACGATAACGCAGTTTCTCAAACTAAAGGAATATAAAGTCTATTCCGCTTTCGATGGCAAGAGTGCTTTGGATATTATATTTGATCAACAAATAGATATAATTTTGATGGATATAAAATTACCCCAAATAGATGGATTTGAGGTTGTAAGATATATAAGGAAATTTAAAAAAACACCAATTATTTTTATAACATCTTTAAATAGCGAAAAAGATGTTGAAAAGGGATTTGAAGCAGGTGGCGATGATTATTTGAGAAAGCCCTTTTCTTTGAGGGAACTGGAACTGAGAATCAAGGCAATTGTAAGAAGATTGTATTTCAATGAAGATCTGATCAAAATAAGCGATAATATATATTTTGATGTTACAAAATTTGAAGTTTATAAAAATTCAAAGAGAATTCATCTTAAAAATAAAGAATTATTACTATTAAAATTATTTCTGACAAATAAAGGTAAGATATTGACAAAGGATGAAATTTTCAATGAGATATATACTTCTGATGAGATGCCCAACGAAAACTCCTTAAGAACATTCGTAAAAAGACTGAGGGGTTTGATAGGAAAAGATAAAATTGTTACGATAAAAAACATAGGTTACAAATATGTTGGCTGAAAAGAAGTCGTTAAAGAGATTTCTTTTCGTTTATATATCTTCAACACTACTTTTAATAGGTATCAGTGAGTTTTTTTATTACAGAGCCTTCAAAAGCAGTATAATTGAGCAAGAAAAAGATTTTCTTGAAAGACAGCTAAAGCTTTATCTATCAAAACTAAAAAACAATCAGGATATATTTGCGTTAAAAAAATTAATGGAGTTAAAATCTTTTAAAATAGATATTGCTATATATAAAAATAATATTTTTATGTTCGGAACATCCATGCCCACTTATTTAGTGACGGATAGAGAATACTGGATTGATAACGGAAAGTTGTATTTACTTTTTATAATACCTTCCAAAAAAGAAAAAATATACATTTTGCTATCCAGAGCTCTTGATAAGACAGAACTTCATCTTTTTCTAAAAAAACTTGTAATACTGGATTTTTTTATACTTTTGTTTATTTTACTTGTTTCATACTATCTGGGTAAACTTTTCATAAGCCCCATGAAAGAAGCTTTAAGTAATCTCAACGAATTTGTAAGGGATGCAACTCACGAAATGAACACACCTATTTCAATTATACTGGCAAACCTGGATTTATTGAATATTAAAAAACCAGACCTGGAAAAAAGCGTTGAAATAAAGAGAATAAAGGCAGCCTCAGAAAGATTAAGCAAAATTTTTAAAGATTTAAGTTATATAAAACTTGAGTTTTATCGTCCAAGAAACATTGAACAGTTAAATTTGAGTGATATTATTTTTGAAAGATTGGATGAGTTTGAATTTTTTATAAAAAATAAAGGAATTTCTGTAGAAACAGAAATAATGGATTGTGAAGTCAATGCTGATAAGGAAGATATTGTAAGGTTAATTGATAATATAATTTCTAATGCCATAAAGTATTCACCACATGGTTCAATTATAAATATAACCCTTTTAAATTGTATCTTTAGCGTTGTGAATCCCGGGAAAATACGGGATGCAGGTAAAATTCAAAAAGAATTTGTAAGAGAAAATAGGAATGAAGGTGGATTCGGTATAGGTTTATATATAGTTAGAAAAATTTGTGAATATTACCATTACAATTTCTGGATAGGTTCTTCTGTCAACAATGTTGTTGTTAAAATTCATTTTAAATGATCGGATATTTAATTCTTGAGAAATAGCCCCTCTCCATTGATTTCAAAAGAGAGGGGTAGTGTTTGGGAGGTGAACTGTTATTTGATTTTACACATTTTTGCCTTTTTCATTTCCCACATTTTAGGTTTGAACTTTGCCATCATTTTTTCCTTCTTGATTCCTCTTTCTAATAAGAGCTTTTTTGCCTCCTGCCATGTTAAACATTTTTTGTTAATTTCGCCTTTTTTATAAGCACCAAGGCCGAAATGCATTGGTGTGATTTCTCCATCAATCCAGCAAGCAGTTTTTGCGTTTAGCCATTTTCCTGTTTTTGCATCAGTTACCCATATTTTTGCTTTGTTTTTCCATGGGAATTTACAATCTTGGTATAACCACATTACAGCACACCCGATATCGTCAAATTTGTAAATTTTACCGTTTTGAGGATTACCAATTTCTGCGGAATATCTGGGACTTTTGATTTTCATGAAACATCTCTGACATTTGTCCTTTCCAAAATTAATAGGTATAGGATTGAGTTTTGCAAAAGTAGTAGATGAGTAAATAATTACAAACAGTAAACCCATGAGCAGGTAAGAAACCTTTTTTAGATACATAGGACACCTCCTTCAACTTATTTTTGCCAATTATATCTTTTTTTATAAACTGTTTATAAACTACAAAAAATTTTTATGCATTTAATCTTTTGATAGGTTAAAAATTATTAATCTTAACAATAATATTCTTTCTATTACAAAATTGTATAATAATCTTGATTTATAATTTTAAAAATAAATATAAAATATTGTTATTAAAATAACGGAATTAATATTGCTATAAATGTTAATAATACAGAAGGAGGTGGTGCATGAGAAAGGTTGAGGCGATTATTAAGCCGTTTAAACTTGATCAGGTGAAAGAGGAGTTGTTAAGCAGAGACATTAAGGGTATGACTGTTTCGGAGGTTAAAGGCTACGGTAGACAGAAGGGTCATTCTGAGATTTACAGGGGCGCAGAATATCAGGTGGATTTTCTGCCAAAGGTAAAGATTGAGATTGTTGTTAGGGATGATCAGGCCGATGATGTGGTTGAAGCTATTATTAAATCAGCCAGAACGGGCAAAGTTGGCGATGGTAAGATTTTTATCTTGAGAATAGAAAAAGCAATTAGAATCAGAACAGGAGAGATTGACGATGAAGCTATTTAGGGTGATATTTGTTTTACTGCTGTTGGATATTAGCGTACCCGCATTTGCCGCAGAGGGTTTGAGTGCTGGAGATACATCATGGATGCTTACTTCAACGGCACTTGTTATGCTTATGACACCTGCAGGGCTTGCTCTCTTTTATGGTGGCATGGTAAGAAGCAAAAATATCTTAAACACCATAGCACTTTCCTTTTTAGCATACGCAATTGTAAGTTTTATCTGGATATTTTATGGCTATACTTTTGCTTTTGGGCCTGACGTGAGTGGAATTATTGGAAAACCTGTGTATCTATTCTTTAGCTCCATTACACCAAAAACCCTAAGCGGAGATATTCCAACATTTGTGTTTGCAGCTTTTCAGATGACATTTGCCGCAATTACGGTTGCGCTTGCAAGTGGAAGTATTGTCGAGAGGGTAAAGTTTTCAAGCTGGGTATGGTTTGTAATTTTATGGACAAGTGTTGTTTACCTGCCCGTTGCACACTGGGTATGGGGTGGTGGATTTTTATCAAAATGGGGAGTCTTAGATTTTGCAGGTGGAACAGTGGTTCATATCAACGCTGGCGTAGCTGGCTTAATATTTGCTCTTATTTTAGGTGTCAGAAGGGGTTATAGAAAAACCGCAATGCCACCATCATCAATAGTATTAACAACACTTGGTGCTGCACTTTTGTGGTTTGGCTGGTTTGGTTTCAATGCTGGAAGTGCACTCTCGGCTAATGGACTTGCAGGTATAGCTTTTTTAAATACCAATACAGCTGCGGCTTTAGGAGCTATTAGCTGGATAGCTGCCGAATGGATTATACATAAGCACCCCACTACATTGGGTGGTGCAAGTGGTGCGGTTGCTGGTCTTGTAGCTATAACGCCTGCTGCTGGATTTGTAAATCTTTTTGGTGCATCAATAATTGGATTTGTTTCAGGCATACTGGGATTTTTATCTGTATCCTATTTAAAATTTGCTTTTAACTACGATGATTCATTGGATGCCTTTGGTGTTCATGGAATTAACGGTATATGGGGTGCTATTGCAACAGGTATCTTTGCTGATCCATCAATAGGTGGCTCTGCAGGTCTTTTATACGGCAACACCCATCAACTATTAGTTCAAATTGAGGCTGTTTTGATTGTGATTATATTTGATGCTATAGCAACTTTTGTTTTATTAAAAATCATATCTCTATTTACGGCTGGTTTAAGGGTTGATGAAGAAGATGAAATCAAAGGTCTTGATGTGGCGATTCACACAGAAAAGGGTTTTGATTTGTAAAAAAAAGGGGCTATTGCCCCTTAATTTGCTTTTTTCTTACCCAGATAAGCTTCCTGGATTTTTTCAGAAGCCATGAGTTCGGCTGATGTGCCATCCATGACTATCTTTCCAACCTCAAGCACATAGCCCCTATCTGCTAACTTTAATGCAGCTTTTGCGTTCTGCTCAACAAGTAAAACCGTTACACCGCTTTGTTTTATCTGTTTAATCGTTTCAAAAATAGTCTTAACCAACACAGGTGCAAGCCCCAAGCTTGGCTCATCCAAAAGCAACATCTCTGGCTCGCCCATCAAAGCCCTTCCTATTGCAAGCATCTGCTGCTCGCCCCCGGATAGCGTGCCTGCAAGCTGTGTGCGTCTCTCCTTTAAGCGCGGAAATAACTCATAAATCCATTCAAGTATTGACATATTTGGCTTTTGCTTTGTGTAAGCACCAAGTATAAGGTTTTCTTCGACTGTTAATGTGCCAAAAACGCGTCTGCCTTCGGGGGATTGAGTTATGCCTAACGATACAATTTTGTGAGCAGGCAACGATGTCAGTTCAATATCTTTATATCTAATGCTACCCGATCTGGGTTTGATTAATCCACTGATCGTTCTAAGCGTTGTTGTTTTTCCAGCACCGTTTGCACCTAAAATTGTTATAAGCTCTCCTCTTTTTACCTCAAACGATATACCTTTCACAGCTTCGATGCTACCGTATGCAACAACTAAATTTTCAACAACTAAAAGTTTTTCGTTACTCATCTTCATCCTCTTTGCCTAAGTATGCTTCGATAACCTTTGGATTGTTCTGCACCTCTTCTGGCTTACCTTCTGCAATTTTCTTACCAAAGTTTAAAACGCTTATATACTCAGTAACTCCCATAACAAGATCCATATTGTGCTCGATGAGTAAAATGGTTATGCCCATTTTTTTGATTTCCTTGATAGTGTCAACAAGCTCAAGTCTTTCTTTGTCGTTTAGTCCCGCTGCTGGCTCATCAAGAATCAATAGTTTTGGTTGTGTTGCAAGGGCTCTTGCCATCTCTATTTTTCTTTGGATTCCGTAAGGTTGACTACCTGCAGGCAAACTTGCAAGGTGTGTTAAGCCAAATAGTTCCATATACTCTTTAACTTTTAGCCAGTTTTCTTTTTCATCTTTATAGTAAAATGGCGTGTGGATAATGCCATGCCACCACCTTTGCCTGCTTCGAAAATGCCTGCCTGACATGATGTTTTCTGCAACACTCATCTCTGAAAACAGTCTTATTGTTTGAAATGTTCTAACTATTCCCATGTTGGCAATTTTGTGGGGTTGAAGACCTGTTATATCTTTACCGTTGAAGATAATTTTGCCTTTTTCTGGTTTATAAACGCCTGTTATACAGTTGAAAACCGTTGTTTTTCCAGCACCGTTTGGACCTATGATGCCATAAACCATTCCCTCATCAATAGTAATACTCAATGAGTCAACTGCAACAAGTCCACCAAATATCTTTGTTATGTTATCCAATACTAACAACGCCATGGCTTATTCTTCCCTGATTAGATATTTTGGTATTCTTCCAAATTTTGCTGGCCATATACCCTTTGGCCTGAAAATCATAATCACTATCATAGCTATACCAAAAACGAGGTATCGAGCTTCTGCAAACTGTCTGAACATCTCTGGCACAACAAACATAAAAAATGTGCCAAGCAAAACACCAGGTATAGATGAAGGACCACCCACAAGAACAATAGTAAAGAACAACACCGACTGAATAAAGTTAAATGCATCTGGGCTAACAGCAGAAAACTGCAGCGTAAATACTACACCTGCAAGCCCTGCTATAGCTGCAGACAGTGCAAAGGCATAAAGTCTATAGAATCTTGTGTTGATACCTATACACTCACTTGCAAGCTGGTCTTCGTTGAGATAATGGAGTGCCCTACCAGGTTTTGATGTTTCAAGGTTGTGTATGACGATGAGCGTGAGTATCAGTAAAAACAGGGCAAGGAAATAAATGGATGTTTGGGATGAAAAGCTAAAACCAAACAGCTTTAGAGGCTCTACACCAAAAATACCATTTGGTCCACCGGTTATCCCAAATACATTGTTTTTTAGCGCCTGAGTAAACACGATGTTGAACCCTATTGTTGTAACAAGCAGATAATCGCCTCTTAAATGTATGATTGGAGCAGCAAGCAATACACTTGCAATAGTTGGTAAAATAATAGCCACAGGAATTGTAGCTATTATGGGCCAGCCAAAAACCATATTCAAGATAGCCGATGAGTAAGCTCCAAGACCAAAAAATATAGCATGACCCATATCAAACATTCCAGCTCTACCAAGAACAATATCCTGACTTAGAGAAACAACTGAGTAGATTAAAAATGTTGTCATTACAGATACCCAGTTGGAATTCAAACTAAATGGTATAATTGATAAAATGAGGAGGAATGCACCATAATAAACGATGTTTTTTGTATTCATTATACCTTCTCCGCCACCCTTTCTCCAAGGATTCCTGTTGGTCTAAATATCATGATGACAATTAGCAAAACATAGGTTAAGGCCATTGCCCAGCTACTTGAAAGATAGCCCGATATAAACGCATTGAATACTCCAAGCAATAAACCGCCAAGCATAGCACCTGGGATATTACCAATTCCTCCAATGATAGCTGCAACAAAGGCGTTAAGTCCATAAATCCATCCCATATTGAAATAGATACCGCGATAGTACATGCCTATAAACAGACCACCAACAGCACCCAATGCTGAACCAATAACAAATGTTGTTACAATTACTCTATTTACATCGATACCCATAAGACGGGCTGCATCCTGATCTATAGCGCAAGCCCTCATTGCGGTGCCCAATTTGGTTTTATTAACAAAGAAATACAAACCAACCATAAGCACAAATGAGATTATTAAAACAAGCACCTGCATAAGGCTAATGTAAACACCATGGATATCAAAGTTTACATTGGGAACCACACTTGCAGGGAATATCCTTGGCATGGGACCCCATATCAACATTATGCCGTTTTCAATTACCATTGAGGCACCTAAGGCAGAAACAACCGCTGAAAGCCTCGGCGCTTTTCTTAAGGGACGGTATGCTGCTCTTTCTAAAATTACACCTGCGATGGCTATTATTGCCATAGTCAATAAGAAGGTGAGTATAATTAAAATAGCGGGGGATAGAGCCCCCGCAAGTTGCATCATAATAACAAGACCGACATAGGCAGAAAGTGCAACAAGATCTCCATGTGCAAAGTTGATAAGTTTTAATACACCGTAAACCATAGTGTATCCAAGGGCAACTAAGGCATAGATGCTACCGATAGTTAAGCCGTTAACAAGTTGCTGAAGAAAAATCTCCATGGTTTACCTCTTTTTTTATTTCTCTTTGTAAACGATGTGGTATTTTAGATCTGGACCGATTCTGTATGCCATGTAAGCACTTCCAACTCTTTCGCCATTTTTGGCAAAGCTGATAGGACCTGTTATACCCGGGAAGTTTTTAAGATCGTTGTGGAGATAGTCTGCAATTTTCTTTGTGTCAAGAGATTTTGTCTGCTGTATTGCATAAAGGATTACCCTTAAACCATCAACATTAAACAGTGTCCAGATGCTTGCTGGATTCTCATGATATGTTTCTTTATAAGCTTTTAAGAATTTCTTTGCAGCTGGATATGGAAGCATGTCTGGTAGAGGCACATTGATTAAGTATGCACCCACAGCAGCTTTGCCTGCAAGTTTTAAGAATTCAGGGTTGTCGTTTGAGTCACCGCCCACAAAATCAGCTTTTATTCCTAACTGTACCATCTGAGCTCTTATTAAACCGCCGTCTGTATAATAACCACCAAAGTAGATAACATCGGGATTGTATGATTTAATCTTTGTTAAAATAGGTGTGAAGTTCTGAGCACCGGATGTGATTTTACCGTAGTAAACAACATTACCGCCCATTTTTTTAAGGTTGTCCCTAACGGCGTTTGTCAAGTTAGTTGAGAATGTGGAGTAGTCTGAAATTAAAGCAATCCTTTTATAATGCTGTTTTTTCATAAAAAATTCAGCTGTAAATTTTGCCTCTGCAGAGTTCGGAGAGGAGTTTCTGAAGAATGTCCAGTAGCCGTGTTTAACCAGTGTATCGCTTGTTCCATCAGATGTCTGCAAAACACCCGCTCTGTAGTAAATGGGCTCTGCTGCCTCAGCGCATGTTGAGGTGTATGATCCGATAACGGCAATAACACCAGCATCAACAAGTTTTCTTGCGCAGATTGCAGCTTTAACAGCTTTTCCCTCATCGTCGCAGGTTACAACTTCAAGTTTTTTACCTAAAACTCCACCTTTAGCGTTTACTTGTTTTACGATAAGCCTGACAGCCTTGTCGATGGACTGCCCTTCACTTGCAAACTTACCTGTGATAGGAGCCTGCACACCGATTTTAATTACACCAGCTGCAAATGAAGATACAGCAAACATCAATGCGACCAACAGAGCAACCAAACCGCCAAAAAACTTAGGCCTCATACGGCACCTCCTAAAAAAATTAATTTAGATTAAACATTTAGCTCTACTTTCCTATTATATGCAATTTTTCAATTAAATCAAATAAAATTTTTCATATATTGAAATAGTGTTTTAAATAAATTAAAGAAATTGTTAAAAATTTTAAATGAAATATTTTTAAGTAATGGGTAAAATCGGTATATATAGAACGGCTGTTTTTAGAATTATATTGACAAAGCGATAGTTTTTTAATATACACAGAAAAATCAGCGATTAACGGGGCTGTAGCTCAGCTGGGAGAGCACCACGCTGGCAGCGTGGGGGTCAGGGGTTCAAGTCCCCTCAGCTCCACCATTTTTCAAAAAGGAGAAACAGATGGCTATAAAAAACACTCTGGCAAAGGTTGGTGATTATTTTACCAGGTTTAAGGAATTTGACCTTGAGGGATTTGTTGATGAAGCAAAAGCAAAAATAGAAAAAATAAAGGAAGACCCTGTAGGTTTCACCTTAACTACAGTTTTGCAGCTTAAACTTGCTGTTGAGATGGTTGATTGCTATATAAAAAAACAGTGCAAATTTCCCTATAAAACCCTTCTTTCTCTGGTTGGCGTTTTGCTATATTTTATTAATCCCTTAGATATTATACCTGACTTTTTGCCAGGCATCGGGTATCTTGATGATGCTGTTGTTGTTGGTCTTGCCTTAAAATTTATTAGAGATGATTTAAGAGAATTTGCAATCAGCAGGGGATATAACCCTGCCGATTACGGTCTTGATTGATTATTTTCTTACCCATCCGGTTGCTGTTTGAATATAAGTGCCACTTGGTGCTGTATCTTGCCACTGTTTTGCAAATATTCGTCTGAGCCTGTCTATCTGGCTACTGTTTATATGTAAAACCCTTGCAACCTCTTTGTATAGCAAATTCCTATCGTGGTTTTCTTTAGCAACGAGTTTTTTAAGCTTCAGCCTATCTTTTAATGATTTTGGTTGCCTGTAGATTTTCAAAAATCCATTAAGTGTTTCTCCTAAATAGCCTGCCCTGTAGTAGGGTTTCATTTTTTGAAACCTTATTTTCATTGCCTGCTTTAAAGCCCTGATTTTGGCGTTTGTTGTGTTTAACACATCAGCGGCATAGGCTTTGGGGATTATCTGCAAAAATGAGGTGGGCTTGGGTTGAACTTTAGAAGCTTTACCCCTGATCTGGTTAACAATCTCCTTGGCTTTCTGTTTTGCCTCCTGAGCCGGGAAATAGATGTTTACCGTGACACAAGAATAAAGCCCAACAATAAGCAAAATCAACAGGTTTCTTGCCTTCATACTACCTCCTTTTTGATACCCTTTTTAATCTATTTACAAAATCATCCCACGATATTGCATTATTTCTGTTCATATTAATGACGCTTATACCCACCAAAAACCCTTTTTTTATAATGTACTCTATTTTACCATCCCTGTAAAGACCATGTATGGTAAAAACATTGTTTTTTAGAGTCGCTTTAAAACCAATTTTGGAGTAGGAAAAGTTTTTAAAAAACGGAACGGCAATAGATGCGTATCCTCCACCTACCTTTGATATGCTGTTTACGGCTTTGAGTGATATCTTTTTGCTTACACCTCTGACACTTTGTGTTTTTACAAGCATCTCGAATGATAATGGATTTGTGAAATTAACAAGCTTTAGATTGCGTATATAGCCTTTTATAAAGCCTGTAATTTTCCCAAAGTTTGTAAGCGCTGTTAGTTTTTCTAAGTTAATGTGATTGAAGTTTATATCCATCTTTAAAATAGGAAACTCACCCAGCATAACAGATATATTTTTGATATTTATCTTTCCATCAAACACCTTTGCCGTTATGTTTCCTGAAAGCTTTATCTGCCTGGTTGTTGCATCAACCGATTTTATCTGGGGTTTTAAAATTATAGATTTAAGTTTTATTGATCCTGCTATCGGGTATAGTTTTGCCCTTAAATGTTTAAAGTTAATTGATAAATTGAGGGGTTTTATGTTAATAAATCTGGATTTTATCACTATCCTTGCAGATAGTGCATTGTCTGTTGATGTAATATTTGCAATCAGGGAAGCGGTTTTGTTGTCTATCTTGATTGAGTTTATAGTAAGTTTTCCATCTTGCTTCTTATTTGTATTTAAAAAAAGGGGAAGGTTTAGCGTGATATTATCAAGTGAGATGTTTTTGTAGTTTAGTTTGGCTATAGATGTTTTTATTTCTGACTCAACTGCAACGTTTTGCTTTTTTGCAAAGATATCTATGTTGCCGTCGATCTTTAAGTCATTCAATGCGTCTATCTGATACGATTCATTGAGAAAATTAACAATATTTTGTAGAGTGTGTGAGTTTAAATGTGCTTCTATAAAATTGCGTTTTTTTTTAAAAAGATTGTGCCCAGTCTTGATAGTTCTACTAAAGCCTCATCAGGTGGGTTTATATTTGCCTTTAGGTTATATGCGCCAAAATCGATATACAGACTGTCTTTTACGATAGCTTCACCTTTGTTGATATACAAATTGGCTATCTTGCCATTGTAATTTATGTTTGCCTGTATATGCTCTGCAAAAAGCAAAGGGTGGTTTATGCTTAAATTGTCAATCGTTGCTGCTATTTTTTTGTTTATGTTTATTTTGATTCTGCCTGCTGTTACAAGATCGCCAATAGAAAAGTTCCTCAAAATAGCAGAAATATTTTTTTTATCTATCGATGCATTAATCATAAAGCTTGCTTTTAGATTATCCCTTGCAACTTTTATCTTAGAGTGTATTTTTGCAAGTTTAATATAAAAAGGTGAAAAGTTGATGTATAGATTATCTATAACGATGGGTTGATTTACTATAACCTCGCCTTTTTTGTAGTTTATCTTTAAAACAAACGGCTTTATAAAGGCATGTTTAATAAGGAGCCCAGTTTTTGATAGGCTAAAGTTACCGGTTAGGTTGTCTATAGAGCCAGAAAGAGAAAATCTGTCTGTTTTAACATTAATAAGCCCGCTGAAATAAATCTGCCCGGGTGCAAACTTAAGGTTTCCCTTTAAAGAGAGCGATTGAGCCGCATTTTTAACAGAAACCGTGAGATTATCGGCAGCCAAAAAATGGATATTGACAGGTAAACCAAAAGAGGTTTTCTTTGTTTTTTTTGAAGGCATTATTTTTAAGTTTAAATCGGGATTTGTTAAATGAATATCGTATCCCTTATCTGATACTGAAATTTCTGCTTTTTTGCAGCTGAAGTTTATGTTGTTTTTATGAAATTGAAAACCAGAAACAGAGAAATGTGTGGGTGATTTGATATTTATCTTTGTAAAATGCGTTTTTATATTCAGCTGTTTTAGATAGAGTGATAGGGGGATTTTTAGCAGGCTGGGTTTGTTTAGAATCGCTATATACAATAACAGAATTGCTATAATTGCACTTAATATAACAATCGTTGTTGATTTAATAAACTTCATCTAATAATCCTTAAGTTTTTTCCGTTTATCGTTAAAATCCCGTCTTCCTTGAGTTTTTTTATTATGCGAGAGAATGTTTCTGGTGTTACACCAAGCATGGTTGCTATCTCTTTTTTGGGAAGTGAGAGTCTGACGGTATTTGAACTGTCAGCGTTTTTTTCTAAATACTCCATCACCCTTTCCTTTGCGTCCTCTATCGATAGCTGCTTTAGTCTTTCGGCTAAAAAGTTTATGCGCTTTGCAAAAGCACCTAATAGCTTCATGGCAATGGCCGGGTTTTGAGATATTTTTTCAAAAAGCTTATAGGAGTTTATACTCAAAAGCAAGGTGTCTTCCAGAGCAACTGCAGATGCAGGATATCTATTTTCCAAAAACAGTACAATTTCAGCAAAAATATCGTCTTTTTCTGCGATATGTAGTGTGATTTCTCTGCCATCGTAAGATGTCTTAAATAATCTTACAGCTCCTTTGAGTATAAAATAGAGGTCTTCTCCTTTGTCGCCTTCAAAGAATATATATTCGCCCTTCTGTTTTGCTATAAGCATGGAGACGGCGTCTAAATCTTTCAGTATATAGTTTTCTTCTACGCCAACAACAGTTGCAAAGAGATTCAGGGCTTCTTTTTTATCCATTCTTGACCTTAATCAATTTTTTTAAACTTCTTTTAGTATATAGTTAATTTAAACAAAAAGCAAGGAGGTGCTTTTATGGGTATGTTTTGTTTTCAATGTCAGGAAACATGGAAAAATCACGGATGCACAGTTAAAGGTGTGTGCGGAAAAGAGGAGAATGTTGCAAACCTTGAGGATGTACTTGTCTATGTAACAAAGGGCATCAGTGTTGTGGCAAAAAAAGCAGGTAAGGTTGATCCAGAGGTTGGAAAATACATTTCAAAGGCTCTCTTTACCACAATAACCAATGTTAACTTCGATGAGGATGCAATCAGCAATGTAATTTTAGAAGGATTAAAACTAAGGGATCAGCTTAAAAAGAAGTATTCAGTTAGTGATGAGGGGTTGCACGACTCAGCCACATGGAACGGCACAACAAAAGAGGAGTTTTTGGCAAAATACAGTGTTGCAAGCGTATTAGCCGAAGAAGATGAAGATAAAAGGTCTCTAAAAGAGCTTATGATTTATGGCTTAAAAGGTGTGGCAGCCTATGCTGAGCATGCAGCAGTTTTAGGTTATGAGGATCAGGCTATATGGGATTTTCTTGTTGAAGGTCTTGCTGCAACAACAGAGGATAAATCGGTTGATGAATTGATTGGTCTTGTGATGAAGACAGGCGAGGCTGCTGTTAAAGCTATGGCAATTCTTGATAAAGCAAACACAGAAACCTACGGCCATCCAGAGATTAGCGAGGTAAATATCGGTGTTAGAAATAACCCCGGCATCTTGATTTCAGGTCACGATCTGAAAGATATGGAAGAGCTGCTTGAGCAGACAAAGGGCACTGGTGTTGATGTTTATACGCATGGTGAAATGTTGCCTGCAAACTATTATCCAGCGTTTAAAAAATATGAGCATTTTGTAGGAAACTACGGTAATGCATGGTGGCTGCAGGATAAAGAATTCGAGGCATTTAACGGACCAATTCTTATGACAACAAACTGCCTCGTTCCACCCAAAGACAGCTACAAAGACAGGGTGTTTACTACAGGTAATGTGGGATTTCCGGGTGTAAAGCATATTCCAGATCGTGTTGATGGAAAACCCAAAGATTTTTCAGAGATTATAGAACTTGCCAAAAAATGCAAACCGCCAACGCAGATTGAGACGGGAAAGATTGTAGGTGGTTTTGCGCATGAGCAGGTGTTTAAACTTGCAGATAAGGTTGTTGATGCAGTAAAAAGCGGTGCAATTAGAAAATTCGTTGTTATGGCAGGTTGTGATGGTAGGCATCCATCAAGAAACTACTACACAGAATTTGCAAAAAAACTCCCCAAAGATACGGTAATTTTGACAGCAGGTTGTGCAAAATACAGATACATTAAACTTAATCTTGGCGATATTGGCGGTATCCCAAGGGTGCTTGATGCTGGTCAGTGTAACGATAGCTACTCACTGGCTGTTATTGCCATGAAGCTTAAAGAGATATTCGAACTATCGGATATAAATGAACTGCCAATAGCCTACAACATCGCCTGGTATGAGCAGAAAGCCGTTGCTGTTCTGCTTGCCCTCCTCTATTTAGGTGTCAAGAATATCAAATTAGGTCCAACATTACCCGCCTTTGTATCCCCCAATGTCCTCAAGGTTCTCATCGACAAATTTAATATGTCAACGATTAGCAATGTCGATGACGACCTAAAAGAGCTTGTAGGCTAAGGCAGATAGCCCGCTTTTTGCGGGCTTTTATTTTGCTAACTCAAAGGCCTTTTTAGCCTGACTGTCAGCTATAAATCTACTTTGTGCAATTTCAAATAGCTCGTTATTTTTTGTTAAGCCAAAAAACGTATGCTGAGGATTGAGGCTATAGCCAAACACCACCTCAGCAATTCTTTCATCAAAAGGATTTTCGTAGATATCTAAAATCTTGAATATTATGTTATCCTTCAAGATATACTCTTTGTTGATTTTGATGGGGAATTTTATATCCGGCAAATCTAACGCCTGATGATGTTTGGTTTTAGTGTAGGTGAGTTTATAGATCGTTCTGTTTCTTTTTAGCCATCGCCTTTCGTAATATGTGTCTATTCTTTCTGTTGCGACCATAAATGGGTATTGAGTGGTTGATGTAAGCTGGTCTAAATCATCCAAAGCTGTAGATATACTTAACGCATATGCATGGTTGTCTGTAAAAAGCTTAAAAATTCCACCATTTTTTAAAATATTAGCTATCTTTGAAAGCGTTAATCTATCAAACAATGCATGTTTAAGTCGTTTTTTCTTAAACCACGGCTCAGGGAAAAAAACATAAACAGCATCAACGCTGTCTGGCAAAAACCTATCAAGCAGAAACCTTGCATCGTAGTGAATAAACGAGATATTTTGCAGATTGAGTTTTTCAACCCTAAGGAGAGCTTTTGATAGTGTCTCCTGAACGATTTCGATACCGATAAACTGCTTTTCTTTGTTTTTAGATGCTATCTTTGTTATAAATTCCCCCTTTGCCGAGCCTATCTCCAACTCGATGGGTTTGTCAAAAAGTTTGTTAATAACTGTATGGTTGATTATTCTCAAATCTAAAAGGTATTTTTCAAAGAGCCTGCAATTTTTGCCTGTGGGCTTAAGATTATGATGAACGATTGAACCTTTAAGCCTTTCTGCTAAATATTTGGCAAACTCTAAAACTTTTCCTTTCAGGCAATCTGTAATTAAGGGATGGGTGGCTTTTTCTAACTTTACAATTACATGATCCCTTTTTGAGTATGCCTTTATAAAAAATGCCTCGCAGGCTGTTTCTGCAGGATAAACAAAAGCAGAGCCGCTTGATGAAAAAAATATATCTTTATCATCAATAGCTATAAGCGGCTCCTGCGTTTTGATTACTGCATGTGGCATCTGTGTGTCTATTTTCTAATCTGGCCAAGCACCTTAAGCGGCAATCCCCAGATATAGCAGAACGCTTCGCCGTATTTGTGGTTGAATGTATCTGTTGGGTCGTAAGTGGCAAGCTGTTTTGAATATAAAGCATAATCGGATTTCCTTGCCACTGCTGTAGCTGTTCCTTTGTAAAGTTTAACCTTTACAGTGCCTGTTGCCCTTTTGTTTAAAACATCTGCAAAGGCATCTAAAGCCTCTCTTGTTTCACTAAACCAGTAGCCGTAGTAGACCAATTCTGCATATTTTTGAGCAAGCTGGTCTTTTAAGTGAAGGCTTTCTCTGTCTAAAATAAGCTCATCAAGACTTCTTTTTGCCTCAAGCAGCAACACTGCAGCCGGGGCTTCGTAGATCTCTCTTGATTTAATACCAACAAGCCTGTTTTCAATCATGTCTATTCTACCAACACCGTGTCTGCCTGCTATTTCGTTAGCCTTTTCAACAAGTTCAACAAGCCCCATCCTTTGAGAATTTATTGCAACAGGCATGCCCTCTTCAAAGTCTATTGTTATGTATTCTGGCTCATCAGGTGCTTCTTTTGGGCTAACAGTTAAAGAATAGATATCCTCGGGTGGCTCAAAAAACGGATCCTCAAGTGGTCCTGCCTCTATGGATAATCCCCATATGTTTCTATCGATAGAGTAAGGTTTCTCTTTTGTAACAGGCACGGGTATGTTGTGTTTTTTGGCATATTCAATCTCCTCATCGCGGGATTTCAACTCCCACTCCCTCACAGGTGCAAGCACCTTTATATCGGGTTTTAAAGCCACTGCAGAGACATCAAATCTCACCTGATCGTTACCCTTGCCTGTAGAGCCGTGGGCTATGGCATCGGCGTTTTCCTTTTTTGCTATCTCAATCATCTTTTTTGTTATAAGCGGCCTCCCCAATGCCGTTGCAAGTGGATATTTGCCTTCATACAATGCTCCAAACTTGAAGGCTTTCATAACATAATCCTTTAAAAACTCCTCCCTTACATCCTCAATATAGGCTTTTGTTGCACCCACCTTCAATGCTTTTTCTTTAATCGGCTCTAAATCTTCATTTTGACCTAAATCAGCCGTGTAGGTTATCACCTCACAGCCGTATTTGTCCTGAAGCCATTTAACGATCACTGAGGTATCAAGTCCCCCTGAATAGGCAAGCACAACCTTTTTAATATCCATCATTCAACCTCCCAATTAATTTCATTATTACAGCAAGCTGCGCGTATGTTCTGTTTTCTGCCTCATCCCAAACAACGGAATGCTTTGAATCGATAATATCTGCCTCAACTTCCTCTTCTCTGTGCGCAGGCAGGCAGTGCATAAATATGTAGTCATCCTTTGCATAACTTACAAGCTCTTTGTTTACCTGATAGCTTTTAAGTAATTCATGTTTCTTCTCTTTTTGAGCCTCCTCACCCATTGATGCCCATACATCTGTGTATATAACATCTGCGTCTTTTACCGCTTCTTTTGGATTGTCTGTTAAGGTGATTTTTGCATACGGATTAATCTTAAAAGCATCGTATACCACCCTGCCGTTTGGTGCACAATCGACAGGCGTTGCGATATTTAACTCAAAACCAACCAAAGCAGCTGCATAGATCCAGGAGTTTGCCATGTTATTGCCATCACCCACAAAGGCAACCTTTATATGTTCTATATCACCCCGCTTTTCTTTTATTGTAAACAGGTCAGCCAATACCTGGCAGGGGTGCAGAAGGTCTGTTAATGCATTAATAACAGGAACCGTTGAATGCTCTGCAAATTTTATAAGTCTTTGATGCTCAAAAGTCCTAATCATAATTATGTCCACATAGCGGGAGATTACTTTAGCTGAATCCTCAATTGTTTCACCTCGTCCAAGTTGAATATCCCTTGATGATAAAAATATCGCATCCCCGCCTAACTTTTTCATACCCGCCTCAAAAGATAAACGGGTGCGTGTCGATGACTTTTCAAATATCATACCTAAAATAACGCCATCCAAGGGTTTATAGTTAATCTCGTTTATTCTTTTTTTAATATTGCCCGCCACTTCGATCAGCTCAATAATCTCCTGTTTTGTTAAATCCTTAAGCGATAAACAGTGCCTTATCATAAAGCCTCCTTAAAAACACAGTGTTTTGATAGTGCGGGTTTGAGTTTTCTTGTGCCCCCGCCTTCAGAGATAATCTGCTTTGCCAGTTTGATATCCCTGACTTTGCTTCCGCAGACATGGGTAGCAGCTGAAAAAATCTCTAAATCCATGGGAGCAGATGGACCCATTATGGCAACAATGCGTGCTTTTTTGGGCAGTTTAAGCAGTGCATCAATCGTTTTGTTGATTATAGATGTTGCTGTTATTATAGCTATATCTGCATCCTGTAATTCAAAATAGGCAGCATAGTCTGGCAAAGATTTGCCCCTGACAGAGCGCTCGCAGATTACAAATTTTTCTGTTTTAGCTTCAATAGCCTCAACAAGCGGTCCAAAATACCCTATCATCACAACCTTATCTGTGGGTTTTATAAATTTTACTATATCTATGTCTTTGCTTTCTATATTACTGTTTATAATGGCGTTTGCTGCAGCTAAGGCAATACTGCTGTCAAGCAGGTTATATGAAAAAATTTTTTCTATTAGATATGATGCTTTTTTGCCTGTCAAGCTACCCGCCTCATCCACCACACTGCATGATGTTATGTTTAGTTCTTTTGTAAAGCTATAAGATAGACCAGCCGTGTTGTTATCCAATTCAACAATTGTATATCCAAGGCCAATTCTTACATCTTTAACCTCTAACTCTTTTGCTGTCTCTATCGTTTTTTCAAATATCTTTTGATGAATATAGCTCACACAAACTCCTTTAGTCTCTTTAGTTTTTCTGCTATTTCATCCATAGAAAACACCCTGATAAATCTATAAAGCTCTTTGGATTGAAAAAAGATGCTTACAACCGGCACATTGAATATAGAAAGCCTGCCCGCCAAAATTTTTAAGTCATCTAAATACACTTTTGTTAGTTTGTAGTCGCTAAAGTGTTTCTCAAGTTTAAGCTCAACAGGTTTGCAGGTTGCACAATCCCTGGTTGCAAAAAGCACTATTGCAATCTCGCTGCCTGAAATAAATTCATCAAAAGACTCAACACTTTCTATTGTTTTCATAGCCCTATTTTAACACAAAATAGTTTAAATTGTAAAAAATTAGAATGTTGGAGGATGGTTTACCCAGATGACCTCTGTGGTTTTATCGCTGGGGTTTCTCCATCTATGGGGAATGTTGGAGTTATAAACAGCAGAATCACCTTCGCCTAAAATATAGGTTTTGCCGCCAATCTCAATCTCAATTTCACCCTTTATAACTATAACAAGCTCTTCACCGTTGTGAGAATGCGGCGTGGGGCCACTCAAAGCACCTGGCTCAAGATACATATACAGTGCCTCTATTGTTGTATCGGAAAACTGGGGTCTTAGAAGCTCATATTTAACCCTTGATCGTTTATTTTCAAACTTTCCCCTACTGGATTTTCTTACAACAATGGAATCAACAGGTGGCTCGTTTTCTTCAAACAGGGAGATAATGTTGATATCTAAGGCATCGGCTATTCGTCTTAGACTTGATATTGTTGGCGAAACAAGGTTTCTTTCAACCTGAGAGAGAAAGCCCAGCGAGCAGCCGGACTTTCTGCTTAAGTCTCTTAAGGTCATATTTTTCTTTAGTCTAATCTCTCGAATCTTGTTTCCTACATCCATGTTTTCAATATATAAAACAGCATGAAATAAATCAAGATTTTTTAAAGCTCTCCTAAGTAGCTTTTTTTCACATCCTCATTTTCAAGCAATTCTTTCGCATCGCCTTCAAGTGAAATCTTGCCGTTTTCAAGCACATAACCGTAATCTGCAAGTTTCAGCGCCTGGGCTGCATTTTGCTCAACCAAAAGAATCGTTTTGCCCTGTCTGTTGAGCTCCTTTAGAATTTCAAAGACCTCTGAAACAATCTTTGGTGCAAGTCCTAAGCTTGGCTCATCCAACATCAACAGCATCGGCTCACTCATCAAAGCCCTTGCAATTGCAAGCATCTGCTGCTCGCCTCCAGAGAGCGTTCCTGCCTTTTGATAAGCCCTCTCCTTTAGGATCGGGAATAATTCAAACATCTTTTCATAAAGCGGCTCAAGCTCACTGAGTTTTTTGTTGAAACCACCCATTCTTAGGTTTTCAAGTATTGTAAGGTTTATAAATACGCGTCTGCCCTCTGGCACAAGCGCAACACCCATTTGAGCTATTTTATGGGCGGGTCTTCCTGCTATTTCGTTACCGGCAAAAACTATACTACCTTTTGGTTTTACAAGACCTGCAATGGCATTAAGTGTGCTTGATTTTCCTGCACCGTTTGCACCGATAACCGTTACAATCTTGCCTTCAGGCACATTGAAGCTTATACCTTTTACTGCATGTATAACACCGTAAAACACATTTAAATCTTTTACCTTAAGCATTGATATCTCCCAGATATGCCCGAATAACATCCGGGTTTTTCTGAATCTCTTCAGGTTTGCCTTCTGCTATCTTAACACCGTGATCTAAAACAGCTATCGTTTCACACAGATTCATAACAAATTTCATATCGTGTTCGATAAGGAGTACGGTTAAATCAAAAGTCTCTTTTATTTCCTGGATAAAGTACATTAAAGACATTGTCTCCTGCGGGTTCATGCCAGCAGCTGGCTCATCAAGTAGAAGCATCTTTGGCCCTGTTGCAAGCGCCCTTGCAATTTCCACCTTTCTTCTTTCACCGTAGGGTAGAGCTGTTGCCTTAAAATCCGCTTTATCAGCTAAATTAACCTTTTTTAAAAGCTCCATGGCTTCTTCTTTCATTTTACGCTCATATTTGTAAAAGCGGGGAGTCCTTAAAATGGTGTCTACAAGATTGTATTGAAGTTTGTGGTGAAAACCTACAAGCACATTTTCAAGCACTGTAAGATTGGAAAATAACCTTATGTTCTGAAAGGTTCTTGCCATACCTAAATGAACGATTTTGAAAGGTTTTAGACCGTCTATTTGCTGGTCGTAAAAGTAGATACTGCCTGAGGTAGGCTTAAGATTACCTGTAATCATATTAAAAGCTGTGGTTTTGCCAGCACCGTTTGGACCTATAAGGCCAAAAATCATTTTATCCCTTACTTCGATTGAGAACTCATTCACAGCGGTCAAGCCGCCGAATTTCATCGTTATTCTATCGCATTTCAAAGCTACTTCCATAACTAAACCGTCTTTGCTTTCTTTTTAAATAGATTAAACAAAGCATCCCACGAAAACTCCTTCTGTCCCATAATACCTTCTCTTGCAAAAATCATAATCACTATAAGTAATACAGAAAATACAACCATTCTCATACCAGGAATTCCTGGTATGTGAAGACCAAAAATATTCATAGGTTGTTCTACAAAGCGCAAAATCTCAGAGCCCCATATAACCAAAATTGTTGCTATGGCAGTTCCTGTCATTGAACCAAGCCCACCCACAACAATGATTATCAGTAATTGGAATGTTAAAAAGAATGTAAACATTGTAGGTGATATAATCGAGGTTAGGCTTGCAAGTAATCCACCACCTACACCTTCAAAGAAACCAGCTGCAACAAAGGCGATCATTTTTATCCAGAAAGTGTTGATGCCCATTGCAATGGCAGCATCTTCATCGTCTCTTATTGCCTTCATGGCTCTACCGTAGGCTGAAAATACAATTCTCATAATTATTATCATTGCAACAATTGCCCATCCCCAGCACCACCACGGGTTTGTGTAGCTTGGAAGACCCTTCAAGCCCAAAGAGCCATTTGTAATGGTAATTGTATTGTTTGAGATTACTCTGATTGTTAAACCAAAACCCAATGTAACAATGGCAAGATAATCGCCTCTAACTCTGAAAACAGGAAAACCCAATAGGAACGCCACAAGAGCTGTTACAATACCACCAATTAACAGTGCAGGGAAAAATGACATGTGTAGATTTTTCAACCATGGCACCATTGGCTCTATAATAAACATTGCATCTTTTTGAGCTGGCGTGAGAATCAAAATAGCCGTTACATAAGCTCCTATTGCAACAAAACCGTTAGGCTCTAAAGAAAACTGACCTGTTACACCGTTTATCAAGTTATAGCTTGCTGCAAGCATTAAAAAGATTGCTGTATTTTCCCATATTCTTATAGCATAGGCGCTTAAATGGCTGTTTGAATACCACACAAACAAAAGGAGTAGTAAAATAGATAAAATTGTTAATATGGAATTTCTGTTTAGTGGAATCATTGTTAAAATCGCCCCCTCTCAAGGTCTTCGCCCATAATACCGGTAGGCTTGAAAAGAAGGACAAAAATTAAGAATAGAAAAGCAAAGGCATCTTTGTATCCTGCAAGTGATGGAAACAGTGCTACAACAAAAATTTCAGATATACCTATGATAAATCCGCCAATAGCTGCTCCTGTAACCGAACCGATACCACCTAAAACAGCTGCCGCAAATGCTTTTAAGCCGGGCATAATACCAATCAATGGATTTATTGCAGGATACCTCATCGCCCAGAACACACCACCCAAAGCGGCAAGAAATGAACCTATCATAAATACAAGCGATATAACCATATCAACATTTACACCCATGAGCCTGACTGTAGGTATATCAAAAGACAGAGCCCTCATTGCCATTCCATATTTTGTTTTATGCAAAAGCAAAAGCAGTAAACCCAAAAAGATCATGGCGATAATAGGTGTATATATGGCAATATTTGGAAATATAACACCGTGGATATTTAAAGCTCCGCCAAAAATTGATGGTACAGGAAATGCCTTTGGAACTCCACCAAATACAACAAGAAACAGGTTTTCCAAAAAGAATGAAACACCAATTGCTGTAATCAAAGCTGAAATTCTACTTGCGTTTCTCAATGGCTTGTATGCAACCCTGTCTATAATAACACCTACAAACGCAGTTGCTATCATAGACAGCAAAAATGCAGCCCACCACGGTAAAAATAAAGAGATAATGCCAAACCACGCAAAATACATACCCACCATCATAATGTCGCCGTGGGCAAAGTTGATAAGCCTGATAACACCATACACCATGGTGTATCCTATAGCAACAAGACCGTATAAGCTTCCTAAAGAAATCCCATTTACAAACTGCTGCAACAAAACTGTTACATTCATTACTTTTGTCTCCTGCTTAAGTTAAACAGGGGAGAGAACCTCCCCTGCCTGTTTTGTTTTTTAAGGATTGACGGTTGTTACATATACGAATTTGCCGTTTTCAACCTTTCTAATAACGGCACTCTTGATAGCGTTACCTGTTTCTGGGTCGATTGTAATAACACCTGTTACACCTTTGAACCCTTTTGTATGTCTTATCCAGTAGTTAATCTTTGTTGGTGTTGCTTTGTATCCACCAGCTTTGTTTATGGCATTTAGAAGAACAAAATACGCATCAGCACCTAAAGCTGCCATTGCATCTGGATCTCCATGATATTTTTCTTTGAAAAGTTTTAAAAACTTCTTTGAAAGAGGAGTTGCAGCTGCATGCGGGTCGTAATGTGTTGTAAATGTAACACCCTCAACAGCTTTTCCACCGATTTTGATTAATGTATCCGCCTCAGCACCATCACCGGCCATAACTGTTTGTTTCAAGCCATACTGCCTTGCCTGTTTACAGAACAGAGAGATTTCCTGGTAATATGAAGGCATATAGATAATATCTGGATTCTTTGTTTTAATATCAGCAATCTGGGCTGAGTAGTCTTGATCTGTTGACTGAAAAAACTCAACACCTACTACTTTGCCACCCAATTTTTTAAACGCTTCCATGAAGGCATGTGCCAATCCTACAGAATAATCCTGATCTTTTTCAATCATTACAACAGCTGTTTTAGCATGTAGATTGTTCCATACATACTTTGCAGCTACAGTTCCCTGAAATGGATCGATAAAGCAAACCCTTGATACAAATTTTTTACCCTTTGTAACAAGCGGATTAGTAGCTGAAGATGTAAGCATGGGTATGTGGTTTTTTTCAGCAATTGGAGCACCAGCAAGCGTATTGGAACTTGTAATTGCACCTATAACAGCTTTCACATGATTATCTGTGATAAGTTTACTTACAGCATTGGCTGTTTCAACCTTCATACCTTTGTTATCAAGTAGAATGAGCTTTATCTTTGCGCCGTCTTCTGTTGTTGGCATCATACTTTGAGCCAATGTCGCCCCTTTCCATGCACTCTGACCAAAAGCCGCTACAAGACCTGTCATAGGCCATACAACACCAACCTTGATTTCCTTTTTAGCAGCAACAGCAGTGGGAACCTTTGCAACCTTTTGGGGTTTAGGTTTACTAATAAACTTTAGAAACACGATGACAACCACAGCTAAAACGGCTAACACAACAATACCAGTTAGGCTTTTCTTCATAGCCCACCTCCTTAAAAAATTTACTGCTATCGTTATAGAAGATGGCAAAAAGCTTGTCAAGATAATAATTTTTGTTTTTTAGTTTATAAAATTGAACATTGCTACAATGTTTGATATTTTGAACCTCGACTAAAATTAAAATCTTTTTTAAAAACTCACATTAAAAGACAATAAGTACTTTCAAAATAGTAAGAGAAATTAGATAATAATGCCTAATTTTCAGTATGTTTATCCATCTATTCATGGATACCTATAAGATTAAATTTTCTATCGGCTTGTTTAAGATGAGGCTTGAGTAGAGTGTTAATAGCTTGTTCACATATTCTTCTATAGTGAAATTTTTGGCTATCTCTTTTGCTTTCAGTGATAATTCTTTATAAAGAACTTCATCTGTTAAAAGTTTTTCTATAGAATAAGCTATCTGCTGCGGGTCAATAGGTGCTATAATACTACACTCACTTGCAATCTCTTTTGAGGGCACAAACGGTGATATTATAGCTGGAAGACCAGCATACATCGCCTCAAGATGGGCAATACCAAAACCCTCATACTCAGAAGGCATTAGAAGCATGTATGATTTTTTTAAGATTCCTGGAACATCCTTTCTGTACCCAGCAAAAATGACTTTATCGTAAATATTCAGATCTTTAGTTAGTTGCTGCAATTTTTTATTCATTCCACCATCACCAACAATAAGCAGGCGTGTATCGGGATGATTTTTTTCTATCAAAGAAAAAGCCTTAATTGCCACATCAAAGTTTTTTTGTTTCACCAGTCTACCTACACAGGCTATGTATTTAATTCCTTTTTGGAGATTTAGTGAAGTTTCGGTGTCAAATGCTTTTGTATTTATTGCGTTGTATAAAATATAATGCTGTTTTCTTGCCAAATTATGCTCTTTTTCTACTACCTTAAACACATCCTTTGAAACTGAAAGAAAAACATCTGTTTTGAATGATAGAATTTTGTTAAGAATTCTGCGTTCTAATCTTTTTTCTTTTTTTATGTTGTGAATATGGGTGATTATTTTAATGTCTTTTATGCCTATTGTGGCAATCCTCGAAAAATAATCTGCTGAAAACTGCATTGAATGGATTATATCGGGCTTGTATTGCTTAATAAAATTTCTTAATTTTATTGCTGTTGGTAGCCTGTATGTTTTCAGGATTTTCTTTGAGTTTCCCAAGTTTACTACGGGTAAATTGGCTCTAAAAAATTCCTCTGTTTTTTCTCCTGTGCCTGAAATATTGATAATTCTGTAATCGATGTTTCTTTTTGATAGCTCTATTGCAATATCAAACAGGAGGTTTTCTATTCCTCCAAAGGGCAAACCACCGACAACATAAAGGATTTTCATAACAATACCTCTTATTTTTGCTAATCATATCAAAATTTCTTGGGATGTCACCAAATTTATTTTGCAAAAAAAGGGAAACATTTTTATTTTGTATTGACAAGACATCAATTTTTATTGACTTTACTTAGGTTTTATGTGTATTATTAAATTGATGTCAGTTGTTCTTATTATTCTTGTTGCCATAATTGGAGTATTGATTTTTCCTCTGAATAGTTTTGCATGGGGAGCGGGGGTGCATATTGGTGTATCTTTAAGTGCCGTCTCTGAGCTTGAGCCTTATCTCAAGATGCTTGTATTTGGTAACCTTAACGAATTTCTCTACGGCGTACTGGCACCTGATTTTATTGTGGGAAAGGGCCTGGGCAGCAAACAGAAGCATTCCCACAACTGGGATGTTGCATTCAAGCTTTTAGATAACGCAAAAAACGAGCAGATGGAAGCGTTTGCAATTGGATATCTCTCTCATCTTGCAGCAGATGTAGCTGTTCACGGCTTGATGGTTAAAAAATTTGAAAGGTTTAAAGGAGCAAAACACGCAATTGTTGAGGCAGTGGCTGAAAATCTATGCGATGTGCAATATAAAAATCTTGCAAGAAGGATAATTGGCCGCTATAATTCGCATCTTGATGATGCTTTCAAGAATGATGTTGACAGTGTCCTGTTTAGTTTTGGCTTAAGCAAGCTTATTTTTAAAGGTTTTGTAAGGATTTCAACGACGGATTATTTTTCAAGAGCATTTCTAAGACAGAATGTTTTGACCTTTTTGTGTGTGGATACAGAAACAATTAAAGACTACCTTGAGCTTTCCAAGAAATTTTGTATGGATGTTCTTTTGCATAGAAAAAACTCGCCAGTAACAAAATTAAGTGCTATCAGCGAATAAAAAACCTTAAAAATCAGGAGATAGGAGTGTATGAGTTTTACAAAAGAAGAATTGGCAAATAAAAAGGTTGTTGAACTTGTTGAGATTGGCAAGACTTTGGGTATTCCAACAACCGTAAAAAGAAAAAATGAGCTAATCGAGGAGATTTTAAAAAGAACAACACAAAAGGAGGATGAAAAACTGCAAACCCAACAGAAAAATCAAACAAAGAACACCGAGAAACATCAACCCAAAGTAGAAGTAGTTAGCCTTTTAAAAGGAGAAGGCGTGCTTGAAATTCTTCCTGATGGATACGGTTTTTTGAGGTCTGCAAAAAACAACTATTTATCTGGACCAAACGATATCTATGTTTCACCCAGCCAGATAAAACGGTTTAGTTTAAAAACCGGTGATTATGTTTATGGTCAGGTAAGAGCACCAAAGGATACGGAAAAATACCATGCACTGCTAAAAATAGAACAGATCAACTATCAAGAACCGGACAAAGCCATAAAAAGAAAGAACTTTGATGATTTGACACCTCTGTATCCTATGGAACGAATAAAACTTGAAACAATACCGGATAATCTCTCATCACGCGTTATGGATTTGATTACACCGATTGGTAAGGGTCAGAGGGGTTTAATAGTTGCACCCCCAAGAACGGGAAAAACGATGCTTCTTCAAAATATAGCAAACAGCATAACCCAGAATCATCCAGAGATAAGAATTATTGTGCTTTTAATCGATGAAAGACCCGAAGAAGTCACAGATATGAAGCGCTCCGTAAATGCGGAGGTGATAAGTTCAACATTTGATGAATCGCCAGAGCGTCATGTGCAGGTGGCTGAGATCGTGCTTGAAAGGGCAAAAAGGCTCGTTGAACATGGCCATGATGTGTTAATTTTACTTGATTCTATTACACGACTTGCAAGGGCATACAACTCTGTAATCCCTCCAAGCGGAAAGGTTTTATCAGGTGGACTTGACTCAAATGCCCTCCAGAAACCCAAGCGGTTTTTTGGTGCTGCACGAAATGTGGAGGATGGTGGCAGTCTCACCATTATTGCAACAGCCTTAATCGACACAGGTTCTCGAATGGATGATGTTATTTTTGAGGAGTTCAAAGGCACGGGCAATATGGAGCTGCATTTGGATAGAGGTCTTTCAGATAGAAGAATTTTCCCCGCAATAGATATAACCCGTTCTGGCACAAGAAAAGAGGAGTTGCTTGTTCCAAAAGATCAACTCAACAGAATATGGATATTAAGAAAAATCTTAATCGAGATGAACGATATAGATGCAATGCTGTTTTTGCTTGATAAACTTTCAAAGACAAAAACGAATAAGGAATTTTTAGATTCCATGAATCGTTGATGAATTTAGGCTCTCTTAAGGTCAGCAATCCCTATCTTTTAGCCCCTATGGCAGGTTATACCGATATGCCGTTTAGAAAGATTTGCAGGGAATTTGGTTGCGCATTGACTTTTTCTGAGCTTGTAAGCGTTAATGCTTTATGTTTTGATAATAAAAAGACCCTTCAGTATCTTAAGCGGGATGGGATAGATAAGCCTTTTTGTATTCAGCTGTTTGGAAGTGAGCCTGAGCTTTTTAAAGAAGCGGTCCAGCGGGTTGAAGATCTGTGTGAGTGTATCGATATTAACGCTGGATGCCCTGCCCCCAAAGTAATAAGAGCAAAAGCAGGTGCGTATCTTTTGAAGGACACGGATAATTTTTTAAAAATCATAGATGCTGTTGTGAAGGCAACAAAAAAGCCTGTTAGCATAAAGATGAGGATGGGCTACGATGCTCCAAACAGCGATGATTTATACAGAGCCATTGAGGATAGAGGCGTTAGCTTTATAACAATACACGGAAGGCTAAAGAAAGAATACTTTAAAGGTGAAGTTGACTACAACCATATTGCCCATGTAAAAGAGTTGATAAATATACCTGTTGTTGCAAACGGAGGCATAGACTCTTTTAAAAAACTTCAAAGGGTTAAAGCTATTACGGGTTGTGAATTTTTTATGGTAGGTCAGGCTGCCATAGGAAAACCGTTTATTTTTGAAGATTTTTTAAGCAAAAGGGATACAAAAAGAGATCTGGAATTTATAAAAAGTGTGATGTTAAGACATCTAAGTTATCTTTATAATTTTTCAGGTAAAAAAGCTATCTCTCAATTTCGAAAGTTTTTCCATGCTTATCTAAAAGGCTACCCCAATGTTAAGAAGTTCAACAACATGATTAATCGATGCAGTGATTATTATGAAGCAGTTGAGATAATAGAAAAGGTGGGAAAGCCGACTTAGGTCGGCTTAGTTAAAAAACCACCTTGAAAGCTCTGAGTAGCTTTTTTTCAGCTCATCTATTGCGCATAACAGATTGTATCCTGCATCTGTTAAAGAATTTGTGCCAATGAAACGTGCAAGCCTTGCAATCCGTATCACCTCACCGAATGTTTCTGGATCAAGACCACTTAATTTTTCTACCTCTTTCCATTTATCGGGTCTTACTCTGATCTTTTTCTCTTTTTCATACAGCGTTCCAACCTCTTTGATGGCTCTTAAAACCCTTACAAGGTGTGGTGTAACAGGATTGCCAAATCCGCTTGAAACACCGCTTAGAGCCTTTTTTAGATAAACCCCTGCCTCTGTTAAAATAACAATCCCCGTAGGTAGAATTTCAACAAAACCCTTTGCATCAAGCAGCTCTATGGCTTTTTTGACTTTTTCATGGTCTTTTGAGTTGTATTTTTGTTGATACTCTTTCAAATAAATTGGGTTCTTGTCAGAAATTTTGCTTAAAATCTCCATCTCAAAATCTGTTATGTGTGTTAATCTATCTATAGATATAGCAAGCTCTTCATACATAGAACCTGATTTTGTTGGTCCAAAATCTCCCACGAGGTTTGCTTTTTTAGCCTCTTCATACCAGTCGTTGCCGGGGGCTGAGAATTCCTTTCTTGTGATGGTCAGGCATTTTACAGCTGGAGATGATATCTCTCTTTTCTTTGCCTTCTGATCCTCTAAAACCTTTCTACCCCAGCCTGTTATGTGATAGATTAATCTGTTTCGATCGTCTTTGCGTGAACTTATAAGACCAAAACACTCAAGTGCGTATAGAATCTTGGCTGTATGTTGTGAAATTTCTTCATCTTTTTTTGCTAAAGCCTCTTTTATCTGTTTCTGCGTTGGTATAATATCTTTGTTTGTTTTGTGTTTTTGCCACAGCTCATCGACCACAAAGAGCGTTTCTATCTCTTCTAAAATCAGCGCAATCGATGGTGTTAGAAGGATTGCTCCTTCGCTGTAGAGTTTGTATGCCATGTATAGATCCTCACCTGCAGCCAGAAGCCTGTTATGCTCATCTATATAAGCCATGGCAAGCAGGATTTCTTTTTCTGAATCACTTAACTGGGCCGGGTTTTCCCTGGCTTTCTTTATGCTTAGCAAAATATCCAGATTGACAACCGTGGAAAACGGCTGGCTGCCTTTTAGAATTGCATCTCTAATTTTTCTACCCAGTCCTGTAAATGCAAAGAAATTGGATGGTGGCATTGAAAAAGCTATAAGTCTTTGAGCCTCAAGCCTTCTTGTTAGCTTATCATCTGCATTGATTATACCTGTTCTTTTGGCAGGTCCCTGCGGCAGGGATTTTATGTGGTCTGCAAGTTCTCTATCGATCGTTAATTGTGGCCTTGCAAGTCTGTAGATCTCCCACAATTCGTAAGCCTCATCTGTTAATTTACCATCTTTTGCAAATCCTCTTTCTTTAAGGGGTTTTTCAAAATCTTCAAAAACCTTACCACCTGCTTTAATAGATGAGTCTATCATGGCTATGATCTCTGACCCAATAAATCTAAACTCATCTTTCCAGTTAGAAACATCAATGCCGTTTTTCTCTATCGATTCAAATAGGTTTAAAATTGCCTCGCCGCTGTAGGTAAGCTTGTAATTGCCGTCGGTTGAATAACTCAACAGATCTTCAAGCTCTAAAATGTAGGCATCCTCATCCGAATGATTTAGTTTTTGGCCGTTTTTGATGTTTTTGAGTATCTCGATGTCTTTTTTTCTAATTACCATAAACTCCCTCCTAAAATTTTTTCTATTAAAACAATAGGCTTTAGCGATATATAGTCAAGTTTTAGATGGTATAAACAGTAAAATTAATTTCTTAAGAATGATATTTGATTTGTTCTATCTTTTCTTCAAGTAGATAAACAGCTTCCTCTGCACTTTGTGCTTCATCTAAGGAAATAAAACTCACATAATATTCAAAATGCTGGCCTTCTATCTCTATTTGGCTAAGTCTATCTTTTATGATTTTTGCCATTTCTTCTGGATTGGAGCCTTTATATACAAAACCAAAGAAGTTTGCACCTATGCGTGCATGAAATGAGGTGTTTTCAAGATCCCTTATAAGTTTTGCAACCTCTAATATCAATCTGTTGCCTGCCTCATAGCCAAGTAAAAAATTGATTCTTTTTAGTTTTTTTATATCAACCATAAAGATATAGTAATCCCTTTTCCTTTTTATAAGCTCACCGATAAAATCAAGAAACGCCTTTATCCTGTAAAGTCCGCTAAAGAGGTCTTTTTCAAACAGCTCCATTCTGCTTTGCTCTATCTGCTTTAAAATATCTGTTGTCTGTGGCTGGTCGTTTTCAATCAGCAATAGTCGTGGCAGAGCATCTTCGATCTGTGCGAGTATTTGATTATCTAAGGCGCTTTCTTTCATAATTGTTATAGCTTTCTGTATAGAAAACGCTGCCCTGTAAGGCCTTGAGGTTGTTAATGCATCAAATACATCGGCTATGGCAAGGATTTTTCCTTCAAGCGTTATATCTTTGCAGCTTAACCCATCGGGGTATCCTTTGCCATCACAACGCTCATGGTGTTGCTTTACAAAAATTGCTATGTCTTTAAACATGGATATGTCTTTTACAAGCAGATATGAAAAAAGCGGATGAAGTTTCATTATTTCATACTCATGTTCACTGAGTTTTCCTGGTTTTAACAGTATGGCATCGGGTATTGCAACCTTACCTAAGTCATGCAAAAGACCGGAGATATAGAGATTATGCTGTCTCTTCTCATCAAGCCCTAACATCTCTCCGATTTTCTTTGCATAGTATGCAACACGCTCAGAATGCCCTTTGGTGTAAACATCCCTTGCTTCAACAACCTTTACAAATGTTTCGATAAACTCAACCCTGTTTCGCTCAATCTGATTGTTTTTGTTGATAATCTGGGTTGAGGCTAAATTGATTGCTTCTGCTATTTTTCTAAATTTATCAAACTCTATGCTCTGTAGCTTTATAGGTGTTTCTGTTTTACCTAATTTTTTAAGGCCAGAGATGATTTTTGATGCATCCTCTGATATCCGTTTTGATAGAGCACTTCCTGCACCATTTATAAGAAAAATGGATAAAATAAAAACACCCAATAAAAGCAGATTGAAAAGTTTTAGTTTTTTAGATATCTCATCGGCCATCAACGCAGCGTTCTTTTTTAGATTATCAACATAAAAACCTGTACCCACCATCCAGTTTAGCGGTTTGTAGAGCATTCTGAAGGATATCTTTTTACGCGGTTTTGAGCTTGTTGGTGAGGGATAGTAATATACAGAATAGGTCTGGCCTTTTTCTTTTAAGGCTTTTAGGTATTTTTCTCTGTAGTAATTACCCATTGCATCGGGTTTATGTGAAGAAGCTGGTTTGCCTATAGTAATACCCCTGGATTTGTTGAAAATATTCATGGCAAAGGCATCTCCGCCGTTTATGTTCAAAATTTTGGCTATGAAAAAGTAGCTATCTGAATTTTTATCAGCTAATATGAAATCGTTGATTTTCTTAAAAACCACATCCATGATTTTTTGTTCAACCTCAAGCATCGGTTTGTATGCACCAACCTCAAGATCCAATTGCCTCAGTTTTGTTGTTGCAAGAAGGAATTTTTGCGGCTGATTATTAACCTTAATTGAGGGGGATGAACAGATAAAAAAATGGATTGAGACGAAATTTAAATCTGATTTATATGGCTTGCAGTAGTTTAAGTTTAAAAAATCTATATTACTTGAGCCATCTTTATAAAAAACAGCCAATCTATAGCCATTTTCAAATCCTATATCCTTCAATTTTTGAATTGGATTCCTATCATGATTTGAGATGGTGGATGCAAGTCTAATGGCATAACCAAGTTTTACAAATTCGTCATGCATAATTGTTTTTGTTTGTGCATCTATAAAGGAGATGGCAGCATATGTTTCAAGTTTTATCTGCTGTTTATGTTTTTTGATCTTTGCATTTAAGATATAATTGTAAATGGTTTGTTTTTCGTTCTTTTCTACATACAAGAAAGCAACTGAAATGGCAATAAATATAAAAAAGACCAGGTATGTAAGTTTTTTTAAAACACCCTCGATGGTTCTCATTTGTGTCATACTTAGAGTATCACTAAATTATAGATATTTTTCAAGTGTGTTGTGTAATCAAAAATAATAATATCCACAGAATAGATAAACTCTGCTTGGATGCTACTTTTAAATAAAAAAATAGTAATGGTATATTCTTTTTTTGCAGGGGGCAGTTATTAACAATGAAGCAAAAATTCTTGACTTTTAAGGTTAAAACTGTAAAATTCTCAAGCGGTTTGGGATGTCGTCTAACGGTAGGACAGCGGACTCTGGATCCGCGAGTCGGGGTTCGAATCCCTGCATCCCAGCCATATTTGTGGCCCCATCGTCTAGCGGTTAGGACGTCGGCCTCTCACGCCGAAAACAGGGGTTCGATTCCCCTTGGGGCTACCATTTTTTATTGAAATGTTGAAAAAAATATCCCACTTTGTATACTGAAGGGCAAATAATCTAATTTAGGAGGTTAAAGTGGCAATAAAAGTGGCTATTAACGGTTTTGGAAGAATCGGTAGGTGTTTTTTTAGAACATGTATAGGTTATGAAGATATAGATATTGTTGCAATAAATGATCTGACAGACGCTAAAACACTTGCGCATCTTTTAAAATACGATTCGGTTCACGGTGTTTTAAGGCAACATGAGATTACATCAGAGGGTGATGAGATTATTTTTGATGGAAAACATATTAAAGTTTATGCAAATACAGATCCTTCTGCTTTGCCGTGGAAGGAGATTGGTGTTGACCTTGTGCTTGAATCCACAGGAAGATTCAGAACAAAAGAAAAAGCCTCACTGCATCTAAATGCAGGTGCAAAGAAGGTTGTAATCAGTGCACCTGCCAAAGGCGGCGATGTGCCAACCGTTGTGCTTGGCGTAAACGATGTAGGTTTTGACTTTAAGAATAACGACATCATATCCAATGCATCATGCACAACAAACTGTGTGGCACCAATTGCCAAGATCCTTCATGACAATTTTGGTATAATTCACGGCTTTATGACTACCGTGCACTCCTATACAAACGATCAGCGTATACTTGATCTGCCTCATAGCGATTTGAGAAGGGCAAGGGCAGCAGCAGAGAATATTATTCCAACAACGACAGGAGCAGCCATTGCTGTGGGTCTTGTTGTGCCTTCGCTGAAAGGTAAGCTTGATGGTATATCGATGAGGGTGCCAACATCCAATGTTTCCATTGTTGATTTAGTTGTAGAGGTCGAAAAAGAAGCAACGATAGAATCTGTTAATGAAGCAGTTAAAAAAGCAAGCGAAACATCTATGAAGGGCATTGTGGAATATTTAACAGAGTCTGTGGTGTCGAAGGATTTAAACGGCAATCCTCACTCAAGCATGTTTGATAGTCTCTCAACGATGGTTATAGATAACAGACTTGTTAAGGTTTTAAGCTGGTATGATAATGAGTGGGGCTACTCATCCCGTCTGAGAGATTTGATTTTGAGAATTAAAAATGAGGGATTCTGATGAAGTTTATCAATGAAGTTGATTTAAAGGGTAAGAGGGTTTTTATACGATGCGATTTTAATGTGCCTATGGATGAAAACGGCAATATAACAGACGATACACGTATAAAAGCAGCGCTTCCAACAATTCAGTATGCCATAGACAATAAGGCAAAGGTTATACTTGCAAGCCACCTTGGCAGACCTAAAGGCAAAAAAAATGAGAAGTATTCATTAAGAGCTGTTGCAAAAAGGCTTTCCACACTTCTGTCAAGGGATGTGGTTTTTATATCGGATCTTGATGATGAAAATGAGCTTAAAAAACTTGAAGGTTTAGATGTAGGCGATGTAGCCTTGCTTGAAAATCTGAGATTTTATCCGGGTGAGGAGCAAAACTCAGAGGAATTTGCTGCTAAACTTCTAAAACTATTTGATATCTATGTAAACGATGCATTTGGTGTCTGCCATAGAAAACATGCAAGCGTATATGCCCTTGCAAAACTTGCAAAAGTGGCTGTGGCTGGTTTTCTGCTTAAAAAGGAGCTTGAGTATTTTGCAAAAATATTTGAAATCAAGGAAAAACCGTTTGTTGCTGTTATAGGTGGTGCCAAGATTTCGGGTAAACTTGATTGTTTGGTTAATCTTTTAGATAAGGCCGATAAAATTTTAATTGGTGGTGCTCAGGCCTTTACATTTCTAAAAGCACTCGGTTATGAAACAGGCAAAAGCCTTGTTGAGGATGAGCTGATCGATGAGGCTTTGAATATTCTAAATAAGGCAAAAACACTCAATGTAAAGTTATATTTACCTGTTGATTTCTTATGCTCTGCTTCCATCGATGATACGGTTAACACCTGCTACTGCACCTATCAGGAGATAAAAAAAGATATGATGGGGCTTGATATAGGGCCAGCAACGGTTAAGTTGTTTGAAGAAGCCCTATCCGATGCTAAGGTTGTTGTATGGAATGGACCGATGGGCGTTTTTGAAAAAAAAGAGTTTGCTCACGGCACAAATAAAATTGCTGAGGCTATTGGCAGGCTGAAGGCTTTGAGTGTGGTTGGTGGTGGTGATACAGCAGAGGCTGTGATAAGAGCCAATCAGGCGCATAATATGAGCTATATATCAACCGGTGGCGGTGCTTCGTTGAAACTACTTGAAGGCAAAACGCTGCCTGCTGTTGAGGTTCTGGAGGAGAAAGAATGAGAAGGTTTATCGTTGCTGCAAACTGGAAAATGCATTTTGTTCTGGAAGAGGCTTTGAATGTTGCAAGAGATATGGCAAAAGATATAAAAGCCTCTGTTGAGGTTATTGTGTTTCCACCTGCCGTTTTTATCCATCCTGTTTTTGAAATATTTAAACAAACACATCTAAAGTTGGGTGCTCAAAATATCTACTTTGAGCAGAAAGGGGCATTTACGGGTGAAATTTCTGCAGCCATGGTTAAGAGCCTGGGTTGTGAGTATGTAATAGTGGGACACTCTGAAAGGAGACATATATTTTCTGAAAGTGACATTGAGGTGCACAAAAAGGTTAAAGCTGCGATAGAAAACGATTTAAAAGTCGTTGTATGCGTGGGTGAAACACTGAAGGAAAGAGAACAGAATAAAGCGTTTGATGTTGTGGAAAGGCAGATTGTTTCAGCGCTTGACGGTATCGATTTAGAAAAAGTTGTGGTGGCTTATGAACCTGTGTGGGCTATTGGAACAGGTGTTGCAGCTGATGTTAAAACCATCACTCAAATGCATAACTTTATACGGGAGCTTGTTGAGAATGTGCCAATTCTATACGGTGGGAGCGTTAAAGATTCAAACGCTTTTGAGCTTGGAAATATAGATAATGTTGATGGCTTTCTGGTGGGTAGTGCAAGCTTGAAATCTGATAGTTTTAGTAATATAATTGCTGCGTTTGAAAAAGCAAAGGGGGTAGGTAGTGCTTAGTTTGCTTATAGCTGTTCAGGTGTTTTTGGGTGTTATACTGGTTGTTTTGATTTTAATGCAGAAGGGCAAAGGCGCAGAGATGGGTGTTTCATTTGGTGCAGGTGCGGCTGATACCCTGTTTGGACCAACAGGTGGCATGAGCCTTCTTGCAAAGATCACATGGGGATTGGCATTTGTTTTTATGCTAAACTCTATCAGCATCTCCTACATCGTTTATAAATCAAAAAACGCATCATTGATAGAGCATGTTAAAACAACACCTTCAAAAACTGTTAACCTTCCAAAAGGCGCAAAACCGATAACAAAATAGGCAATGAAAAAGCCCCTGCTTGCGGCTATAGTTGTATTTTTATTTATTTTGAAAGCCCAGGCGGGGGTGGTTTATTTCTCACTCGGGGCTAACCCCAAACGATTCATTCCTTTTCTTGCCGTTGATTCCTCATCGGCTGAAATATCGTCCTATATTTTCAATGGATTACTCAAGCTGAACAAGGATATGAAAATTGTGGGCGATCTTGCAAAAAGCTATGAGATCAAAGATGGTGGCAGAAAAATAATATTCCATTTAAGAAAAAATGTTTTCTGGCAGGACGGTGTACCTTTTAGTGCAAAGGATGTTATTTTTACCTATAAACTGATTGTAAACCCCAACACACCGACGCCATATTCAGGGAAATATAAAATAATCAAAAGAATATATGCACCTGATATCTATACCGTTGTTGTTGAATATCCTTACCCGTTTGCACCTGCTTTGTACTCCTGGATGATGGGTATCGTGCCGCAACATCTTCTAAAAAATGTTAAAAATATTGCAACCTGTAAGTTTAATCGCAAACCCATAGGCACAGGGCCTTATAGATTTGTTACATACAAAACATCTCAGTATGTAATTTTGAAAGCCTACAATCACTATTTTATTCACAAGCCCTATATCGATAAGATTATCTACAGGATCATACCCGATCAAACAACTGCTTTGCTTGAATTAAAAAACAGAAAATTGGATATGCTATCTTTGACGCCACTTCAGTATAAGTTTGAATTTTCAAGACAGGATAAAAAACACTACAAAGTCTATTTTGAGCCATCGGGCGGATACACCTATTTGGGTTTTAATTTAAAACTAAAGATGTTTAAGGATCTGATGGTTAGAAAGGCTATATGTATGGCTATCAATCGTGAGGAGATCAAAAAAACGATTCTTTTTGGATTTGGCAGAGTGGCAGATAGTATATACCCTGTAAACTCACCCTATTTTGTTGATAAAAAGGTTTGTTCGTATAACCCAAAAGAGGCAGTCAGGCTTTTGAAAGAGGCTGGATATAAAATGGGAAACGATGGATTTTTTTATAAAAATGGGCATCGCTTTAGCTTCACAGTTTATACCAACGAAGGCAATACTCAAAGAAAATACGCGGCGTTGATGATTCAATACTACTTAAAAAAGATAGGCATAGATATGAAAATAAGAATTCTTGAGTGGCAGGCTTTTTTAAATTTAGTTAACGAAAGGCATTTTGATGCTGTGATTTTGGGCTGGCAGCTTGGTGCTGACCCCGATCAATACTCCCTGTGGGATTCAAAGAGTGATTTTAAGGGAGGATTTAACTTTGTTGGTTTTCACTCAAAAAGGGTTGATAAGCTCATTGAGACGGCAAGAAAAACCTTTGATCCACAAAAAAGAAAAAAACTCTATTTAAAAATAAACGACCTTATCACATCTCAGCTGCCCTATATTTTTCTATACTATCCAACATCGATAGTGGCTGTAAATAAAGATATCAAAGGTATAAAGCCTGCAAAAGCAGGTATTATGTATAATTTCATAGACTGGAGATATTGATTAACAAAAAGGTTTAAAACTTGTATAATATTTTTTAATGAATTTAATTCAACTTACTGAGAATGTTTTTTATATAGAAGGTAGCACGAATATAGGTGTTATAAATGATAAGAATGGGGTTATTTTAATAGATACAGGACTTGATGATGAAACTGCAGCTAATATTTTGCAGCTATTAGAAAAAAATCATCTTTACCCGAAAGCCATAATAAATACTCATTCTCATGGAGATCATTGTGGTGGTAATGCTTATATACAGAAATATGCATCAGTAAAAATATATGCTTCAGAAATTGAGGCGGGTATAATACAGACACCAATTCTTGAACCTTTATACTTTTTCAGTGGGGCATGGCCTATTGATGACTTGATGATTAGAATCCTCAATGCTCCACCATCCCATGTTGACTATATTATAGAGAAAGATGAAAACTATCTTGGTTTCGATGATATTGAGCTTAAGATTATTAAACTACCGGGTCATTCTCCCAATCAAATTGGTATTGCAGCAGAGGGAGTTTTGTTTTGCGCTGATGTTGTGTTTGGCGAAAGGGTATTAAAAAGGCATCCCATACCGTATCATATTGATATTGGACAATTAAAAAACACTCTTGATTATTTAAAAAAGAGCAAATTTAATATGTATGTTCCTTCTCATGGAGAACATACCAACAGTATAAAGTCTCTTGTTGAGATGAATATTGAGGTTATAGAAAATATAGAGAGATTTATAAAAGAAGATACTCTCAAAAAGAAAACAACTGAAGAGCTTGTAAAAGATGTTTGTGATTTTTGTGGCATTAAGATAAAAAATGCAAGGTCTTATTTTGTGCTAAAAACATCCGTTATGGCATATTTAACAGCTCTTTATAGAGAAAAGGTTTTAAACATTGAAGTAAACGATAATACTATTTACTGGATTAATGCAATTAAATAGGTAAATGCTTATTAAATTCATCCGATATAATTGGGGGAGGATGAAGTGGTTAAGAATATTTTGGTCGTATTTATAATTGTGATGTTTTTCTCTTTAAAATCATACGGTCTTGGCTATAGAAATGTGGAAGTTAAGTGGGATGGAAACTATCTCGTATTTTACTACGACCTTGAAGGTAAGCCTTTTCAGGAAGCTGTAGTGGGTATAGAGGTAAAAATAAAAAAGAGGGTATATGTTACAAGAAACCTGCATCTCAAAGGTGATGTAGGCATTGTAAAAGTTGGTCCTGATAAAAAAATTCTCTGGGATGTTTATAAGGATTTTCCAGGCGGCATACCCAAAGGCAGCAGTTGGTCTTTACTTGTGAGGCCTTTACACTACACAAATGCATTGGGTATGAAGTTTGTGTATATTCCTGGCGGATGCTTTGAAATGGGTGCAAATCCCAAAGATAAATACGCTCAACCGGATGAAAAACCACGACACAGGGTTTGTGTAAGTGGTTTTTTTATGGGTCAATATGAGGTAACAAATGCCCAATTTAACATGTTTGACCCATCACATAACAGCGGAAACGGAAAGATCTATAAACTCAACCAGCCCAATCAACCCGTTGTAAATGTTTCATGGGATGAAATTCAGAAGTATTTAAAATGGCTTTACTTAAAAACAGGAGAGGTTTACAGACTGCCTACAGAGGCTGAGTGGGAGTATGCTGCAAGGGCTGGTATAAAAAGGGATACACCCTGGCAAAATCCCAAAAACGCCTGCAAATATGCAAATGTTTATGATATAACTGCTTATAAGAAGCTTAAGAAATATATCTTTTCACAGAAGCATTTTCCTTGCAGGGATGGCTATGTTGCAACAGCGCCTGTTGGTAGCTTTCCGCCCAACCCGTTTGGTTTATACGATATGATCGGCAATGCAGCTGAGTGGTGCTACGATACATACTACTCAAAAGCTTATAGCTTAATGAAAAACAAAAAAGATCCCGTATACCTGAACCCCTATCAATCACTTGCCAAAGTGGTCAGGGGCGGTAGCTGGATAAATGCCTTCAGGTATAACCGCTTTTCAGCGCGAAGCAACAATATGCCCGGCTTAAGAGATGATTTTATCGGCTTTAGACTTGTTTTAGAACCCTGACAAGATAATCAAGGGCATACAAATAACCGTATGCCCCGCATCCTGAAACAACAGCCAATGCAATATCGGATAGGTACGATGTGTGCCTGAAGTTTTCTCTTGCAAAGATGTTTGATATATGTACCTCAACAAATGGAATTTTAACGGCTTTTATGGCATCCCTGATAGCTATGCTTGTATGCGTATAGGCAGCTGCATTAATTATTAAACCATCCCAATCAAAGAGCGTTTGAATGTAGCTTACAATTTCGCCTTCTGTATTTGAGAAGAAAAAATCAAGCTCAACGCCCATAACACGCGCTTTATCCAAAAGCATATTGTTTATTTCATCAAGAGAATATTTCCCGTAAATATCAGTCTCTCTTTTTGAGAGCAGATTGAGGTTTGGGCCGTTGACAACTGCTATTTTCATAGCTCTATCGTCTGCTTTCTTTCTGCACCTGTTGAAATAAATGCAAACCTGACACCTGTAAACATGCTGATGTATTCAAGATAGCGTTTTGCGTTTTCTGGCAGGTCTTCATAATCTGTTATACCGGCTGTTTTATCCCACCCCTTAAATGTTTTGTAAATCGGTTTACATTTGGCAAACTCTTCAAGCTGGGATGGAATAAACCCAATTTTTCTACCCTGATACTCATAGCCCACGCACACCTTTATCTCATCAAGTCCGTCTAAGACATCAAGCTTTGTTAAAGCAATTTCGTCTGCACCGTTGATCATGGCTGCGTATTTTACAACAACCAGATCAAGCCATCCGCAGCGTCTGGGTCTACCTGTCGTTGCGCCGTATTCTGCACCGTTATCTCTGATATAATTGCCCACCTCATCTGTTAACTCGGTTGGAAAAGGCCCATTGCCCACCCTTGTTGTGTAGGCTTTAACAACAATCATAACCCTGTCAATAGCCTTATGCGGTAAACCCGTGCCACTGAATGCTCCACCCACTGTGGGATGTGAGCTTGTAACAAACGGATATGTGCCAAAATCTACATCAAGCAAAGAGCCCTGTGCGCCTTCAAAGAGAATGCTTCTGCCGTTTTTAAAAACGCCGTTTAGATAATACACTGTGTTTCTTATGAATGGTTTAATCTTTTGAGCATAATCCATATACTCGTCAAATATCTTGTTAGCATCAAACGGTTCAATCTCGTAAAGCTCGCACAGTTTATTGATAAACTTAATGTTTGCATTGAGTTTTTCTTTAAATACATCAGGATTTTCAAGGTCACAAATTCTTATACCCACCCGTGCATGCTTATCGGTATATGTAGGACCTATTCCTCTTTTTGTTGTGCCGATACTGTTTTCTCCCAATACGGCTTCTTTTTTTGCATCAAACTCTTTATGGTAGGGCATAACAAGGTGCGCCTTCTCACTGATAAACAGCCTTCCTTCAACCTCAATACCCAAATCCTCAAGTATTTTTTTCTCCTCAAGCAAACTCTTTGGATCGACTACAACACCGTTTCCTATAACACAAATTTTGTTTTCATGCAGAATGCCTGAGGGTATCAGATGAAGTATAAACTTTTTATCACCCACGCATACGGTATGCCCCGCATTACTGCCGCCCTGATATCTCACGATTACATCGGCATTTTGTGCTAATATATCAACGATTTTTCCCTTTCCTTCATCGCCCCACTGACCGCCAACAACCAGTCTGTTCATGCCTCACCTCTTTCAAATAAAAGATAACACACATCGTCAAGATTTATAGCAAAACCTGTGGCAGGCAAGTATTTGCCTAAATTTTTTGTTATATTGCCGTATCTGCCACCAACTGAAACCCTTTTGTTATCAACAAATATCTCAAATGTTATGCCTCTATGGTATAAAGGATATTCATCAAAAAACAGATCGCAGTAGATTTTTATATCTTCAAAAGTATCGGCTATTGCCTTTGCTGTTTCAAAAACCTTATTGTTTATAGAACTGTCTAATTTAAAATAGCCGCTGCTTTTTTGAAGCTTTAGAAGTGTTTCTTTGAGGCCATCGTTTATATCTAACTTCAGTATTGATGATATATCCTTTTTGTTTATAAACTCCCTCACTTTTTGCGATTGTTCTGCATTTAGATTGTACTGTTTGATGAGGTTTTCTGGTATATCTGTGTCTGCGATCTTTAAAACAAGCCCATCAAACCCTACACCTTTTAAAGCCTCAATAGAAAGTTTAATAATCTCTATATCTGCATCTAAATCTTTAATGCCAAACAGCTCTGCACCAACCTGTCTGAACTCCCTTTTTTCACCTAAATGTTCCTTTATATCCCTGTAAACATCCTGAGCATAACAGACCCGTGCAGGGAATGTAAAGTTACCAAACAGCACAGCCTGCATCAGCTGCAGCGTAATATCCGCCCTCAGAATCATCGTCTGGCCGTTTGTTTTATCAACAATTTTAAATAGTTTTTTCTTAAGTGGCTCAAACAGATATTCGCTGATGCTGTCTTCATAAACAAATGTTGGTGTAACGATTTCTTTATAACCATGTTTTGCCAATAGCTCTATAATTGTATTTTCTGCCTTTCTTCTGATGGATGATAGAGGCTCAAAAAATTGGACGCTGCCTGATGGAATTTTATTCATCAGAAAATATCTCCATAGCTTTTGTAGTTGCCTCTCCAAAGTTAAATTCAACACCCAACTGTTTTAAGGCTATCTCAAGGGCAGAAATTCCAACAATGATGTCGGGTTTGAAGAAGTATCCAAGATGGGCAATCCTGATTATCTTTCCTTTTAGATGACCCTGCCCGTTTGAGACCTCCACTCCAAGCTCTTTCATCTGTTTTATTACATCTGAAGAATTTATACCATCGGGCATCACAATCGCTGTTAAAGAATCCACAGGCCTTTTTGATAGAAGCTTAAGCCCTATGGCTTTTGCTGCCTCTCTTGTTGCTTTTGCAAGCAGACTGTGTCTTTTGAATACATTTCCAAGCCCCTCATTGAGAATAATGCTTACTGATTCCTTCAGACCAAAGATCAATCCAACAGGTGGTGTAAATTTACCGTATGCACCGATTTCACCCAATATATCAAAATAGAAGTATTTGTTTGAGTTTTGTTTTATGATGGTTTTTGCCTTTTGGGATATAGAGATTATACTCAAGCCAGGCGGCAGCATCAACGCCTTCTGAGAGCCTGTAATACCAATATCGATATTCCATCTGTCGGTTTTAACATCGATTGCACCGTATGCTGTAATACCGTCAACGACAAATACAATCTCGGGGTATTTTTCCTTAAGCATCAATCCTATTTCATCAATTGGGTGAGCTGTAGCTGTTGATGTCTCACTTGCCTGAATATAAACCGCCTTTATGTCGGGGTTTTTTTCAATGGCTTTTTGTATATCCTCAGCCTTTGCATAATCACCGTATTCATACTTCAACTCAACAGGAACACCACCAAAAGCTTTAACCAATTTTGTCCATCTTTCTCCAAACTTACCTGCATTGATTGTTATGGCTTTCTGACTCTCACCAATCAGGTTTGAAACAGCAGCCTCCATTGCACCACTGCCACTTGATGAAAAAATAACCACATCGTTTTTGGTTTGCATCACTGATTTTAAAAGCTTTATTGTTTCATCAAACAGCTTTTTAAACTCATCCGTTCTGTGATGAATAATGGGTTTTGCAAGCGCCAGTGAAACCTCAGGCGGAATGGGCGTTGGGCCAGGTGTCATTAAATATCTTTTCATAGCTAAACTCCTACCATTCAACAGAGTCAATATTGCCAAGGCAGGTTATGTGAAATTTATCTATGTCAATTAAATCAATAATCTCTGCAATATCATCCATCTTTAAAGCTCTGATTTTTGCAATAATCTCATCCTCAGGCAGGTATCTGCCGTAAATCAGCTCATCCGATGCAAGCTTTATCATTACAGAGTGGGTCGATTCAAGTGATAAACCGTAGCTGCCTATAAAATGGGTTTTTGAATCCTCAAGCTCTCTGTCTGTTATCAAATCCCTTTTTAGTTTTAAAATCTCTTCTTTTATGGAATCTATAAGTTTTTGTGTATTGCTGTTGGATGTTGCAGCATTAATCAAAAACAATCCGCCCTTTTTGTAGAATTTAACCGTTGAATAGATGCTATAGCAGAGTGATTTTTCTTCCCTTATTGATTGAAACAGTCTTGAGCTCATCGTTCCACCAAAAACCTCATTTAATACATAAGCTGCATACTTTCTTTCATCATATACATCTATAAAACTACACCCCAGAACAACATTTGTCTGGAATATATCCCTTTTTACCACATCTATGCCGGGTTTGAATGAAAATGAAGGCTCTATGGTGCTTTCTGATGCGTATTTCTCAAAAAAGAAACTTTCTGGCAGATGCAGTTTATCATCTTGCAAGCCACCTGCTATGCTTAAAACCATACTTTCGGGTTTGTAGTGCTTTCCCATAAATTTAAGCAGATCTTCTCTTGTATAAGCCTCTATTAACTCCTTTTTGCCCAGTATAGATTTGCCGTATGTGCCTGAAATGGCATTTTCCATAAAAGCCTCATACACAGCATCATCGGGGTTATCGTTTGTCATATTTATCTCTTCGATTATAACGCCTTTTTCCTTATTGAGTTCATCTTCAGGAATTGTCGAGTTCGATATTATATCCACCAATACATCAAATGCCTCATAAAAATAATCTCTCAAGACCTTTATGTAAAATCCCGTATATTCTGTTGATGTGAATGCGTTAATAACACCACCCAATCGATCTATATCTGCTGCTATTTCTTTATAGCTTCTCTTTTTTGTGCCCTTAAAGAGCATATGTTCTATAAAGTGGGAAAGGCCCTGCTCAAAGCCATCTTCAAAGGCGCTACCGACAGGGACAAAAATCCCCGCCGAAACGCTTCTTGAATCTCTATAGATCTTTCTTATTTTCATCTGAGGATTCAGTTAGAAGGATCTTTCTGCTTAGGGCAATCCTTCCTAAGTCATCGATGTTTGTAACCTTAACCCTTATGCGATCTCCGATATGTAAAACATCGTTTATATTGTGGATTCTGTCGTTTGAGATCTGGGAGATATGCAGAAGGCCTTCTTTGTTTGGAAGGATTTTTACGAATGCTCCGTATTTTTCGATGCGCGTTACAACACCTTCTAAAATATCACCTTCCTTTATATTTGCTGTGATCTCTTTTATTATATCTACAGCCTCATCAAGTTTAGAGTCAGGACCGCCAAAAACATTAATTTTGCCATCGGGATTGATGTCGATTTTGACATTTGTACGATCTATGATTGATTTAATTGTTTTGCCACCCGGCCCTATAAGGTCTTTGATTTTTTCTGGATCTATGGTCATGCTTTTGATTTTTGGTGCATACACTGAAACCTCAGGTCTTGGTGTGGGTAGCACATCTAACATCTTTTGCAGGATAAACATGCGTGCCTCTTTTGCCCTGTAGAGAGCCTCTTTTAGAAGCTGTTCATCGACGCCTGTGATCTTTATATCCATCTGAAGGGCTGTGATGCCGTCTTTTGTGCCTGCAACCTTAAAGTCCATATCGCCGTAGTGGTCTTCATCACCAAGAATATCTGTCAAAATCACATAGCCGTTTTCATATTTAATTAACCCCATAGCAACGCCGCTAACAGGTTTTTTGATAGGGACTCCTGCATCCATCAAAGACAGAGTTGCACCACACACAGTAGCCATCGAGCTTGAACCGTTTGATTCTAAAATATCAGAGACAACCCTTATTGCGTAAGGAAACTCTTCCTCTTCTGGAAGCATCGGCTCAACAGCCCTTTTTGCTAAATTGCCATGGCCGATTTCCCTTCTACCAGGCGGTCCAAGCCTTTTAACCTCACCGGTTGAAAACGGCAAAAAGTTATAATGAAGCATAAACCGCTCATAACCTTCTTCTGAAACATCGTCAACGATTTGAGCATCTTCCCTTGAGCCCAGCGTTGTTGCAACAAGCGCCTGCGTCTCGCCACGCGTAAACACTGCAGAGCCATGAGCCCGTGGTAATACGCCGACCTCGCATTTTATAGGTCTTATTTCGTCTAACTTTCTACCGTCTATTCTTATGCCTGTATTTATTATCTTTGTCCTTACGATATTCTTTACAACATCCTCAAAGGCGGCTTTTGCCTTTTCCTCTATAAATTCCTCACCTTCAAATTCAGCAGTTATCTTGCCTACAACCTTATTTAGAATCGCCTCAACTGTTGAGTTTCTCTTCTTTTTCTCCTTTATATTGATAGCCTCGGTCAACTCATCTATAGCAAGTTCTTCAATTTTGCTTGCAATATCAGCAGATACATCGATCGGTATATACTCCCTTTTGGGTTTTGCAGCCTGAGTAATAACCTCATGCTGAAGCTCTATCAATTCATCTATATATTTTTTGCCAAACAGGATTGCCTCAACCATTTCATCTTCGCTAAGCTCCAAAGCACCAGCCTCGATCATATTAAGGGCATCCTTTGTGCCTGCAACTACTAAATTAAGGCTGGAATCCTCCAATTCCTTCATCGATGCAAAAACATCCAGTCTGTTGTTTATCCTTGATACCTTCACGCCTGCAACAGGCCCTAAAAATGGAATATCAGATATGCTTAAAGCGCATGATGCTGCAAGTATGCTTATTATGGCTGGATCGTTTTCTCCATCTGCACTAATTGTTGTAACAATAACCTGTATTTCCTGCTTGTAGTCTTTTGGAAATAGTGGCCTTATAGATCTGTCAATTAGTCTTGAAACCAGCGTTTCATGTGTTGTGGGCTTACCTTCCCTTTTTACAAAACCACCGGGGATTTTGCCTGCTGCATAGAATCTTTCCTGATAATTAACAGTTAGAGGTAGAAAATCTAAAAACTCTTTGGGGGGTTCTTTTGATGATACGGCTGTGGCAAGCACCATCGTATCACCCAATCTGACAACACAGGCACCATCAGCCTGTTTCGCATACCACCCCGTCTCTATAGAAAATTTCTTGCCGTTTATGGTTTTTTCTACTTTAACCATGGGCTTAACCCTTCAGGCCAAGCTCTGTTACAACTCTCTTGTAATCTTCAAAGTTGTGCTCTTTTAAGTACCTCAACAGCTTTCTTCTCTGACCCACAAGCTTCAACAATCCCCTGCGGGAATGGAAGTCTTTGGGGTGCTCTTTAAAATGCTCTGTGAGATACTTGATTCTTGCTGTCAGAAGGGCTATCTGTACAGCTGGAGAACCTGTGTCGTTCTCATTTGCCCCAAATTTCTTTATGATTTCCAACTTCTGCTGTTTGTCTAACGCCATCTTAAGCTTCACTCCTTCCTTTATAATTTCCAGCTGATATATTAACCAAAAAGGCTTTTATTGTAAAGTCTTTTGTTTTTGTGTATACTTTTAAAGATTGCTTTTTTAGGAGGTGATATATGGGAAGCAAGGGTATTGAGATTGTGGGAATGGATGTAAAAGAGGTCATTGATCTTTTAAACAAAGCCTATGCTGATGAATGGCTTGCCTATTATCAATACTGGCTTGGAGCAAAGGTCGTAAAGGGCCCTATGAAGGATGCAGTGATCACGGAGCTAACCGAGCATGCAAACGATGAGTTGAGGCATGCCGATATGGTTGCAAACAGGATAATCCAGTTGGGTGGTGTTCCTATTCTGCAACCAAAGCAGTGGTATGATTTTACAAACTGCGGCTACGATGCACCCGAGAATCCATTTGTAGAGGAGATTTTAAAACAGAACATCAAGGGTGAGCAGTGCGCTATAGATGTTTATAAGAGCCTAATTGAAACTACCCACATGAAAGATCCGGTAACCTACAACCTTGCACTGCAGATTTTAGAAGATGAGGTTGAACATGAAGAGGATCTGCAGGGACTATTGGAGGATTTAGAGATTTTAATTAAAAAATAAAAGAGGGGGCAACCCTCTTTTTTATTTTTTCTTTCCTAAAACACTTTTGGCTGTAATATTTTCAGGATCGAGAATAAGTATATTTGAAAAGATATCTAAAGCGTATTTCTTGTTTCCAGAGTAGAGATAGGATAGGCCAAGCTGGGTGAGAAAGTTTATGTCTGTGGGGTAAAGCTTTAGCATTTTCTGCTCTACCTTGATTGCATCTGAATATTTTTTCTCCTGGTTTAATACATAGGCTAATCTTAAATTTCCATAATAGTTGTAAAAATCTATCTTTATTAGTTTATACATGAGTATTTCTGTATCTTTCCATCTTTTTTGGGCCATATACGGTAGAGATAATCCAAGCATAGCTTCAGCAGAGTAGGGAAATACTTTTAACGCTTTTTTGTAATGAAATTCGGAGTTTGCATAGTTTCCTTTTAAGTAATACAACCACCCCAGTCTGAGGTTAACCGTATAACCATCTGGATATTTTTTATAAACCGGCAATAAAGCCATAATTGCATCTTTTAAATCCCTGCTTTTCTCATAAGTAAAGCTTCTTTTGTAGGCACCCTCAATTGTTTGAGAAGTTGTGGCACAACTTGTTGTTGCAACGATTAAAACCATAAGTAGCACAAAAGTAAGTTTTTTCATACCTGCTTCCCTCCTTTGACTTTTGTAATTTCTATATTTTCATAAATAATCTTCTCAAATCCATAATCGTCAGATATTTCTACAAAACTTTCTATTTTTTTTCCAAGAAAATTTATTGTGCGTTTCAGTTTTTTATCGGATACAAAAGCTGTTTCTGACAAGATAGAGAACAAATTATGCTTAAATGAGGATAAAAACAATAAAAACTCCTTTTGTATGCGCGAAGGCAAAGAGTGAAGGGGTAGATAATCTTTCCATGTTGCATTTATATGGTTGGAGAGTAAAATTTTTGAGGCTGAGTAAAAAAAGTATTTTAGTGGAGACGAATAATCGCCCTCCATATGGTAAAAGTAGAATGTTGAATGGGATAGACCGAAATATAATTTTGCTTTACCATCCGTTATATAGAATGTTCCATCATTTGCCATTCTGACTCTAATTTTAAAGTGTTTAATGTTGTTTTTATTTTTTATGGCATAGGATTCTTCATAATCCAGTTGTAAATTAAGTTTAGAGAAAAGGCTTTTGTCTGTTATAATGGGCTCTATGATGTCATTTGAAGCGGGTATACCAACATCAAAAAACTCATTATTTCTTATATAAGAATAAAATTTGAAATCAACAGTAGGCGATCCAATTTTAGGATACAGTTGCACCTGTATATGGATATGGGGTTGAGGGGAGTAGCCAGAATTTCCGCACAAACCAATAATTGACCCCTTTTGTACAACATCTCCTTTTTTTACTCTTATTGAATTTTTCTTCAAATGAGCAATCAAAACATAAAAACCCCTATTATCATATATAAGAACATAGTTGCCCCAATTGTTTTGCCTGTTTACTTCTGAAGGGGGATTATCTTCAATATTGTCTACATAATCGTATATGTACCCATCAACAGGGGAAAGTACAGGTTTTCCAAAAGCGTAATAATCTTGAAGAAATTTGCCATTATTGGAAAATGTTTTGCCTTTGTCGTCTGTTACTACAAAGTCAACAGCATGTCTCCATAAACCCTTATGGGTCCACTCTCCATCAAACGATTGCCATACCGTCCATTTTCCTGAAAATGGCAAAAATATTTCTCTACCTGTGAAGGGAAAGCGCGATGAAATAGTTAAGTGATAATCTAAAGTTTTTTCAGGTGAGCCTTTATATAATTTTGTTATACCTATATATCCCGTCCAAAAAAACACAAAAAGAAAAAGGAAGGTTACTAAATTAAAGGGCAAAGCAAATACCGGGATTCCGTAATTTTCCCAGAAGATTTTTGCTGCATCAACGATAGGAGCGGCAATAATAACCGATAATACAGCAAAAATGTAGCTTTTTGGCGATGGTATTAGAAATACACCACCTATCGCCATAGCAACCAGTATAAAATTGAAAGCAGACGGATCAGAAAAGGCTGACACTGTGGAACCTGTAAATAATGCTGTTGTTAGTGCTCCTGTAAAATACCCAATAATCGATAAAATAAAGAAAATTCTGGATACCATTAAAATAATTATACTCACTACCAAACCTGCAGCTAAATTCGGAAGAAAAAAGATTGTTCCCAGAGAAGTAAGATATCCTTTTATCCATAAAGGTATGTCTACACTGTTGAGTTCAATATGGTAATAGTTATAGAGGCTACTAACAAATAGATTGGAGTATTTCAAAGATGCTAAATACAATATAGAGCTTGAAATAACAAAAGGTAAACTGAGAGTTGGGAGTTTTAGGTAATTGTAGAATAGTACCGATATTGTATATGTTAAAAAAAATGTAAACACACCCCCAACAATAAACAGCAGCAAACTTATGTAATTTATTTTAAACAAAAAACCTAAAGATAGGCCAACTAAAAGGGGATTATATATATAATAATCAAGCTTAAGGAACTCCTTGTTCAGTCCAAAAAGCATGGCTACAATATACGCAGAGATTACAGATATAAGGCCTCCAATACCTATATTGATGTTAATAAATGTTAAAAGTATTAAGGTTAAACCTGCATATATATTAGAGTTAAATAGAATTGCTGAATAGCTTTTTGATATAGGTGTAGCAACTTTTTTTGCTTGGTCAAAGAGTTTAGAAAATTTATTCATAAGTTTTAATTTTTAGCCTTTCAGGTAAATATTCTTGCTCTATTATATTTTCAAGAGTTTCAGCTTTTCTAATTAAATCAACCTCTCCGTTTATTCCTACAAGCACAACATTGGGTCTGTATCGTATAAACTGCATCCATTGAGTGGTGTTGTATGCACCAACAGGTGAAATAACAAGCTTTGTTCCTCTTGTTAGAGGAGGTAAATTCAGGTGATCATCAATCACATCAATATTCATACATAAAGGTCCATACAAAATGCTTGGCTCAGCAACACCTTCAATGATTCTATCAAATTCAATATTAAAATGATACCAGAACGCAGTAAACAAGATATTGACGCCAGCGTCGATAATATAAGCTCTTTTTCCATCGGGAAGCCTTTTTGAGGCATGAACTGTTGCTATCAAAAATCCTGCCTCATCAACAATCGCTCTACCACTTTCAATAATAAGTTTTGGGTAATCATTGGGGCGTAAATTGGTCAACAATGTATCGCACACGCTCTCAGCAAATTGATCAATAGATGGAATAGAGATTTCTGGCGGCATATAAAGTCCTCTGAGTCTATTTTTTGATGGAAAGCCACCGCCTATATCAAAGTATTCTATTTTGAATCCCAGTTCATCTTCTATTCTGTAAGCCAGATCGATCATTTTTTTAACTTCATTTTTGTATGCGTTTGGCTCTAAAATAAAAGTTCCAATATGACAATGCAATCCATTAAGTTTGAGTTTTCCGCCTGAAAAAATTCTTTTTGCAGCGCTCCATGCCTGGCCGTTCTCTATATTGAAGCCAAATCTACTCCACTGAGGATGTATGCCCGTATCCATATTGACTCTTATTGCAACATTAATTGTTTTTGAAAGTTCTTCAGATACTTTTTCAAGATCCGATATTTCTTCAAAATGATCTATATTTATCCTTGCACCTTCTTCTGCTGCTTTTTTTAATGACTCAATGGGTTTAAATGGCCCATTGTAAATGATTTTTTCGCCAGGAATTCCGAGCCTTCTTGCTTTATCATATTCAAATTCTGAGACTACCTCAGCTGTTTCACCCTCAGAGTGTAGTATAGCGCATATGGCATCCAAATAGTTTGTTTTATATGACCAGCTAAATTCTACATTTGGATATCGCAGACTAAAAGCGTTTTTAAATTCTCTAAATTTTTCCCTCAATTTTTTCTCCGAGAAAACAAATAAAGGGCTTCTATATTTGTTAACAAGTTCTTCGATTAACACCCCATCGATATCTTTTCTAATCTTCTGCAAACCCACAAGAGTTCCAAATTTATTCATCAGTCCACTTTTGAGTAATGTTATAACAGGCTTTTCGTACTGCTCAGTCATTGCTTTCCTCCTTAATTTTCGCCTTTTATTACCATGTTTTGAAATTCATCAATATTTATTATAAAATCGTCCGTGTATCTAATATACAGTTTTCCTGCCTCGTACGAAGAGTCCCTTGGAGGTTCTTTACCTGCTGCAGCTAAAAGTAATCGGTGAGGTAAATTAACACCTACGGCTGCTGAAAAATATACCCATGCAGGGAATCGGGGATTTATCTCAATTAGATAAATATTATTCTGGGTTAGTAGGCATTCAAATTCAAATGCACCTCTCCACTTAAATTCTTTTACAAATCTACTGGCAGCCTCCAGCAAGTTTTCATTCACTATCGTTACTCCAGTCCATATCTTCCCCAGATTTGTAGTCCACATTTTTTTTATGGCAACCAGACCAAAATGACCACCTTCTCCATCTCCAACACCCACAACATTAACCTCTTCCCCATTGATGACCTCTTGCACTATGATAGGATATCCCCACTCAGATACAATATTATTAAAATAGTTAGTTGCCTGTGTGATATTAAAAGCCCTGTATGCTTTGTAAAAAATACCTTTAATCATAACTGGAAAGCCTATTTCTTCTGTAGCTTTTATCAGATCTTCATAAGAAGTAACTATAAATGTTTTGGGTATGTTAATACCTATTTTTTCCTCTATTTCTGGTAGCTTATCTTTACCTCTAAGTTTAAACTGATTTTCTTCGGGTAGAAAAGTTTTAATACCCATTGTTTCAATTTTTTCTCTTGTTTTTATGAATAGAGGCAGTTCAGCATCTAAAGCAGGAATCACAATTTCAATATCACTGCAACTTTTTATGTAACTCAGTCTTTCAATAAATCTATTTTCTCCTTCAGATGGATAAGGCATAATAAAACTGCGATCAAAATATTTTTTTAAATACACACCCGGTTCCATAGCATCGTAGGCTAACCCTACGATAAATGCTTCAGGCTCTGCTTCCTTAACACTTTTTGCAATTCCAAGGCCAGGACCCGGATTGTCAACAGCATTAATGCCTGTTATTGCAACTTTACACATATTAATTCTCCATTAACCCCAGAGTTTTTAAATAACCTATAAAATCCGCAACATCTTTCTGGGCTTCGTTTTTATCAATATCGTATTCATTTGTTAATATTTCAACTATCTCATCTTCGCTTTTGTTTTCCTTTAGCAATTTTATAATAAACAAACCTGTTTTATTTACTGTATAGCTATTGCCCGTCTGGGGATCGAAGATAAAACCATCTTCACTTATTGCAAGACTTTTGATATTTTTCATGCACCACCTCCATAATCATATTGTTAAAAACTATTATAAAAAAAATCGTTAAAATATCGTTAAAATTTTTTTTGGAAGGATGTTTTTCTTGCTTTAAGTAGCTAATGTTTTTTATACTTTAAAACGGAAGTTATAAAAAAAGGGGTGGTTTATGGCTAAAAAGTATATTTTTATTACAGGCGGTGTTGTTTCATCACTGGGAAAGGGTATCACAAGCGCATCTCTTGGTTTTTTATTGATGGCTTATGATTTAAAAATTTCACTTGTGAAGATAGACCCTTATATTAATGTCGATCCGGGAACAATGAATCCTTATCAACATGGCGAGGTGTATGTACTGGATGATGGTGCTGAAACAGACCTTGACCTTGGCCATTATGAGCGTTTTACAGGTTTGACTTTAAGCAGAAAAAACAACTTCACCACCGGTCAGGTGTATTTCACTGTAATTAAAAAAGAGCGAAGAGGCGATTATTTAGGCAAAACGGTTCAGGTGATACCACATATTACGGATGAAATAAAATCGCGCATTAAAGAAGCAGGAAAAGGTGTAGATATTTTAATCGTTGAAATCGGTGGCACAATCGGAGATATAGAGGGCCTGCCGTTCCTTGAGGCGATAAGACAGATGAGATACGATGTGGGCAGACAAAACTGCCTTTACATACACCTTACGCTTGTTCCATATATCAAAGCAGCTGGAGAGCTAAAAACAAAACCCACTCAGCATTCGGTTAAGGAGTTGCAATCCATCGGTATTGCACCCGATATTATTGTCTGCAGAAGTGAAAAAAGGCTTACAAAAGAAGCCAAAGAAAAGATTGCAATGTTTTGCAATGTGGAAAAAAACGCCGTTATAAATGCCGTTGATGTAGAAACAGTCTATGAAATACCACTTAAATTCAAAAAGGAAAAGCTGGATAGATTGGTTATAGATAAACTGAGTATAAAAACTGATAGAGAAGTTGACCTTGCCGATTGGGAGAAAATGGTTGAGGCTATTAAAAAACCAAAAAATAAGGTTAAAATAGCCTTTGTTGGCAAGTATGTGGAGCTTAAAGAGTCCTACAAAAGCCTGATAGAGTCGTTTATCCATGCTGGAGCTAAATTGGATTTAAAAGTGGAACTTAAATGGATTGAATCTGAGGAGCTTGAACAAAAATCAGCTGAAGAGTTGCTTGGCGATGTAGATGGCATATTGGTGCCTGGTGGATTTGGCTTTAGAGGAATAGAAGGCAAAATCAACGCCATAAGATACGCACGAGAAAATAATATTCCATTTTTGGGCATATGTCTTGGCATGCAAACAGCTGTTGTTGAATTTGCAAGAAATGTCGTTGGGCTGAAAGATGCTCATTCAGAGGAATTTAAAAAGGAAGCCGAACACAGGGTTATTCATCTTGCCAAAAGATGGCAAAAGGATGGCGAAATTATCCAGCGAAGTGAGGATTCCGACAAAGGCGGTACGATGAGGCTTGGTGCATATCCATGCAGGATTAAACCCGATACGCTTGCCCATTCCATTTACAAAAAGGAGGATATTTCAGAAAGGCATAGGCACAGATATGAGTTTAACAACGACTATAAGGATTTATTTATAAAACATGGTCTTGTTATAAGCGGAGAAAGCCCCGATGGTGAGTTTGTTGAGATAATCGAATTGAAAAACCATCCATTTTTCATAGGTGTGCAGTTTCATCCAGAGTTTAAATCAAGGCCTCTAAAACCGCATCCTGTAATAAAAGCGTTTGTTGAAAAGAGCTATGAATCAAAAACAGCTAAGACAGAAACTTGAAAAAAAACAGTTAGATAATCTATACATCTTCTGTGGAGATGATTATTTCTTAAAAGAGATTTATGTAAATAGAATTGTAAAGGTATCAGGTTTTGAGCCTGTAAAATTAAATATACTCCAGATAGATGAGCTTGAAGATATCAGGTTTAAAATCTTATCAGAAGGGCTTTTTGATAGCTCACAAAGGGTTTATCATCTCAAGCTTAATTTTGCTTTGGATAAAAAAACTATTCTATTTAAGCCAAAACGCCACATTGTTATATTTGATCCGATTGAGTGCAAACTCAAAAACGATGCTACAGTTGAGTTTACAAAACCATCCTTTGATGAAATAAAGGCTTATCTAAAAAATAAACTCAAGAGGGAGAATAAAGCAATTTCAGAGAAAAATCTTGATATCTTATCAGGATATTTTGTTAACCAAACGACATCAATGCTTTACAATGAGACAGAAAAACTCCTTTTGTATACTATAGATAAAAACTCAATAGAACTTGATGACATACAAGCATGCCTTGCCCACAAAACGGTTTTTGATTTTAAAATGCTACAAAAACTCTTTGAAGAGAAAACGCAAAAGGGAATATCCGATTTGGTTGATGCTGTTCTATCCACCCTTTCTTTGCCAGTGTTTATTTATATGCTCTCAAAAGAGGTCATAAAAATATATGCGGCATGCGTATGCTCTGAACAGTGTTTTGAAAAACTCTTTGGCAGATTCTATTTTAGATATGCAGGACTGGCTAAAGATATAGGATGCAAAAAGGTTGGGGTATTGTTAAAAAAGCTTTATGAGACAGATAAACTTATTAAATCATCAAGCAATGAATACCTTTCAAGCTACATAAAAGCTATGTTTGTCGTGTGGATGCAGGATGAGTTGTGATGTTGAGATTTTAGAAGAAAACGGTTTTTATAGTCTAAAAAACTGCGATTTTGAAGCTAAAGTTGATTTTAATGGGAGGCTAAACTATCTAAAACTACTTAACGATACGACATTGATAGATAACGCTTATGAGAACATAAACGGCAAAGATATAGGCTATCAATATGCAACTGCCCGCTCAACAACCATTAGATTTGAAAGTGAACTTGAGCATTTAGCGATTGAGAAGATTATAGGTTTTGATAAACACAAAATAACGCTTGATGTGTATATAATTTCAAAAAAAGAAACAGAGATTGATTTTAGTATTGCATTTGGTGTTAGAAGGTTTTTTGATTACTTTATGCTAAAAAATGAGAAGTTTTATATAGAGAACTTTTCAGAAAAAGATACTGATGATCTGCTCTTTGTAAACGAGAATCAAAACCTCTATTTTGGCTGTGTATTCAAAGAAAACATGAAGTTATCCATAGATGAAAATCAACAGAACATTTTATTTAAATTGAACCTCAAAAACAGGCTATTTGAGAAAGATTTCTTTATGATTTCCTTTACATGCTCGCTTGTTTGAAATTTTAAACTTGATTTTATTATAAATTTGAGGTATGTTCATTATAGTGAAAGTAGTTTAAAATCATTTTAAGGAGGTGAGGTATGCGAAATACCATAGCAAGGATTCCATTACCAGCTAACGAACCGGTTTATTCTTATGCACCGGGGACTGAGGAAAGGGCTTTACTTAAAGAGGCAATAAAGGAAGTTAAGTCAAAACAGATAGAAATTCCATTGATTATTGGTGGCGAGGAGATAAAAACAGGCAACACAGTAGAAATTGTTGAGCCGCATGATACAAAATCGGTTCTTGGTGTTTATCATAAGGCTGGAGAAAAAGAGATAAAGATGGCTATCGAAGCCTCTATGGAGGCAGCAAAGAAGTGGAGAGAGTATGATTGGGTTGACAGAGCTGCAATATTTTTAAAGGCTGCAGAACTGTTAAGCAAAAAATATAGATATTTGATTAATGCTGTAACAATGCTTTCCTTAAGCAAGAATGTGTTTCAGGCTGAAATCGACTCTGCATGCGAGCTAATAGACTTTTTGAGATTTAACCTCTACTTTATGAAAAAGATATACGAAGAGCAGCCACCTCACTCACCTCTGGGCACATGGAATATCATGCAGTACAGACCGCTTGAAGGGTTTATATTTGCCGTTCCGCCGTTTAACTTTGTTTCTATTTCGGGTAACCTTCCAACAGCACCTGCAATTATGGGTAATGTTGTTTTATGGAAGCCTGCAAGCAGTTCTGTTTATGCACCCTACATCTTTATGAAAATTCTACAGGAGGCAGGCTTACCAGATGGCGTTATAAACTTTATACCATCAAGCGGCAGGGATGTGGGTAATATTGTATTTAATTCTGAGTATTTTGCAGGTTTGCATTTTACCGGTAGTGTTGAGACCTTCCAGAAGATGTGGCAGATGATGGCTGATAATTTACATAAATATAAAGCATATCCAAGAATTGTTGGTGAGACAGGCGGTAAAGACTATATCTTTGCCCATAAGTCAGCCAATACAAAGAAGCTTATTACAGCCATAATCAGGGGGGCATACGAGTATCAGGGTCAAAAATGCTCTGCCGTTTCAAGGGTCTATCTACCGCAGAGTATGTGGGATAGTATAAAAGATGAGTTACTCTCAGAGATAGATAAGATAAAGATGGGTTCACCTGAGGATTTCACAAACTTTATGAATGCTGTAATAGATAGAGAGGCTTACAATAAGATTGTAAACTACATAGATTATGCAAAGAATGCATCGGATGCCGAAATCATTAAAGGCGGAGAATATGATGATTCCAAAGGATATTTTGTGAAACCCACTGTAATTTTAACACACAATCCTCACTTCAAAACAATGGAGGAAGAGATCTTTGGACCTGTTGTAACGATTTATCCTTACGATGATGATAAATATGAAGAGACACTCTATCTGTGCGATCAGACAAGTCCATACGGCTTAACAGGAGCTATTTTCAGCGAGGATAGGGATGCAACACGCCTTGCTATCGATATACTTGAAAACAGCGCAGGCAACTTCTATATCAACGACAAACCAACCGGTGCTGTTGTTGGTCAGCAGCCGTTTGGAGGTGCAAGGGCAAGCGGAACAAACGATAAGGCTGGAAGCCACCTGAACCTATTAAGATGGGTTACTCCAAGGGCAATAAAGGAAAACTTCCTGGCTCCTGAGAGTTTTGAGTATCCGTTTATGAAAGAAGAATAAGGAGTAAGCAGATGTCGCTTTTTAATAAAAGTGTCAGCATGGTCATCGATAAGGTTCCTCCTCAAGCTATTGCTGTGTTTGCAAAAAAATATATAGCAGGACCCACGCTAAATGACGCAATTCGCACAACAAAGAAGCTCAACGCAGAAGGCGCCATGACAACAATCGATGTGTTGGGCGAATTTGTGTCAACAAAGGAGGAAACCTGGCATTTTAGAGATCTTGCTATAAAGGTTTTAGAGGCAATTGATCAGCATAAACTAAATGCAAACCTCTCTTTAAAACTTACGCAGATGGGCCTTAAGCTTTCAAAGGCCCTCTGCCTTGAAAATATCGAGATGATTTTTGAAAAGGCCAAGGAACTTGGTATATTTGTAAGAATAGATATGGAGGATTCAACCTGCGTGGATGATACACTGGAAATCTATAGAAACTATAGAGATAGATACAACATCGGCACGGTTTTGCAGGCATACATGAGACGCACGATCGATGATATCCATAGGCTTTCAGATGGCAGGCTTAATTTCAGGCTTTGTAAGGGTATATACGATGAGCCCAGAGAGATAGCCTACAAGGAAAAGGATATTGTTCGTGATAACTATATCTGGGCATTGGAAACCCTGTTTGAGAAAAAAGCCTATGTGGGAATAGCTACACACGATGAATATTTAGTATTCCATGCAGAAAGGCTTATAAGAAAATACGGCCTCAACAGGGATGATTATGAATTTCAGATGCTGTTAGGCGTGGATGAGCAGTTAAGAAAAATCATTATAAACAACGGGCACAGGTTGAGGGTTTATGTGCCTTTCGGTAAGGATTGGCTGCCGTATTCAATTAGGAGACTGAAAGAAAACCCCAATATTATCAAATCGGCTTTAGAGGGATATATGAAGTAGCTCCGACTCTAAGTCGGGGCTATCCCCTTTTGATAGATTCTGTAGGTTTTGTAATGCTCAGCACCCATCTTCATAATCGGTTTGTTTATTGAATCGTTATCCTCAAGTGTCCAGGATAGCTCACCGCCTCTGCCTTTTCTTCTTTCTACAACCTCAAAACTTTTTATGTAAAGCAGAAGATCAACGCCCATCTTTCTGCAGTTATCTGTAACTCCAAGGGTTATTAGCCTGTAGTTGTCTATCTTTTTTAAACCAAAAATAAGTTTTGGTAGGTTAAAAGGTGTGATTTTGCCGCCCAATTTTTTAAGTAGCTGATTGAAGTCAGGAACAATAGCAGAAAAGCCGCACGGTTTGCCATCTTTATAGGCGATTATGACAAGCTCTTCATCCACCATCGTTTTAAAGTCTTTGATGCCGTAGTAGAACTCCTCATAGGTTGGTGGCACAAATCCCCAGTTGTTTTTCCACGCCTCGCAATAAAGCTTATGGATAACCTTTACATCATCATCAAAATGTTTTTTTGAAAAGCTTTTTAGCTCTATTTTAAACTTCTTCTGCACATACTCGGCAAGTTTTAAGAGCCTTTCTTTTGGTTTGTTTGCCGTTGTTAGATAAAAAGCGTATAGATCTTTGATCTTTTTAAAACCGCAGGATTCGATTAATTCAGAGTAATAGTATTTGTTATAAGGCATCATAAATACAGGTTCGTTAAAAAAACCCTTTATCAGAAGGCCACTTATATCGTTCATCGATGGGCTAATAGGCCCTCTAATATATTCAAGATTATTTTTCTTTAAAAACTCCTCTGCTTTTGCAAACAGCGCTTTTGCCACATTAATATCGTTTATGGATTCAAAGAATCCAAAAAAACCTACTTTGTCGTTGTGGTATTGGTTGTGTCTGTAATTGACTATCGCTGCTATTCTGCCAATGGTTTTTCCTTCCTTTTTTGCTAAAAATAAAGCCCTTTTTGCATTTTTATAAAATGGATTGTTTTTTGAATCCAATAGTTTTTTTGCCTCTGCCTTCAGCGGCGGCACATAGAGGGGATCGTTTTTGTAGTGTTGAAATTCAAATCCAACAAACTCATCTAAATCTTCTGTTTGGTCTATTTCAATCATATTACGCCTACGGCTTTGCCCACTTTGTAAAGCTTCTCCAATGCAAAATCTATCTGTTCAAATGTATGGCTTGCCATTAAGGATAGTCTAATCAGTGTTTTATTTGGCGGAACAGCAGGTGATACAACAGGATTTACAAACACACCCTCATCAAGCAACATCCTGCGCATCTTTAAAACTTTGTCATCATCTCCGATTATTAAAGGAATTATGGGGGTACAGCTTGTGCCTGTATCATAACCCATCTGCTGAACACCTTTGCGCATTCTATCGGTGTTTGCCCACAGTTTATCTATCAGTTCTGGCTCATTTTCCATAATATCCAAAGCTGCAAGAACAGCTGCGGTTGAGGCAGGTGTTATGCTTGCAGAAAAGATAACGCTTCTTGCAAAATGCCTTAAATAATCTATAACCTCTTTGTCAGCTGCCAGAAAACCCCCAAGAGAAGCAAAAGATTTGGAAAATGTTCCCATTATTACATCGACTTCATCCTCAAGGCCAAAGTGGTTTGCCGTGCCGCGGCCGTTTTTGCCCAACACACCAAAAGAATGGGCATCATCAACCATTAAACGGGCGTTGTATTGTTTTTTTAGTTTAACCATTTCAGGCAAGTTAGCTATATCTCCATCCATGCTATAAACACCATCAACCACTATGAGTTTACCTGCATCAAGCTCCAATGATTCAAGAACCTTTTTTAGTGAATCCATATCGTTGTGAAGAAAACGCTTGACAGTGCCAAAAGAGAGGCGTGATCCATCAACGATGCTTGCATGATCCGATTTATCTAAAATAACATATTCGCCCTTTTGAACAAGCCCTGCGATTGCACCCAAGTTTGCCTGAAAACCTGTGGAAAACAGCAGTGCATCTTCTTTGTTTACAAAATCAGCAAGCCTTTCTTCAAGCTCTTCATGTAGATCAAGTGTGCCGTTTAAAAAACGGGAACCTGCACATCCCGTGCCGTATTTTTCAATGGCTTTAATTGCTGCTTCTTTTACCTTAGGATGGACCGTTAATCCAAGATAGCTATTTGAACCAAGCATTAAAACCTTTTTGCCGTTGATTATAACCTCTGTATCCTGTTCTGAGGAGATTGGCTGAAAGTATGGATATAAACCAACAGCCCTCAACTCTTCAGCCGCTTTGAATTTATAACATTTTTCAAACAGATCCATCCTACCTCTCCCTTTTAAATGATTTTTATTTCTACAAAATAAAGCGTTTTTTGTCAAGTTGAGGGGTTAGGGGGTATGTTAAATGTGTTTGTAGTGCTAATTAAACATCAAGTGCAAATATCCTTTTTGAATTTTCGAATGCTGTATCTGCTATCTTTTGTGCTTCTGTATTGAGGATTTCTGCCATTTTTTCTATGACAAAGGCGATATACAACGGCTCATTTCTTTTGCCCCGTTTTGGCACAGGTGCAAGGTAGGGTGCATCCGTTTCAAATACGATCTGTTCTGCTGGTATTTGCTTGATAACATTTTTCAATTGTGAGTTTTTAAATGTTAATACGCCACCAATGCCAAAGTAAAGACCTCTGTCAAGACCAAATTTTAATAGTTTTTCATCGCCACTGAAACAGTGAATGACGCCTTTTAAATCCTTACGCGGGGTTAGAATATCGATTAAATCATTCTCAGCTTCCCTACAATGAATAGAGGCAGGCTTATTGTGTTCAATGGCAATATCTACAAAGCTGGCAAACACCTCTTTTTGAATATCACGCGGCGAGTTATCGTAATAATAATCCAGACCTATTTCGCCTATACCTTTGCATTTTTTGTTTTTCAGATAATCAATTGCTGTATCATAGGTGTCAGGTGTTATTGTTTTTGCCTCATGCGGATGGACACCCACAAGATGATAAATAAGGTCGAATTTTTGGGCAAGCTCTTGCTCTTTTTTAAAATCCTCTTCCACCACAGCAGGCACAATAATCGCTTTAACACCGCCTTTTTTGGATCGATCTATAACTTCGGCTCTGTCTTTGTCAAACTCCCCCATATCTATATGGCAGTGCGTATCTATGATTTTATACATTCTTAAGCTCCCTTAAACACCTGCTTCTGATGGTCTTTACATCCTCAAACTCAAAAACGATTTCGCCGTTTTTTATCCTTTGTTCAAGCAGATCCTCCATAACACCGCCGCATGAGCAGGGTTTTGGATCAACCGTATATGGCACAACCTGCGTATTGAAGCATTTATCGCACCTTAAAAGACTCTTTGATCCAGACATTTTACCCTTCTTGGCTACAGGTTTGCCGTCTATTTCAACAATATCCATAGAAAAATCGATTGTTGTCGCAGAACTGATACTTGTTCCAACACCAAAACCATCCGCTATATCTACGATTTCTGAAACCGTTTGCTCATTTAGCCCGCCACTTACAAATAACTGCACATGTCTAAAGCCCCTGCTGTCAAGCTCCCATCGAATCTCCTCTAAAATCTTTCTCATATTGCCCCTTCTTGATGATGGTGTGTCAAGTCTGATACCGGCAAGTTTTTTGTTTAAAGCCTCAGCAACCCTTAAAGCCTCAAACTTTTCATCGTCAAATGTATCTATCAAAACTATTCTTGCCACATCGCTTTCTATGCACTCATCAAAGTATTGGGCAACCTTAACTGTATCGCCTCCAAGCAAAATCAACGAATGGGGCATCGTGCCTGACGGTTTAATACCTAAAACCTCACCTGCTGCAACGGTTGAAAAACCATCGCATCCACCAATGTAGGCTGCTCTTTCTATGGCTATAGATACAGCTGGATGCATCCTTCTTGCACCAAAGGATAAAACGGTTTTTTGACCAGCTATCTTTTTTATGCGCGCTGCCTTTGTAGCTACACCGCTTTCTTGAGATAAAAACCCCAAAATTGCTGTTTCAAATACGGCAAATTCAGAATACATACCCTCTATTTCCATAACAGGCTGGTTTTCTTTAAATACTGAACCCTCAGCAATAGAGCGAACATTGACCATTTTGCCTTCAAGCAGTTGCAAAACCTCCTCAAGTCCTACAAATACAGCCCACTGATATCCTGCAGGTAGCCCTTTTACGCTGATTTCTGCCTTTACGGGCTTGTCAAGGTCTTTTGCCTCTATAACCTTTAAAGCCCTTTCAAAGTATACATCGGTGACCTTGCCAGCTTTTATTGTTTCCTCGTCGGCTATAAACATCTTCTTTCTCCTTTTAGGTGAGTTTTATGTTTAATACATTTTTGAATTGATCTATTGCGCATTGACGGGATTTTTCATCTAAAGCAGATACACAATCAAGGGGAATTTCTACATCATATCCTCTCAAAACTGCACTTGAGGCTGTATATAAAATACAGATATTGATAACACATCCCGTAATTATAAGCTCTTTGACGCCAAGTTGCACAAGCAGGTCGTTTAAGGATGTGTTATAAAATCCGTCATAGGTGGTTTTTTTGACGATAAAATCATCCTCTTTGGGTTTTAGCTCATCCACTATTTCAGCGCCCCTTGTACCCTCAACGCAGTGTTTGGGCCAGATTTTAAACTCTTTGTCATCAGGGGTATGAGAATCGCAGACATAAATAATATGCGCGCCCTCTTTTCTTTGTTTTTCAATAAGCCTTTTTATATTCGGGATAATCTTTTTGTTTTCTTCAACCCTCAACGGTGCCCCATCTTCTACAAAATCGTTAAGCATATCAACAACAAGCACAGCTTTAGCCATTTTTCACCTCCAGAATGCAAAGATACACCCAACTTTTTACAAAATCAAGTTCTCGGGCCAAAAATTTTGCTTCCTATTCTTACTATGTTTGCCCCCTCTTCTATAGCTATTTTGTAGCTATCACTCATGCCCATCGATAGATATTTAAGCTCATAGCCTTTTTTTATAAGGTAATCAAACAGCTCTTTTGTTAGTCTAAAATATTTTCTTATAACGCTTAAATCAGCCGGACCCATCGTCATTAAACCCTCGACTTTGATATTTTTAAGGCTGTTAACTTTTTCTATAAATGCTTCAACCTCCTCTGGCATAATTCCATCTTTTTGAGGTTCTTCTGCAGAGTTGACCTCAATTAAAACAGGCATGATCTTGTCAATTGATGCACATTTTTTGTTTAGTTCCAAAGCAAACCCATAATCGCATAAGGTCTCTATCATATCAAAAGCTTTGAGATATTTTGTTCTAAGAAGCTGATGTTTTTGTTTGGCTGTTGAGCCTATAAAATGCCACCTGACGGGCTGTTTGACATCGTCACAAACCTTTTTGAAATCCTGAATGTAGTTCTCACCTATAATCTTTATGCCAGCCTCTATCGCTTCAGTAATTTCTTTGGCTGTTCTTGTTTTGGCAGCAGCCTCAACAATAGCCTTGCCGCCAATCTCTTTTAAAATCGCCTCTACATTCTCTTTTATTCCCATTTTTGACTCCTTTTTGTTGTAATATACTCAATTTTTTCCTATATTCAATTGACTTTTAGAGACTGCAATGGTATGAAATTTTAATTCTCAAAAAAGAGGAGGTTTAGTGTTGAGTAAATTTAAGGTTAATAAAACGATTGATCAGATAAATGAAAAGATAAAAAACGGTGAGGCTGTTGTTGTTAATGCCGAAGAGATGATAGATATTGTTGAAAAAAACGGCATTGTTGAGGCAGCAAGAAAGGTCGATGTTGTAACAACCGGCACATTTGGAACTATGTGCTCAAGCGGAGCACTGCTTAACTTTGGTCATACATCGCCGAAGATAAAAGCGGCCAAGGTGTGGCTTAACGATGTAGAGGCATACGGTGCCGTTGCTGCGGTTGATTGCTACATCGGAGCAACAGCGGTAAAAGAAGGAGATCCACTAAATGCAGTCAGACCGGGAAGATTTGAATACGGCGGCGGACATGTGATTGAGGATTTGATTGCAAGAAAACCCGTAAAACTTGTTGCCGAAGGCTACGGTACAGACTGCTACCCTGCAAAACGGATTGAAATGACAATTACCATAGATGATTTAAGGGATGCAACACTGCTTAATCCAAGAAATGCTTATCAGAATTACTCTGTTGCCATAAACTCCACAAACAAAACGATTTATACCTATATGGGTGTTTTAAAACCCAATATGGCAAACGCCACATACTCATCAGCAGGGCAGTTATCACCGCTGCTAAACGACCCGTTCTATTTAACTATTGGCATAGGAACAAGAATCTTTTTAGCTGGCGGTGTGGGATATGTAATCTGGCCTGGCACGCAGCACAACCCCAACGAAGAGAGAAACTCAAAAGGCGTGCCCAAAACGGGAGCAGGTGCTTTGGCTGTTGTTGGAGATATGAAACAGATGAATCCAGAATTTATAAAAGGTGCATCGATTTTGGGTTATGGCGTTTCTCTAAGTGTTGGTGTTGGGATCCCCATACCTATTTTAAATGAGGAGATGGCGTTTTTTACAGCTGTTAAAGATGAAGAGATAGAGGCTTATATTTTTGATTATGGACACGATTATCCTTTAAAGATAAACAACAACTACGGTTTAACGAATTATAAGGATTTAAGGGAAGGATTTTTAAAGATTAACGGCAGAAAGATTCCTGCCACACCGCTTTCAAGCTATTATGGTGCTATGAAAATAGCAGAAACGCTAAAGCAGTGGATTATGGACAAAAAGTTTTTCTTAACAAAACCATCGGCAAGTCTGCCTCTTTCTGAAGATTATGAGCCGATGAAATATCCAAAGAAGTATTATGGAAAGGACTTATAGAAAACGCATTGCCGCAGATGGGCTTTTGGGTTTTGCCGTTGCCTATAAGCAAACCGACCTTTTTGTTGAGGCATGTAGGAATTTAGAGTTCGAGGTGTTTGAGATTATCAGGAAACACAGACAATTGCTTGAAAACTATATTGCGCAGCATAAGGCGTTTTTAAGCGCACTTGAACCTGTTGAGATTAAAAAAAATGCCCCAAGGATTGTTAGAATAATGGCAGAGGCAGCAAAAAAAGCTTCAGTTGGACCTATGGCTGCTGTGGCCGGGGCTTTTGCTGAGATTGTTGGAGAGTTTATTTTAAAGGAGTGCTCAGAATGTGTGGTTGAAAATGGTGGCGATGTATTTTTGAAATTAAACAGGGAGCCTGTCGTTAAGCTTTATACAACAAACACTTTTTTTAAGGATAAACTGCACATTAGGTTAGAAAAAAGCCAAAAACCTTACGGAATCTGCTCATCAAGTGCTAAAATAGGGCCATCTTTAAGCTTTGGAAAAGCAGACCTTGCAACAATTGTGGGTTTTGATGTAGCCTTTTGCGATGCACTGGCAACAAAAACGGCAAATATGATTAATACAGAAGACGATATAAAAGAGGCTATTGAGTTTGCTTCAAAAAAAGATATTGTTGGGTGTGTTTTTATTAAAGATAAAAGAATAGGTGTGTGGGGAAATTTAGAGCTTGTTTAGGAGGGATTATGATTTCTAAAAAAGTTGTATTAAGGTTTCCAAAAGATATAGCAGATAAGCCGCTTGTTTCAGATATATGTAAAAAATTTGATTTAACATTTAATATCATGAGGGCAAATATTTTTCCACGCAAAGAGGGTATATTAACCCTTGAAATCAGCGGCAAGAAAGACAATTTTGACAAAGGCCTGGATTATTTAGAAGAAAATGGTGTCTCGATTAGATTTGTTGAAGAAAGCATTCAGCGGGATGAAAAACTATGTTATCACTGCGGATTTTGCGTGGCTGTTTGTCCAACAGAGGCTCTCACAATAACGGATAGAAAAACAATGTATGTGGAACTGTTTAAAGATAGATGTATTGCCTGTGGTTATTGTGTAAAGGTTTGCCCTGTAAAAGCAATGAGTCTACCAGAGGAGTTTTAGAAGATTTAATTGTTTAGCTTATCGTCTCATACTATTATAAAGCTTTATTGTAGGTTTTTTAACTTTTCCCTCCCTATAAAATCGCAGTTTTTATCATTGTCAACAGGCCAATAATACTTATATACTCAATCTAATAGTCCTTGTTCTTTAACTAATTTTGTAACGCTGGATTTAGATTATGTTATTTTATATACTTTACTTAACAATGATTGTTAAAATTTTTTTTAGCTCAATAGTTGTTGCCATATCTTTTTGGCTTTTAAAAAACTCCAAGGCAAAAAACGATAACGATTATACGCTTGCAAACAGAAACCTATCCTCAAGCGGTGTTTCGTATGTGATTATCGGAACGCTTGTTGGTGGAGCCTCAACGGTTGGCACTGTGCAACTTGCCTATGTTTACGGTTTATCAGCCTGGATATTTACACTATTTAGCGGTGTAGCATGTTTACTATTGGGTCTATTCTTTTCAAAACCGCTTAGAGAAAAAGAGGTTGTTACAGTAAGTGAGTTTATAGGAATATATTTTGGAAGAAAAATTCAAAAATATACCAGCTTTTTTAGTTCTTTGGGTATGTATGTTCACATCATAGCTCAATTTCTTGCTGTTATGTCAATATTTATAACAATTTACAACATTAATAAAACATCAGCAACACTAATAAGCTTTATTGTCATAACGGTATTTGTAATAAAGGGTGGCATTACATCATCGTCTTTTATAGGTAAAATCAAAGTTTTCTTGATGTATTTTCTGCTGCTGACGTCAACGGTTATTGCACTGGTAAAAACAAACTTTGGAACAGAAATATTCAGCAATTTAACCGTAAATGACATAGTAGGAATAAAAGGATACGGAATATCAAAGGCAGCTATCGATTCTTTATCTATGGTGATAGGCGTTTTATCCACACAGACATACCTGCAGGCTATATTTTCTGCAAAAGACATAAAAACCGCCCAAAAAGGCGCATTTTTCTCAGCAGCACTAATCCCTCCTGTTGGCATAATGGGGGTTATTATAGGTCTATTTATGAGAATTCACCATCCTGGTATAAAAAATACGACCCTGGTTTTCGCCTATTTTTTAAAAGATTATTTAAACCCTTTTGTAGCAGCGTTTTTTATGGCAGCCTTAGCGATAATAATCATAGGAACAGCTGCCGGTTTAACACTTGGTGTTACAACAAACCTCTATGTTGATTTTATCAAAAATCGATTTAAAGGTAACAGTTTGAAGCTAATAAGATCTATCACGCTTATTGTGCTTTTAACTGCCGCAGTTATAGTGCTAAGTGGACTTGATTCTACCATACTTGATTATAGTTACATGTCTATGGGACTAAGGGGTACAAGTGTATTTATACCTCTTTTGATTATTTTATTTTTTAAAAACCGTAAGGCAGGCAATTTAAAGCTATTATCTACATTCTACCCCTGATTTATATTTTGCTGGCATTTCTTTACAGCTATTAATACTTGAAAAAAGCTCTCCTAATGATTATTGTTTTTGCATGGAGATATTTAAATGGATTCCTCAATGGTTTTTTTTGCTTATTACAAGTATTTTGCTTGGCGGATTGATCGGTCTTGAGCAGGAATCCTACCATAGAAAAATAGAGGAAAAACACTTTGGTGGCATAAGAACATTTCCTTTAATATCGATGTTAGGGTTTTCTATAGAGTATTTTTTACATTCAGCTATACTGGTTGCTATCGTGTTTTTTTGTTTTTCTCTTATGATTGTTGGAGAATATGTTTATGAAGCATTTAAATTCAACAAAAAGGGCATAACAACAGAGGTTGCCGGGCTTTTTACCTTTATTGTAGGTGTTGTTTTAGCAAAGGGTTATATTGTTGAGGCTGCTGCATTGAGCATACTAATAACGGTCATACTCTCTTTAAGGGAAACACTCCATGATTTTGTTGAGAAGTATATATATGAAAAAGATATGGCGGCTATTTTAAAATTTCTTATTGTTACTGCCATTCTCTACCCACTTCTACCCAACAGGGGATTTACTTTTTTAAATATCAATCCCCGCTCTGTGTGGACCATGGTTGTTTTGATATCCTCCATATCGTTTGCAGCATATTTCGCAACAAAGCTGTTTGGCTCAAAAAAAGGTTTATTTATGACAGCTATACTGGGCGGTCTTATGAGCTCAACGGCTGTTACACTGGCTTTTTCAAAACGCTCAAAAGAGGCTGATATACTCTCAAAAGATCTTGCCATGGGCATAGTTCTTGCAAGCTCGATAATGTTTTTACGCCAGTTTATCATCATGTTTGTAATATATCCGTCAATAGCGATAAAATTTGGTGTTTTTGCCGTTATTATGTTTGCTGCAGGCATGGTTTTTTTTATTAAAACACCTTTTAAAGAAAACGAATCGGTAGAGGTTGTTTTTTCAAATCCTTACGATTTATCTCATGCCTTGATGTTTGGTGTGTTTTACCTAATTATATTGATCTTATCAAAATTAGCGCATACATATTTAGGCAACAGCGGTATCTATCTGCTTGGCTTTATCAGCGGTATAGCAGATGTAGATCCTTTAACGATTTCCATGAGCCAGTTATCAAAAAGCGGTGTAATAAATATAGATGTGGCTTTGATTGGTATCATTATTTCAAGTATAACAAATACATTGGTTAAAGGCATATACGCTCAGATGTTTGGCAGCAAAACTCTCTCAAAAACTGTATGGAAAGCATTTCTATTTATGCTTGCTGTCTCGGCTGTAGCTGTCTTTTTATTCTTAAATAAACTTATTTGAGGTGAAAAATGGCAATTGTAAAAAAGGAAGCAAAAGAGATGGAAAAATGTCTTGATACACCAACAAGATGCGTTCTGGATCACATCTGCTATAAATACGCAGCAATAGTGATGGCAAATTTGATTGAAGCTTTAGATTACTTTGGAGGTAAACAGAGCACAAAGGTTTTAAGGAGGTTACTTGCAAAAAACATACCGTCTCAAATGATGCAGGCTCTCGATATGGACACCTCATTAATGAAAAATCTATCAAAAGAGGAGATAGTTAAAATACTCCCAGAGCTTATAAAAACAAAAGGTGGCCCAGCCATAACAATAGAATTACAGGATAACAATACCATAAGATTCACGCTTAATGAGTGTCATTTTATGCCCTACTCAAAACAGAAAGGCTTTTGCAATATAACGGCAGGTTTAATGTTAGGGTTTGCACAGATGATTTCTGGTGAGGTGATGGAAATAGAAGAGATTTCAACCATAGCAAAAGGCGGCAAACAGTGTGAATTTGTAGCAAAACCAAAATTTAAAAAGGGGTGAAAGATGATTATTGGAGTACCAAAAGAGATCAAGCCAAACGAAAACAGGGTGGGCATAACACCAGCCGGTGTAAGGGAGTTTTCAGAAAAAGGGCATACGGTTCTCATTGAAAAAAGTGCCGGAATAGGCAGTGGAATAAGCGATGAAGAATACATAAATTCCGGTGCCAAAATTGTCAACACTGCAAAAGAGATCTTTGATAATGCAGAAATGATAGTTAAAGTAAAAGAGCCTCAGTCTATAGAGATTGAGATGCTAAAACCCAACCAGATACTCTTTACATACCTGCACCTTGCTCCAGACTACACCCAGACAATCGGTCTTAAAAAAAGCGGTGTAGTAGCAATAGCCTATGAAACAATAGAGGTCGATGGCAAACTGCCTCTACTTGAGCCGATGAGTGAGGTTGCAGGCAAAATGGCATCAATTATGGCTGCATACTACCTTGCAAAACCATACGGAGGCAGAGGGGTTTTGGCAGGCGGTGTAACAGGCGTGCATTCTGCAAAGTTCGTTATATTAGGAGGAGGCACTGCTGGCCTAAATGCTGCAAAGGTGGCAAGTGGGATGGGTGCAAGTGTAATAGTTTTAGATATAAACGCTGAAAGATTGAGGTATTTAGAGGATGTGCTGCCCAAAAACTGCCAGATGATTATGTCTAACATTCACACAATTGAAGAGGAGATTAAAGACGCTGATGCTGTTATAGGAACAGTACTTATTCCAGGTGCAAAAACACCCAAATTGATAAGAAAAGATATGCTAAAGACAATGAAAAAAGGCTCTGTCATTGTTGATGTATCGATTGATCAGGGTGGATGCGTAGAAACATCCCATCCAACAACCCATGCAGATCCTGTTTATGAGGTTGATGGTGTTTTGCACTACTGTGTTGCCAATATGCCGGGAGCCTATGCAAGAACATCAACATTTGCACTAACAAACTCAACACTGCCCTTTGCTTTGTTGATAGCCGATTTAGGGTGGAAAGAGGCAGCAAAACGCTATCCAGCAATCAAAAAAGGGTTGAATGTAGTAAAAGGCAAGATTACATGTGAGCCTGTTGCCAAAGCTCATAATCTTGAATATACACCACCAGAACAAGTTTTAGAGTGAAAAATATAGTTATAACAGGCCCAACGGCTACCGGCAAAACAGATACAACAATTACAATAGCAAAAAGAATCGGCGGAGAGATAATCTCTGCCGATTCCATGCAGATATACAAAGGGCTCGATATAGGCACAGCAAAGCCAGACAAACAACAGCTAAATGCTGTAAGGCACTATCTGATCGACATAAAAAATCCCTGCGAGATATTTAGTGCTGGTGAGTTTGCAAAAGTAGCACAAAAACTTATTAAAATTATCAATAAAAAAGGCAAACCTGCTATAGTTGCCGGTGGAACAGGATTCTATCTTGATGCTTTAATCAACGGTCTAAACAACATCCCTGAGGTTAATTCTCAAGTAAAAAGATTTTTTGATGATTATTGTGATGAGTTTGACTCACCAAGACTCTATGAATGGCTAAGGGTAATAGATAAAACATGGGCATCCCATATTAAAGAAACGGATTGCCAGAGAATCAAGCGTGGTTTATCTGTATTTGTCAGCTCAAGAACACCCATAAGTGAGTTTTTTAAACAAAAGCATGCAGAAAATCAGAGTTTTTTCATATTTGTACTGTATGCCTCAAAGGATTGGTTAAGCAAAAGAATCTTAAAGCGATCAAAACAGATGGTTAGCTCGGGCATTATAGAAGAAACAGAAAAACTTCTGCATAAGGGTTTTTTAGACTGCGATGCAATAAAAGCCATAGGCTATAAAGAGACTGTTGAGTATATTTTAAGAAAAATCAAAACAAAAGATGAATTAGCTGAGAAAATTGCCGATTCAACAATCAAATACGCCAAACGGCAACTAACCTTTTTAAAAAGCAGATTTAAAAATGCAATATGGATCGATGTAGAGCATGATGATCCAGTTCAAAAAATATTAGATACCGTTTCTGGCCATTTCCCTTAATCGCTTAATGCGCTCCTGCGTTGGTGGATGTGTGGAGAACAGTTTCAATAAAGCCCCACCAGCAGAAAAGGGGTTGACTATAAAAAGATTTTCTGTAACGGGGTTACCCTTAAAAGGGATCCTCTGCGCGTAGGCTTCAAGTTTTTCGAGAGCAGTTGCAAGATAGAGAGGGTTTCCGCTGTAGATAGCGCCTGCTTTATCTGCCTCAAACTCCCTTGCTCGTGATATGGCAAGCTGAATAAGCGTTGCAGCAAGTGGTGCAACCAAAGCCATAAGCAGCAGGACAAGTGGATGGTCATCACCTTCACCATCCCTGCTTAAACCCCCAAAGATGGCAGCCCATCGAGCCATATCGGCAAGAATCATTATTGCTCCTGCAATTATAGCAACCACTGTTGAGATTAAAATATCCCTATGTTTTATATGACCCAATTCATGACCTAAAACGCCCGCTAACTCCTCTTTTGTTAGAAGTTCAAGTGCACCCTGTGTTACAGCAACCACAGCATGTTCTGGATTTCTGCCTGTGGCAAAAGCATTAGGTGCAGCCTGAGGAATGATGTATATTTTGGGCATGGGAAGATTTGCCCTTTGTGCAAGTTTTCTTACTATATCATAAAGCCAGCGAAATTCATTTTCATCTGCAGGATAGGCGTTGTACATCTTCAATGCAATTTTATCTGAAAAGAAATAGCTAAAGATATTCATCATCACGGCCAGAATAAACGCCACAACCATACCAACCTGACCGCCGATAAGCTTGCCAACAAATATAAACAGCCCCATCAATATAGTTAAAAACAACACGGTCTTTATACTATTCATACTCTCACCTCCGCTATTAAAATATTTCATCTTTGACAAAAGTCAAGTTGCATGGATTACTTTTTTGTGTAAAATATCGGCATGAATTTAAAGGATGTGCAATCCCAAAAGGATAACCGCAACATACCAATAGATAAAGTGGGAGTTAAAAACATCACCTACCCGATTGTGTTGCTGGATAAGCATAAAAAACAGCAGCATACCATAGCCAAAATCAACATGTATGTCTTGCTTCCCTCCCATTTTAAAGGCACGCATATGAGCAGGTTTATAGAGATACTCAATGAGAACAAGGATTGCATCGACATTCGCAAAATCGGCAAAATCCTAAAAGAGATGCAAAATAGACTATCGGCTGAAAAATCATACATAGAACTTAACTTTCCGTATTTCATGGAGAAACAGGCTCCTGTAACAAAAATCGCCTCCCTTATGAGTTATAGTTGCACTGTGGAAGCATATGGAGATAAACAATCTGAGGAGTTGTTTTTAACGGTCAGAGTGCCGATTACAAGCCTATGCCCCTGTTCAAAAGAAATAAGCGATTTTGGAGCCCACAACCAGCGAGGCATAGCAACAATAAAAGCTCAGCTAAAAGAGTTTGTTTGGATTGAAGATATGGTAGAAATCGCAGAAAGCTCTGCAAGCTGCGATATTTACTCGCTTCTAAAAAGACCTGATGAAAAATATGTTACAGAAAAAGCCTACCAAAATCCCATGTTTGTTGAGGATATTGCCCGAAATATTACAATTAAATTAGAAAAAGATGTAAGAATATCGCATTTTACTGTAGAGGTTGAAAATTTTGAAAGCATTCATAATCACAACGCATATGCATTTATAGAAAGATGAGAAATAATTTTTACTACTACGTATACGTAAAGGTAAAAAGAACTTGACTTTTAATGAAAAAAGTTTATAAATAAAGAAGTATGGTTTATTTCTTAATGTAATTTTTATTTTTAACTGGAGGTTGTGGATGAAACTTCATGAATATCAGGCTAAAGAGGTGCTGGCAAGCTACGGCGTACCAGTACCAGAGGGAAGGGTTACTTATTTCCCCGATGATGCATGGATGGTCTCTATGGAATTAGGTTTGCCTGTGGTCTTAAAGGCTCAGGTTTTAACAGGCGGTAGAGGTAAGGCTGGCGGAGTAAAAATTGCAAGGACATCCGATGAGGTCAGAGAGGTAGCTCAAGAGCTGTTTGGTAAAAAATTGGTAACAAAACAAACAGGCCCTGAGGGTGTAGTAATCAGAAAGCTATTAGTTGAAAAAGCTGCCGACATCGAAAGGGAGCTGTATTTTTCAATTGTAATCGACAGAACCACCTCAAGACCAACTGTTATAGCTTCAAAAAGGGGTGGTATGAGTATTGAAGAGGTGGCAGAAAAATATCCCGAGGATATTATTAAAATCCCGATCGATCCAGTTGTTGGATTTCTACCCTATCAGATCAGGCGACTGAAATACGACCTTGATTTGATGGCTCAGGAAAAAGAAGCAGCAAAGCTATTCAGTGCTCTTTATAAGGTTTTTGTTGAGAAGGATTGCTCTCTTCTTGAGCTAAACCCACTTGTTGTTTTAAAATCGGGTCATTTGCTGGCAGTTGATGCAAAAATGGATATTGACGATAACGCACTCTACAGAAGAAAAGATATATCAAAGATGAGAGATCTAACAGAGGCAGATCCTGACGAACTTGAAGCACGATTCTCAGGTTTAAATTTTATAAAACTCACAGGCAATATCGGCTGTATGGTTAACGGTGCAGGTCTTGCAATGACAACAATGGACGTTATTAAATTAGCCGGTGGAGAACCTGCAAACTTCTTGGATGTTGGAGGAGAAGCAACACCTGAGACTATAGCAAAGGGATTTGAGATTATTACCAGGGATCCTAAAGTAAAAGCAATGTTTATCAATATCTTTGGCGGCATCGTAAGATGTGACAAAGTTGCAAATGGTATAATTCAGGCTCTTAACAGGGTTAAAGTTGACATACCTGTTGTTATTAGATTAACAGGAATGAACAGAGAAGAAGGTATGGAGATCCTAAAGAAAGCACCGATGAAATTCTATGTAGCTAATGACTTAAGGGAAGCTGCAGAGATGATTACAAGACTTGCAAAGGAAAATACCCAATCTACAAATAGCAAAAAAGAAAACAAAGAAGATAAGAAGGAGAAGTAGCCGATGGCTGTATGTGTATATAGAACAAGCAGGGTTTTAGTGCAGGGTATAACAGGTAAAGAGGGAAGTTATCACGCCCTGGCATGTAAAGAGTATGGCACAAAGGTTGTTGCTGGTGTAACGCCAGGAAAGGGTGGACAAAAAGTCGGTGATATTCCCGTTTTTAATACAGTTGAAGAGGCAGTTAAAGAAACTCATCCCAATGTCAGCCTGATTTTTGTTCCACCGCCATTTGCTGCCGATGCAATACTGGAAGCTGTAGGAAGCGGCATAAAAACCGTTGTATGTATAACAGAAGGTATCCCTGTACTTGACATGGTAAAGGTCAAAAGGGTTATAGAAAAAGAGGGTGTTACACTGATAGGGCCAAACTGCCCTGGCATTATAACACCTGGAGCAACAAAGATAGGTATTATGCCGGGTCATATATTTACACGCGGTAGTGTAGGTATTATCTCAAGAAGTGGAACACTGCTTTATGAAACAGCTGATCAGATAACAAAAGCAGGGTTGGGCCAGTCAACATGCGTGGGAATAGGTGGTGATCCAATTGTTGGAACAGACTATATCTTCTGGCTGAAAAAATTTGAAGAAGACCCAGAGACAGAAGCTGTAATGATGGTCGGTGAAATCGGTGGTAATGCCGAGGAGAAAGCTGCTGAATTCATTAAAAATGGTGGTATAACCAAACCGGTATTTGCATTTATTGCTGGTAGAACTGCACCTCCAGGAAGAAGAATGGGCCATGCCGGTGCTATCATCATGGGAAAGAGCGGCACAGCAGAATCAAAATATAAGGCTTTAAGGGAAGCTGGTGTTCATACCATTGAAAACCCAGGATTTATAGGAGAAACAATAGCCAAAGTTCTGAAAGAAAAAGCACTTATCTAATAGGAGCGGCTTAGCCTGCTCCTTTACTTTATTTTCTGTTTTGCAGCCTTTCGTGCCAGCATATCTGCCATTTCGTTTCCCTTGTTGCCCCTGTGGGACTTGACAATGTGCCAAGTTATTTCAAACTTATCTAAATAGGTGGCAATTTCTTTAATAAGTGAGAAATTTTGCCTTATAAGTTTTCCTTTATAGGTTATCTTTTTTTTAAGCGATAATTCTTTTAAAATCGTTACAACATAATCGCAATCCACATAGAAATCGATATTTTTATGCTCATCAAGGTAGAAATCAATATATTCAAACGCCTTTAAAACGGCAAAAAACTCTACATAGGCAGGATTTATACAGTCTATGTAGCCAGAAAAGCTCACACTTTTCTTATCAAAAACTATATAAACACCCCAGCCACCAACACTTTGACCATCGGCTTTATCCTTATCAATGCAGCTACCGTCAGTATAAACCTCTAACATTACTTATATTTTTAGATAAATCTTACTAAAAATGCAAGAAAAGAGGCTATAAAGAAGCTTAATGCCGTTATTATAAGAGCCGATTTTGTACCCACTTCTTTTTTAATAGCAGCAATTGTTGCAAGACAGGGCACATAAAACATTACAAACACGGTAAATGTAAGCATTTGATGGGGGGTTAACACCTTTGGAATTGCAGCAAGGGTGGATAAACCCAGAGCCTGATACAACATCAATAACGTTAACTCTTTCTTTAAAATTCCAAATATCAACACAACTCCCACAGCAGCCGGCAAGCCCAAAACACCCTCAAGAAACGGTTTGAAAAACTGATTTATATAGCCGTCTAAATGATAGTAATTAATCAATGTCAAAACAACGCTACCACCAATAAGCATGGGTACAGCTAAGAAAACAAAATCCTTTACCTTATGCCATGTTTTCAAAAGCAGTGTTTTTGTGGTTGGCAGCCTATATGGCGGAATATCTATAATCATTTCAGGATTGATGCCAGGCAAGAGCCGTTTTAGAATAACGCCGCTTACAAATATCACCGCGATATTAAAACCATACAACAAAATCGCATACCCATAACCAAGAAAATAACCTACAAGACCCATAATCACGGTGGTTCTTGCAGAACATGGCACCATCGAGGCTAAAAAGGCCGAAATAAACTTCTCTTTTTTTCCCTTTAAAATCCTTACAGCCATAACAGCAGGCACACTACAACCATATCCAGAAACAAACGGTATAACGCTTGTGCCGTGAATCCCCATCTTATGCATCAACGAATCCATCAAAAACCCGATGCGTGGCAGATAACCCACATCCTCAAGCAGGGAAATCAAAAACAGAAACGGCAATAGATAGGGAAAAGCTATACCAAAGGCAGCACCCACGCCATCCACAACGCCCTTTGTTATTGCAAGAAGGAGTTTATGTTGCAACAGCGACTGCTCTATAAAGCCGTCGATTTTATCGAAAATCGAGATAATAAAGTTCTCAACAGGTACCCCTCCGTTGAAAACCACATAAAAAATTACAAAGAAAATTAAAAACATAAAAAAATAGCCAAACACTGGATGGAGCAGGTATTGATCCAGAACGCCTTCTGTGTTTTTTTTCTTTGGTTTTTTAACTCTTGCTACAGCTTCAAATATATCCATGCATAGGGCATGTCTTTCCTGAACTATCACAAGCCCTTCTTTTAAAGCAAATTTTGCCTCTTTTAAAGCCTGTCTGCACGGCTGAGTTGCTTCTACTATTTCTTCACACGGCTTAAAACCCTCTATAGCCTTTATAGCCAACAGTTTTGTAGGCCACTGGGTTTTTACATTATTATCAGAAATACATTCAGACACCTTTGTTATATACTTTTCAACACCCCTTGAATAAACACAACGCTTCAGGGGCGGTTTGGCATTCATTGTTTCCTTCAAAAGACTTGCAACACCTTTGCCCTTTTTTGCAACAATCGGCACCACTTTTACACCCAATATATTCTCAAGCTTTTTGATATCGATATAGATACCCTTTCTTGCTGCCTCATCCATCATATTTAACGCCACAACCATAGGCTTTGATAGCGACATAAGCTCTATCGTCAACTCTATGCTTCTAATAAGTGAGGATGCATCGATGATGTTGACTATTACATCTATATCCATAGAAAACAGGGCTTTGACTGTTTCTTTTTCTGCATCGTCATACCAGCTTAAAGAATATGTGCCTGGAAGGTCTACAACCTCCACAAGCTCATCGTTAATGTAGGTTTGACCTTTGGTATATTCAACGGTAGCACCAGGAAAATTGGCAGAAAGGCTTTTGTATCCTGCTATCTGATTAAAAAGGGTGCTTTTGCCGCAATTGGGTTGTCCAATTAAGGCTATTGTTTTCAAGCTAACTCCTCGATGATGATTTTTACAGAGATTCCTCTGCCCACAACAACATCGTTGCCATTGATTTCAACCATCAAAGGCCCCCTTAATGGAGCCTTTCTTTTTAATGTTATAATACTGCCAGGAATTAAACCCAACTTCAGCAGTCTATCCTTTGCCATACATCCGCCTTCAATCGACTTGATCATATAGCTTTTTCCAACTTCACCATCCGAAAGTCTCATAGCTTGAATTATACACCTCTTTCTTTATTAGTCAAGACTAATTTTATTTTTTTCCTCTAAAATACCTCTAATCCTTTTCAATTCCTTTTTAATAGAATAAATCATAAACGGCACATATAACCACATAACAAACCCAACAACAAACAAAACAATAATTGCTATTGTAAAAAATTCAGATATAGCCGAAGAAAAAGCCTTATGGATAAGCTCAAGCATCATTTACTCCCCAAAACAGCTACAAATCCGCCCTCGCCATAACCTTCCCTAAAACCCTGCACTGAGTTTATATCTTTTATACTTTTACCAAAGAGGGTTTGATAAGTATTTTCAATCCTGAAACCAGCATCTTCCAATAGCCGATGAATTTCCTCTGTTGAGAAAAAGTTTACATATCTATAAAACTGACCTTTTTCCTTTTTATTTAGATACTCTTTGCCAATCTGTGTTTCTCTGTCGACTATTGCAACAACGATTTTTCCATCCTCTTTTAGCACTCTATAAGCCTCTTTTAATGTTTTTTTGGGGTCTTTTACAAAGCAGATCGTAACGGCAATCAACACAAAATCATAGCTGTTATTCTCAAGCGGTAAATTTTCTGCAAAAGCAGGATAGATTTTAATGCCTCTTTCTGTGGCTATCTTTGCCATTTCGCTGGAGGGTTCAACACCTTCTTTAATACCCAATGGAGCAGCAAATCTACCACTTCCTACACCAACTTCAAGCGCCCTTTCAAAAGGCGGCAATATTGCTTTTAACATATTAAGCTCACTTTCATAAACTGCTGCATACTTATCAAACCACGCTTCATATTTTTCAAAGCAGCGTTCAAATACATCTATATTCCTTTTTACATCAAGGTAGTAAGCGATAGCATCATCCACGCTATTTTTGTCGGTTATAAGTGTTTCTATCTTAAATTCATTAGTTAGCCTTTGCCTTGATTTTTGGCCCATCGCCTTGGCTATAAACAAAAACACATCATCAAGCAACTCAACTATCAAAGAGGGATCGTCGTGGTGTTTTTTCTGTTTTGCAAAAGGATTTTCAACCTCTCTAATAAAATTACCATCCCTGTCAAACACAAGATAATATGGAGACATACCAAAATGCTTACTCCATAGGGTTTTTTTATCAACATCTACACCAAGGGCTACATTCTTTCTCATGCTCTCCTCCTGTTTTTTAGTTTATTGTATTAAATTCTCCATCCTATTGCAAAAAGGTTTAAACAATAAAGCAACCCTCAAAAATGTTTCCATAGTTATATATTTTCTTAACTGAAATATTTTATTAATAATTGATTAACAAAATATTGAAATAATTTTGGATTTATATTATTATATGAAACAAATATATGAGGAGGTGCTGATATGAGTAACATATCAGTTAAAACTCTCACAGCTTCTATATTATTGTTAATGTTTATAGGTTTTGCAATAACTGCAGGGTACACCTTTAAAATTGTTCAGTTAAGTAAACACAACCTGCAGTTAATCGAATCGGAAAGCATTAAACAATTAAATCTTTACCACGAAATAGAAAACAAATACAACACTGCAGAAAAGATATTTTTACTCTCTCTTTTGAACAACGACAGCAGCGGTATTCCTAAAATAAAAAGATTATTAAAAGAAATAATAGTGTTAATAAATAATAACTTAGAGAGAAGTAAATTATCAAAAGATGATGCTCAGTATTTATCATTAATTCAGAAACATATTCAAAATCAATTGAATAAGGTCTTTGGCAATGCAACCGATATTTATAGCCTACATACCGATGAGCAAACCTTTGCAAGCATTAACGAAGTAGATAAAATCATAAATATATTAACAATAAATAAAGTCAAGGAAACCAGTTTCAATGTGGAAGTTTTACACAACAAAATCAACAAAGCTAAAGTTATACTTGTTATTCTTTATCTTATGCTGTTCGCATTCTCTATTGCAAGCTTCTATATAACCAAAGAATACCTACTTGATCCACTGCAAGAGGTAGCCGATGCAATTAATGAATTCAAAAAAGGAAAGTTGCAATTCAGGTTTAAAGTTATAAGGAATAACGAGATAGGAAAACTCAAAAGAGACATAAATGAAATGGATCCTGTCAATTTTCTTTCGCAATTTTCTTCTCGGTAAGCATTTATAAACATTCCCTATGCTACCTTAAACCGGTCTTGGAATTTATCCATAACTTCCTGTAATTTCTGTGGATGTATGTAACTTCTCTCGGCCAACCAATCTTCTGTGTATTCCATCAAATATGACACAATAAGCCTCAAATACGATTCCTTAGATGGAAATATAGACACTACCCTTGAACGTCTGCGTATTTCTTCATTTATGCGTTCCAATGCATTGGTTGAACTTATTTTTCGCTTATCTATTTGCGGAAAATAGTAAAATTGTAGAGAATCTTGAAGACCTTCCTG
>NZ_JQLX01000012.1 GCF_000744435.1 Hippea jasoniae
CAGGAAGGTCTTCAAGATTCTCTACAATTTTACTATTTTCCGCAAATAGATAAGCGAAAAATAAGTTCAACCAATGCATTGGAACGCATAAATGAAGAAATACGCAGACGTTCAAGGGTAGTGTCTATATTTCCATCTAAGGAATCGTATTTGAGGCTTATTGTGTCATATTTGATGGAATACACAGAAGATTGGTTGGCCGAGAGAAGTTACATACATCCACAGAAATTACAGGAAGTTATGGATAAATTCCAAGACCGGTTTAAGGTAGCATAGGGAATGTTTATAAATGCTTACCGAGAAGAAAATTGCGAAAGAAAATTGACAGGATCCATACCTCACCTCTTGTTTAATGATTTTTTTTGTAAGATTTATGTGCATATTAGATCGGCGGTGAACGGGATGTTGGTGTTGTGCATATTTTGGTGCACAGATAAACTACCACTTCAGACCTCCTTTTAGGGCAATTTTTTAATGATTAACGAGCAAGTTCTTCACTGTTTTTAGACGAAATATCTGCCGTTTCTGGACAGCTAAAAAATAAATTTGCTGTGTCTATTTAAGTGGTTTGTTGCGTTTTATTTAGTGAATAAATTTGAAAAAGTGAACTGTAAAGTGCTGATAAGGTTTCTTTGGAAAACCGTTTACTTTGTTTTGCTATTAACTGGCTATACATTTGTAGTTATATTCTATCTGTTTATTAATTTTGGTGATATTGCCGGTAGTTACTATGGTGGAATGTTTAATAATCTTGGTGAGAGTTTTGATAGCGGCATGAGATCTTTTTTTGATGATAATAATAGCTACTTTTAGACTTTTGTATTGACAATGCATCCAATACACTTGACAATTTGGCGTTAAAATGATAACTAATCCCAGCATTTGGGCGCATAGCTCAGGGGGAGAGCGCTTGCTTGACGCGCAAGAGGTCAGTGGTTCGAAACCACTTGCGCCCACCATTTTTTTATTTATGAGGCGTGATAATGAAGCTTGATAAAGGAACAAATCTCCTTGAATATGTAAAGAAAAACAAACTAAAGGATATTGTTGCGGCTAAAGTTAACGGTAAAGTTGTTGACCTTGATATCACTCTTGATTCAGACAGCGATGTGGAGTTTATCGATGTCAACTCAAAAGAGGGGCTTGATATATTAAGACACTCTGCAGCACATATTATGGCACAGGCGATTCAAAAACTGTTTCCCGATGCTAAGTTTGCAATAGGGCCTGCTATAGAAAACGGCTTTTATTACGATATTGATGTGGGTAGAACGCTTGGTGAGGATGACCTCAAAAAAATAGAAAAAGAGATGAAAAAAATCGTTGGGGCAAACTATCCATTTAAGCGAAGGGAGTTGTCAAAACAGGAAGCTGTAGAGTATTTTAAACAAAAGGGCGATGAATATAAGGTTGAAATAATAGAAGATATTGACGATGATGTTGTTAGTTTTTATACGCAGGGCGATTTTACAGATCTATGCAGGGGGCCACACATTCCATCAACAGGTTATTTGAAGTATTTTAAGCTTTTAAGTGTGGCTGGAGCGTATTTTAAAGGTGATGAAAACCGCCCGATGTTGCAACGTGTCTATGGTGCTGCATTTGCAACAAAACAGCAGCTTGATAACTATCTGAGGTTTCTTAAAGAGGTTAAAAAGAGGGATCACAGAAAGTTGGGTAAGCAACTTGATCTATTCAGTATAACCGATGAGGTTGGGCCCGGTTTGATTATCTGGCATCCAAAGGGTGCAATGTTGAGGTATTTGATAGAGGATTTTGAACGCAAAGAGCATCTAAAGAGGGGTTATGAATTTGTTAAAGGCCCTGAAATTTTAAGGACCGATTTATGGAAGAGAAGCGGTCATTTCGATCATTACAGAGAAAATATGTATTTTACAGAAATCGATAATCAAAGCTTTGGCATAAAACCGATGAACTGTTTGGGTCACATAATGGTATATAAATCAAAAAAACGCAGCTATCGTGAGCTACCTAAAAGATATTTTGAATTGGGTGTGGTTCACAGACATGAGAAAAGCGGTGTTTTGCATGGTTTGTTGAGGGTTAGAGAATTTACGCAGGATGATGCGCATATCTTTTGTAGACCCGATCAGCTTAACGATGAGATTATTGGTGTTTTAAACTTTGTGCAGGATGTTATGGGTCTTTTTGGTTTTGAGTATGACCTTGAGATCTCAACAAGGCCTGAGAACTCAATTGGAACGGATGAGCAGTGGGAGCTTGCAACAAACGCCCTTATTAACGCTCTTAAGTCCACTGGCAAAAAGTATGATATTAACGAAGGCGACGGTGCCTTTTATGGTCCAAAAATAGATGTAAAACTAAAGGATGCAATAGGCAGAAGCTGGCAGTGTGCTACAATTCAGTGTGATTTTACCCTGCCAGAGCGTTTCAATTTAACTTATATCGATGAGGATGGTAAAGAAAAACAACCCGTGATGGTTCACAGGGTCATTTTGGGTTCTATAGAGCGGTTTATAGCTATCCTGATTGAGAATTACGAAGGTGATTTTCCTCTGTGGATTGCGCCTGTTCAGGTGCGCGTGATTCCAGTTAGTGTAAAACATGAAGAGTATGCAAATAAGGTTTATGAGAGATTGAAGGATTCAGGTGTAAGGGTGGAGTTTGAGTCGCGTAATGAGACTCTATCAAAGAAAATAAGGTTTGGTGAAACAGATAAAATTCCATACCTCGTTATTGTGGGTGACAAGGAGATTGAAAATAACAATATAGCTGTTAGGAAACGCAAAGAGGGCGATCTGGGCTGTTTTAGTATAGATGAGTTTGTGAAACATATAGAGGAAGAAGTTTCAAGCAGGAGGTGATGCTATAAGAGGCGATTTCAGAATCAGGAGAAAGGAAGTTCCGCCAATTAATGAGAATATAAAGGCGGATAAGGTAAGGTTAATTGCTGAAGATGGAAAACAGGTAGGCGTTGTATCGTTTAATGAGGCTTTAAGAAGAGCCAAAGAAGCTGGTTTAGATTTAGTGGTTGTATCTCCCAATGCGGATCCAATTGTCTGCCGCATCATGGACTATGGGAAGTATAACTACGAAAAACAGAAAAAGCAGCAGAAGAGTAAAAAGGCTCAAAAGACGATTAAAGTCAAAGAGGTTAAGTTAAGACCAAGAATAGCTGATAACGACTACATGACGAAGTTAAAAATGGCAAGAAGTTTTTTAGAGGCTAAAAATAAGGTTAAGTTTAATATCTTTTTGCGCGGCAGAGAGATAGATAAAAAGGAACTGGTGGATGAGCTTATAGAAAGGCTAAAATTGGATTTAGCAGACCTTGGCAATATAGAAGGCAAGGTTGATCGCCAGGGTAGAAGGGTAGTTGTGTCGTTTGTACCAAATAAGTAGGAGGAAGCAATGAAACTCAAAACAAGAAGGGCGGCTGCAAAGAGGTTTTCTAAAACAGCCAAAGGGTATTTCAAGCATGCAAGGGCTAACAAAAGCCACCTTTTGTTTGATAAACCAAGAAAAAGAAAGAGAAACTTAAAAAGGCCTAACTATATCAAAAGCGGTCAGCTTCATCACAATCTAAAAGAATTGATGCCGTGGGATTGAAAGGGAGGTAGAAGTTGAGAGTTAAGACGGGTTTTAAAAGAAGAAGAAGACATAAGAAAATTTTAAAGCTTGCAAAAGGTTATTATCAGAGAAGGCATTCTACATATAAAAATGCAGAGGAGAGTGTTAGAAGGGCTTTAGCTTACGCCTACAGGGATAGAAAGGTAAGAAAGAGAGAGTTTAGGAAGCTGTGGATTGCAAGGATCAATGCCGCTGTAAGGGAGTATGGCTTAAGCTATAGCAAATTTATACATCTTTTGAAGGAAAAGGGTATAGAGTTAAATAGAAAAATGTTAAGTGAGCTTGCAATTAGAGAGCCAGAGAACTTTAAAAAACTTGTTGAAAGTGTAAAATAAGAATATCTAATTTTTGCAACTAAAAGATGCGAAATGCTGCCATAGGCATTTTCGCATCTTTTTTCATTTTTGGGAGTCGCCATGGAAAGAATTAAAGAAGAGTTTGATAAGCTTTTGGTGGATGTTAAAGATCAGGAATCTCTAAAGCAACTAAAGGCAAGGTTTTTGGGTAAAAAGGGCAGGGTAAGTGAGCTGTTTAAAAACCTCAGAAATATTGAACCACAAAAAAGAAAAGAATTTGGTGCCAAAATAAATGAGTTAAAAGAATATATTGAGCAAAGACTTAACGAGAAGCTTTTGGAGATTAAACAAAAACAGAAAGAGGAATCCTTAAAAAAGGAAACAATAGATATTACGCTTGATGGTAGAGGTATAAACTTTGGTGGCATCCATCCCATTACCCTAACTATAATGGAGATTGAGGAGATTTTTTCATCACTGGGTTTTGGTGTAGAGGTGGGACCTGAGATTGAATTGGATCTGTTCAATTTTGAGCTGTTGAATATACCAAAAGAACATCCTGCAAGGGATATGCAGGATACATTTTACATAAATGATAATGTGGTTTTAAGGACCCATACATCGCCAACACAGATCAGGGTTATGAAAAGACAACAACCACCTGTTATGTTTATATCACCTGGAAGGGTTTATAGGCGCGACTCAGATATAACCCATTCCCCTATGTTTCATCAGGTTGAAGGTTTGCTTGTTGACAAAAATATTCGCTTTTCTGATTTAAAAGGTGTTTTGAGTGGATTTTTGAGGCGTTTCTTTGGCGATGTTCCTGTGAGGTTTAGGCCAAGCTATTTTCCTTTTACAGAACCATCAGCCGAGGTTGATATTGGATGCATTATCTGCGGTGGAAAGGGTTGCAGGGTTTGCTCATATACAGGATATTTAGAGGTTTTAGGTTGCGGCATGGTTCATCCCAATGTGTTGAGAAATGGAGGATACGACCCGGATATTTACAGTGGTTTTGCATTTGGTTTAGGTGTAGAGCGTTTTGCCATGCTTAAATATGGAATAGACAATATAAAACTTTTCTTTGAGAATGACTTGAGGTTTCTTGAGCAATTCTCATTGGCAAAGGGTAGGTTGTTATGAGGGTTTCATACAGATGGCTTAGAGAATTTATCGATTTTGACTATGATGCGTATACTTTGGCAGATAAGCTAACAATGATGGGTCTTGAGGTAGATAGCATAATGAGCATACCGACCTGGGATAGTGTTGTTGGTGAAGTCATAGAATTAAAAAAAGACTCTAATTTAGCATACTGCAGTGTTGATATCGGTGGTAAAACGATAAACATAGCAACGGCTGATAAAACAGTTGAGGTTGGTGAGAAATTTGGTGTTGTAGTTGCTGGTGGTAGTGTTGGTGATAAAAGCATTGAAAAGAGAAAATTTGGAGAGTTTATATCTGAAGGCATGTTTTTGTCAGCCGAGGAGATGGAGTTAGAGGAAAGTTCAGATAAGCTATTCAGGCTGGATAAAAGCTTTGCAAACGGAACAAAATTAAAGGATTTAGATGAATTTAACGACCATATCATAGAGATAGAGCTTACACCCAATAGGGGTGATGCTTTGAGTATTTTAGGTATTGCAAGAGATGTTAAGGCTCTGGCTGGCAATGAAATAAAGCTACCCAAGATGGAATTTGATTTAATTGATAAGCATATAGATGAGTTTATTGCGGTTGACATTGAGGATAAAAATGGTTGCCCGAGATACACGCTTGCAATGGCCGATATTGATATTTTTGAATCGCCGTTTTTTATGAGAATGAGGCTGCTTAAAAGCGGAGTGCGATCAATAAACAATATTGTTGACATAACAAATTATGTGCTTTTAGCTTTGGGTCAGCCGCTTCATGCTTTTGATTATAACAAGCTAAATGGTGGTATTATTATAAGAAAGGCAAAGGATAATGAAAAGATAACCGCTCTGGATGGGAAGGAATATAAGCTTGACAGAAGCATGACTGTTATTGCAGATCAAAATACACCTGTTGCTATAGCAGGTGTTATGGGCGGTGAGTTTTCAAGTGTGGATGAGAAGACAAAAACTGTTGCACTTGAGAGTGCTTTTTTCGATCCTGTTGGTGTCAGGCTAACGGCACGAAAGCTCAAACTCCATACAGAATCTTCTCATAGATTTGAGCGAGGGGTTGACCCCAACTTATGCAGTCTGGCATCAAAATACGCCCTTTCCCTTATGCAGAAATATGCAAACGGTAAAATTTATAAAGGATTTATAGATAAAAAGGTGCGCCAGTTTGAACCAAAGAAGGTTATTGTAAGTTTTGATGGCATAAACAGGTTGCTTGGCAGTGAGTTTTCATCCAGTGAAATTGTTGATGTTCTTGTTGGTTTAAACTTTGGTGTTGAGCAGGTTGACCAGAAAAAGGTAGAGGTGCAGATTCCTACCTACAGGTTTGATATAGATGGTGAGGCGGATATAGCAGAAGAGATTGCACGCATTAAAGGATACGACTCTATCAAAGAAACAATGCCTGTTACTACAACCTACTACAAACAGAAGGATGAGATAGAGAGGATTTCAGAAGAGGTTTTGATACTGTTAAGCCATATGGGTTTATTTGAAACAAAAAATTACTCTTTTGTGGATGATAAAAAGCTTAAGATTTTTGATAAAAACGAGGATAGATTTGTTTATTTAAAAAATCCTTTAATAGATACGCAGAATGTAATGAGAACAACGCTGCTTGTTGGTTTACTTGATGCGCTTTCTTTAAACATCTCACGCGGCGCAAGAGGTGTGCCTGTTTTTGAGGTGGGCAGGGTTTTTTATAAAAAGGATAATTTTGCAGAGGAGTTTGTAAACGCTGGATTTTTACTGTGGGGTAGGGCGCAATTTGACTGGTTTGAGCATAATAGATATTTTGATTACTACGATGCAAAAGGTATTGCAGATGCTGTTTGTGCCCTGATTGGCATAAAGCCCTCTTTTGTTCGCTCAAAAAGGCCGTATATACATCCAGGCAGAAGTGCGGATTTGATGTATGATGATGAAGATATAGGCTATATTGGAGAGCTGCATCCCGATATTTACGATTTATACGATATAAAATTTGATAAAAGATCCCGTATTGTGGCTGGCGAGATAAACTTAACAAAACTTTTATCTATAAAAAATGAAACATTAAGATACACCCAGCTGCCAAAGCTTCCAACCGTATACAGGGATCTGTCTGTGGTGGTTGATACTAATACAGATGCCAACAGCCTAAAGGATTTCATCGAAAAACAGGATTATGTTTATAAAGTGGCGCTGTTTGATGTCTATAAACTTGAGGATGGTGTTAGCTTGACATTCAGAATAGTTTTAAGAAACGATGAGGCTACCTTTACCGATAGTGAGATTGAAAATATAATTAAGGGAATATATAACGGCTTAAAAGAAAAATTCGATGCAAAACTCAGGGGGGAATGATGGATTATAAGGATACACTGCATTTACCCAGAACAGATTTTCCAATGAAGGCTAACCTTGTTAAAAAAGAGCCCTTGATGCTTAAGCAGTGGGATGAGATGGATATCTACCATAAGATTCTTGAGGATAGAAAATCAGCTAAAAGTTTTATTCTGCATGATGGCCCCCCTTATGCCAATGGACATATCCATATGGGGCATGTGCTAAATAAGGTGCTTAAAGATATAGTGATAAAATCGCGCACGATGATGGGTTATAGCTGTCCGTATGTGCCTGGCTGGGATTGCCATGGATTACCTATTGAGCATAACATAGAAAAAGAGATAGGCAGAGCTAAAAAGGATTCCATGCCCAAAAGCCAGTTCAGACAGATGTGCAGAGATTATGCAAGAAAGTATATAGAGATCCAAAAAGATGAGTTTAAACGCTTGGGTGTATTTGGCGATTGGGATAATCCCTATCTAACAATGGATTTTAAATACGAAGCTGATACATTAAGAGAGCTTGGAAAATTTGTCGAAAAAGGGCTTGTATATAAACAGAAAAAGCCGGTTTACTGGTGTTATTCCTGTAAAACCGCTCTTGCTTTGGCTGAGGTTGAATATCAGGATGATGAGTCTGACTCGATATATGTTAAATTTGACTTCATCAGTGATTTGGGTAGCGAGGATAGGCGTTTTTTGGGTATGGGTATATCTGCGATAATCTGGACGACAACGCCATGGACATTGCCAGCCAACCTTGCCATTGCCGTTCATCCTGATTTTAATTACGCCTTCGTTAAAGTTGCAGACAGGCATGCCTATCTTGTTGCTGAGAAGCTGGTAAAACCTTTGATGGAAAAGTTTTCCATAACAAGTTATGAGGTTATTAAGGTTGTAAAGGGAAAAGAGCTTGAGGGATATATTACTGCTCATCCGTTTTACGATAGGGAATCAAGAATTATTTTGGGTGAGCATGTAACGCTTGATGCAGGCACAGGTCTTGTTCATACTGCACCCGGCCATGGTGAAGAAGACTACATAGTTGGCAGCAAATATCACCTGCCTATTTATTCACCGGTGGATGATGATGGAAGATTTGATGAAGATATAGAATTTTTTGCCGGCATGCATGTGTTTGATGCAAACAAAAAGGTGATAGAGATTCTTAAAGAGAAGGATATGCTTGTTAAAGAAGAAAAAATCGTCCACTCATACCCGCATTGCTGGCGCTGTAAAAGCCCGATAATATTTAGATCAACAGAGCAGTGGTTTATAAGCGTCGATAAAGATGGTTTGAGGAAAAAAGCTTTAGAAGAGATAGATAATACAAAGTGGATTCCATCCTGGGGCAGGAATAGAATCTACTCGATGATGGAAACCCGCCCCGATTGGTGTATCTCAAGGCAGCGTGCCTGGGGTGTTCCGATTGCTTTATTTAAGTGCAAGAAATGCGGTAGAGTGCAGTTTAAAAAGGAGCTGATAGACAGAGTTGCCGATAAGATAGAGGAGTTTGGAGCTGATGTCTGGTTTGAAAAGGATGCTAACTTCTTCTTACCTGAAGGCTACAGGTGTGAGTGCGGTAGTGAGGAATTTGAGAAGGAAAACGATATTTTGGATGTATGGTTTGACTCAGGTGTTTCACATGCAGCGGTGCTTGAAAGAAGAGAGGAGTTAAGCTGGCCAGCCGATATGTATCTTGAAGGCTCAGATCAACACAGAGGCTGGTTTCACTCATCGCTGCTTGAGTCTGTAGGAACACGCAATAAAGCGCCTTATAAATCGGTTTTGACGCATGGCTTTGTTGTTGACTCAAAAGGCAGGAAGATGAGCAAGTCGCTTGGCAATGTGATTCAGCCAGAAAAGGTTATAAAAAAATATGGAGCAGAGCTTTTGAGATTGTGGGCTTCGGCAACCGATTATAAAGAGGATGTCAGGCTCTCTGATGAAATAATGAAAAGGCTTGTTGATAACTACCGCAAAATCAGAAATACAATAAGGTTTCTGTTGGGAAATCTATACGATTTTGACTCATCAAAGGCTTTAAACTACGATGAACTTGAAGAGATAGATAAGTGGGTGCTTGCAGAGACAGAGCTTTTGAAGGAAAAACTGCTTAAAGCTTATGAGGATTACGACTTCCATGTTATCTACAGAAATATGACAAACTATTGTATCCTGGTGCTTTCAAGTTTTTATCTTGATATTTTGAAGGATAGGCTGTATTGTGAGAAAGAGGATTCAAAAAAGAGGCGTTCGGCTCAAACGGCAATGAGTGAAATTTTGAAGGTAATAGTGTTCTATATGGCCCCGATTCTGTCATTTACAGCAGAAGAGGCTTACGGTTATATGGAAAAGAATAAAGAGAGTGTGCATCTTGAGGAGTTTGTCCCACTGAAAGCTGAGTTTAGAAATGAACATTTAATAGAAAAATTCTCTGAATTGAGAAAGCTAAAGTCAGCTACGGATAAAGCATTGGAGCTTGCAAGATCAGAGAAGTTTATTGGCAATTCATTAGAAGCCAAGGTTTTTGTTGATGTGAAAAGTGATAAGTTGAGAAAAATAATAAAGGATATGAAAGAAAAAGACCTTGCCGATATCTGTATCGTTAGCCAGTTTGAGCTTGGCAAAACCGATAACTATCTTAAACGCTATTTTGATGAGGAGACTCAGATTGAGGTATTTGTGTCAAAGGCAGAAGGTGCTAAATGCGAGCGATGCTGGAAGTATTCTCAAACGGTGGGCAGTAATCCAACGCAAGAGCCCATTTGCGATAGGTGTTATAGTGTTGTTCATTGAGGTGAAGCTATGGAGTTGAGTTTAAAAGAGGGTGAGTTTCTTGTAAGACTTGCACGCAGAGCCATTGAGCATTATTTTGAAACGGGAAAGTTGCTGGAAAAACCTAAAGAATATCCACAGATTTTTAATGAGGAGCGCGGGGTTTTTGTTACACTTAACACCTATCCACAGAAACAGCTAAGGGGATGCATAGGATACCCGCTTGCCGTTGCGCCGCTTATTGATGCAGTTATAATGTCTGCCTTGTCGGCTGCATTTGAAGATCCAAGATTTAATCCACTTGAAAAGTTGGAGCTTGACAAGGTTGTTGTTGAGGTCACAGTGCTTTCTAAAATGGAACTTTTAGATAAGAATATACCCTATGAAAGACAGATTAAGGTGGGCAGAGACGGTCTCTATGTGGTTTGCGGTGCAAATAGCGGTTTGCTTCTGCCTCAGGTGCCTGTTGAGTGGAACTGGGATGAGGTGACATTTCTTGCCAATGTATGCCATAAAGCAGGATTGGAATACACCTGTTATAAAAATAAGAACTGCAATTTCTACAGGTTTAGTGGTCAGATCTTTGAGGAGGAGTCTCCAAACGGCAGGGTTGTAGAGAAGAAAATTGAGGAGGTTTTGTGATGGAGAATATTTTAAAGTTTTACAAGGATGAATTGGTAAAGCAGGTTGATGCAAAGAGGGTGGAAATAAACAATGCGCGCAGTGCAGATGAGATCGTTGAAAAGATAAGAGAGGATCTATCCACCATTGGAAGAAGCCTGCTTTCGAAGATGTTTGTTGAACTAAAAGGCTATGTGGAAAACAATAAGCCAGATTTTATTGAAAAAAATGCAGATAAGTGGAATGAGATATTGGAAAAAGCAAAGGCTTTAACGGAATATGGGCTCTATGTTGCACCCATCGATATTCTAAAAGACGCAGAGGGTATAAAACCTGCTTATGTAGGTGTGGGTGCATTTGCTTTAGCGGCTTTAACAAGCAAATTAACCACAAAGAAATTTAGACCGTTGCTATCTTTGGTTGTGTCACTTGCAGGTAGCGTTGCATACTCAACCTTTTTTGGCAAAGATGAAAGGGACGAAAAAGAATTTCTGCTAAAATATGTTGATGATGCCTATGAATGGATAAAAACCGCACTTGAGAATATGTATAAAGTATTCCAGGATGCCGTATAGACGAATCCTACTACTTTTTGTAGTATTGTTACTGGCCTCATGTAGTGGAGGGGGAATTAAATATCCCTCTCCCCATGCCGTTTATCTGAATAAACAAACACCTCATATAAGCAGAAGTAAAAAGATAACAAAAATAGTTGTTAAACATACAGAATTTTGCTCGATATTTTATATGATAAAAAAGGGTAAAGTATATATTGCACAAAGAAAACTAAAAAAACTTGAAAACAGTAAGCTTTCGGCTGATCAATACGCCAATGTTTATGCCCTGCTTGGAGTGATAAACTTTTTAAAACATGGAGATTACAGGGATTATGCTGAAGTTTCTGTTGCCTATAATTTAAAGAATAATATTGCCGTTTATCTTTTAAGCAAAAGACCTTCTAAAAAAAGGCTTTTTTACATTACAAGGGAGTATCTATGCAAACATTAAAAGAAAAGATATTGGAGAAACTTAAAACAATCTATGAGCCGTGTTTTCCTGTTGTTGATATTGTGAGAATGGGTTTGATTTATGGTATCGATATTGATAAGGACAATAATGTTAAAATAACAATGACGTTTACATCGCAGTTATGTCCTGCAGCTGTTAGGCTTCAAGAAAAGGTAAAACAGTTAGCCCAAACTGTTGAAGGTGTAAATAGTGTTGATGTTGTGCTAACATTTGACCCGCCATGGACTCCAGATAAACTCTCAAAAGAAGACAGAGAGCTACTTGGCTATATTTAGTTTGTTTTTAAAATAGATATAAAATAGATATGTCATGATTGTGGCTATAATAATCCGCGTAAAAAGCATATAAAACCCATTTGCTCCAATAACGACAAAAACAAGTGTATCTTCTATAACCGCATGGCACATGGAAAGATACACTGCTGTTAATAAAACATCCAATTGAGTGAGTTGTTTTTTTTGGCTTTGTGCAATTAATATTCCTGAGCCGTATGTAATGCCTAAGAAGATGCCTGTTAACATGGAGATGCTTGCCTGTTTGGAAAATCCAAGTGGTTTTAGGAATATATGTAAGAAGTCCAGCAGTTTTGCAAACCAGCGGCTGTTTTGAACAAACTCATAAGCCACCATTAGAGGAACTATGATAAGTATAAGTTTTATCGAAAGCCTAAGGCTGCCTGTGAATGCATGTAGCAGTGCCTCAGCCATAAACAAACCTCAAAAATTGGTAGAGTAAAAATCCTGCAATAAGAGAGACAGATATTCTAAAAACTATGGTGAAAAAGGGATTTGTTCCTGTTTTGTGTAATACTGCAGCTTCCACTATCAGGTTATGGGCAATACCGTTCATTAAACCAAGTATTGTTACCTGCTGCCATGTCGGATGAAGCGGTGCAACTGCTGCTATTGCTGCATAAAGATTAACAAGCCATCCGCTTATTAAAGCTACGGCCATCTTGCCTGTTAGACCAAAAAGATGCATAAAGGGCGCTAAGAATTTACCTATTGTGTTTGCTACCTGCGTATTTATCAATAGATCCACAGCTATATAAAACGGCACAATGGTTTTTATCAGTTTAATAGAAACATCAAGACCGTTTTTAATACCGTTTATAAGATGCTCTTTAGCTTCCTGCATTTTTCTCTATATAGATAGACATCGACGGAAAGGCAAATTCTATATTTAAATCTTCAAGGATTTCCATAATTTTTAGGTTTACATCCTCTCTGATTCTTAGATACTCACCCCAGTTTGCTGTTTTTGTAAAACAGTAGATAAAGATATTTAAGGAGCTGTCTGCAAACTCTGTAAAATAAACAAGGAGTGTATCGTTTTGAGAGATCTCTGGATGGTTTTTTAACATCTCTCTTATTTTTTCTACGGCTTCTGATAGTTTTTGTCTTGGTGTTGAATATGTTATGCCTATTTTGTATGTAATTCTTCGAATCTGTCTGCGGGAGAAGTTTTCTATAGCTGTGTTGGCTATAATTGAATTTGGCAGTGAGATTAAGGATTTTTCAAAAGTTCTTATGCGTGTGCTTCTAAAACCGATATCCTCAACGATGCCCTCTGTGGAGCCAATCTTAACCCAATCGCCTATTTTGAACGGCCTGTCTAAAATAATTGTTAAACCGCCAAACATGTTGGCAAGTGTATCTTTTGCTGCCAGTGCCACAGCAAGACCACCTATACCCAGACCTGTTATTATTGCTCCAATGTTGTATCCCCATTGCTGTACTATCAAAACAAACCCTATAATAACAATGGATGTTTTTATAAATTTATTGAAAAACGGGACAAAGCTTAAGCCAATTTCAGAGTTTTTCTTTCTAAAAAAGCTTTCCATAGCCCTTGAGAATATGTTTTCTGAACGATATGCAGCCCAGCTGAGCGTTAATATGATGAACGATACAAGGATTTTTAAAGCCAGGATATTGGCTGTATAACCTAACTTTAAAGTCAAAAATGCGATGTAAAAACTAATGATAGTAAGTAGAAACTTAAGCGGTGGTTCTATAATTACAACAATTTCATCATCAATTGATGTTTTTGTTTTCGATGCAGCTTTTTTTAATACACCAAAGAGGATTTTTACGCCAATATTCCTTATAAGAAGCAGGATGAATAAAACAAAAAGAGCAAGCAATAGGTTTTTGATTGAAATACTTAAGAATGTTTCATTAAGCAGTGTCTTTAGATTGTGCAGCGTAAACATGCTATATTTGTAAGGTTAAAGCAACTTTAAGTCAAGAAATTTCTGTTGACTTTTTTTTGATATGCAGCACAATTATAAAGCTATGGTTGAGGTTTATTTAAGGGATAGCAATAAAACGATAGAGATTGAATCACCAATCAGTGTAGGAAAACTGTTAAAGAAACTTGGCTATATGCCTTTTGAGGTTTTGGTGATTAAGAATGATAAACTTCTTACAAGGGATGTTATTTTAAAAGATAAAGACAGGGTAGAGATTAGAGAGGTGTATTCAAAGGGATGAAATGTATAAAGTGTAAAAAAACAGCCGAGGTTGAACTCAAAAGCCATAATGCGGCCTTCTGCAGGGATTGTTTTGTTGAATTTTTCAAAAATCAGGTTATAAAGGGCATAAAAAAGTTTAAGATGTTTACAGATAAAGACAAACTGCTTGTTGCTGTCTCTGGAGGCAAGGATAGTTTAACCGTATGGCATGTGTTGAATGAGCTTGGATATAAGGCTGATGGTTTATTTATCGATCTGGGTATAGATGGCTTCAGTGAAGTAGCTAAAAAGACAACTGAGGCATTTGCAGAGAGGCTTTCGGCTAAATTAATAGTGGTGGATTTAAAAAAAGAGGGGCTTGCCATACCGGATGTTGTTAAAAAAACAAGACGGGTTGCCTGTGCGGTTTGTGGACAGATAAAGAGGTATTACTTCAATATGACTGCACTGAAATATGGTTATGATGTTTTGATTACCGGACACAACTTGGATGATGAGGTAGGCAGGCTTTTTTCCAATGTTCTTCACTGGAAGATGGAATACTTAAAGGATCAATCTCCCCTTTTGCCTGCTGAAGATGGGCTTGCAAAGAAAGCCAAGCCTTTATGGAGATTGACCGAGTTTGAAACAAGCGTTTATGCTTTTTTTAATGATATCGATTATGTATCTATCAGCTGCCCATTGAGCAAAAACGCTACATTTAGAAGCTACAAAAAACATCTAAATGAGATAGAGTTTGACTCACCTGGCACAAAGATCGACTTTTATCAGGGTTTTCTAAAGAATATGTTACCTGTTTTATCTAAAAAGAATGAGTCATCAATAAAAAACAGATGCAAAATCTGCGGTTATCCCACTTTAGCTGATGTTTGCGGCGTTTGCAGGCTAAAGGGCCTTGATTAGATGTTTTTCTATGAAGTGTTGTTCAATTTAGCTATAAATAACGGTTTTATTTACCATTCAGATATTGAACTTGAAGTAGGCAGGCGTGTTGTTGTTGATTTTAAGTCAAAAGAGAAGATAGGGGTGGTATGGAGAAAAGCTAAAAAACCCGATTTTGAGACAAAACCGATTATTAACATACTTGATGATTTTGCCGTAGTTGATCAAGAACTCTATGAAACGATTGACTTTTTTTCATTCTACTATATGACAAAGAAGGGTTTGATGCTTAAATCGGCACTTCCAGCGTATCTATTTTATAGCAAAGAGAGCTGTAAACTTAACAGGCACGATTTTAAAGTAAAGATAACGCCTCCAAATTTTGAGTTGAGTAGATATCAAAAAGAAGCTATCGAGGGTATAAAGCTTGGTAGTTTTAATGTAAATCTGCTCTTTGGTGTGACAGGTAGCGGTAAAACGCAGGTTTATCTTGCTTTGATAGAGAAGGTTTTGGGTGAGGGCAAAAAAGCTGTTGTCCTTGTTCCTGAGATTGCATTGACACCACAATACATTGATATTTTTAATAATAGATTTGGCGATGGTGTTGTTGCTTTGATTCATTCTCGCCTGACGAGAAAACAGAAATTTGAGAACTGGCTGGACTTTGTTTCAAATAAAAAACCTGTTTTGATAGGCACCCGTTCGGCTGCCTTTGTGCCGTTAAACGGTGTGGGTATTATTGTAATTGATGAGGAAAACGATGAGTCGTATAAGCAGGAAAATCAGCCGTTTTACAACGCCAAAGATGTGCTTATATACAGGGCAAATAAACATAAGATTCCTGTTGTTTTAAGCTCTGCAACGCCTACCTGTGAGAGCTATTTTAAAGCTAAAAATGGAAAATTCAATCTCTTCAGGCTTTTAGAAAGGGTTGGTTCAAAACATCTACCTACAGTTGAGTTTGTAAAACTCAATGGTGCAGAGCTTTTTTACGATTATACGATTAAGGCTATTGCTGAAACGATAAACTCAAATAGGGCAGTGGCGGTATTAATCAACAGGCGTGGTTTTTCAAAATACCTCGTATGCAAAAGTTGTGGTTATATATTTCGATGCCCTAACTGTAGCGTTTCCTTGAGGTATCACAAAGAGGATCAAAAACTGAAGTGTCACTGGTGTGAGTCGATCTATGATTTGCCTGAAAAATGCCCAAAGTGCGGGTCGATTGAGATAGCAGCAAAAGGCTATGGCACCCAGAGGGTTTTTGAGTATTTGCAGAATATATTTAAGGATGCAAGACTTCAGCGGTTTGACAGGGATTCAACATCCAGAAAGGGAAGTTTTGAAAAGATCTTGACCGATTTAAGAAATGGTAAAATCGATATACTGATTGGCACGCAGATGCTTTCTAAAGGCCATGATATCTCAAGAATCGGGCTTGTGGTTATTGCAAATTATGAATCTTTATTTATGGTTGAAGATTTCAGGGCGTTTGAAAGGGCTGTATCGCTTGTTATTCAAACTGCTGGAAGAAGCGGAAGATTGGAAGATGGAAGAGTAATTATTCAAACCCAGCTTGATGAGCCACCATTTTATGAAATTGTTAAAAAACACGATTATGAGGCGTTTTTAAATCAGGAAATAGAATCGCGCAAATTGTTTAGATATCCACCTTTTAGCCGTATTATCAGGATAGTAGCAAGGTCTACAGACAGCTCAAAAGCAAGAAAGCTTGCAGACTCTATAAAGGAAAATTTGAGCGGCCTGGATTTTTTGGGACCTGCAAAATGTCCTATTTTTAAACTGAGAAATTTTTATCGCTACCATATTATCATAAAAAGTAGCAATATTTTAAAGGATATTGAATATTTGAGTAAAAATATAACATTGAAAGATGGAATCTATTTTGACATTGACCCTGTTAGCTTTTTTTAGTATAATGAGCTTTGGTAGTAATAAATTTTTGAAAGCGGGGTGATTTTTTTGCCGGGCGTTATTGTAAGGGAGAATGAGAGTTTTGAGGAAGCCCTTAAGCGCTTTAAAAAACAGTGTGAAAGGGCGGGAATTCTCTCTGAAATCAAAAAGAGAGAAAGGTATGAAAAGCCCAGCGAACGCAGGAAGAAGAAGGCTTTAGCAGCACGGAAAAAACTTCTGAAACGCCTCAAAATGATGAAAAAGAGGTAGCCTGGGGGCTGCCTCTTTAGTCATGAATCACTACTTATTCAAGCATTCAATTATTAAGATAAAAAATCTATTTTTAAACAGAAAGTTAACCTCTATTAAATCTCACAGCAGGACGCTGTTTAGTTTTGCATTTGAATCGATTGATTATTACATTTTTGTTGACCTATCCTTGAATAATAGCTTTATCTATCCATTCAAAAAACGACTATCAAGAACCCAGCAGGAGCCGCCATTTGTTGTTTTTCTAAAGAAAAAACTTGTAGGTTTGAAGTTAATCGATGTCATTCAGCAAAACTCAGAAAGGATCGCTGTTTTTATGTTTGAGGATGTAAGGGATCATATAAGAAATAGGTTTAAGCTAATTTTTGAGATAATGGATAGAAATACCAATGCTATAGTTACAGATCAGGATAATGTAATTATACAGCCCTATCATTTAATAGACAGCAGGGGTATATTTCCAAAGAAGGTTTATCAGCCATTTAATGAGAATATGCCCGATTTGCTTGTAGATGATAGAGAGCTTTTGCTAAAGAAGTTTATCCACGGGGAGGATATTTTAGGTTTTGGTGGCAAGCTAAGGCGTCTTATTAACGGCAAAGAGGAGTTTTTAAAGCTTATAGATGTTGTAAGAAGCAGCTTTCACAGAGGGGATAGAACACTTTACCTCTATCCAAAAAATATTGTTTATCCATTTTTTATCAAAGGTGCAATAAGAGAAGTTGGTGATGATTTTTTGTTTGATTTATACATAGAAAAACCTATGCGCAGGGAGTTTTATAATAAAAAAAACAACTTAAAAAGGACACTTCAAAAGAGACTGAAATCCTTAAAAAAAAGGCTCATAAAGGTTGAAGGTGAGCTAAAAAAGGCAGAGAATTTTGATCAATATAGAATTTTTGCAGAAAATCTGCTTGCCCATCCAAATCTAAACACAAACTATAAAGATTTTGTTGAACTAAATGATATATATACAGCTGAAAAGATCACAATTCCGCTTAATCCAAAGTTAAGTTTATTTGATAATGCGCAAAACTACTATAAAAAATATAAAAAAGCCAAGAAGGCTATAGCTTTGATAGAAAATAGAAAGAAACAGACAGAAGAAGAGATATCGTTTTTAGAGCAGCTGATTTTTGATGTGGAAAATGCTGTTGTTGATGATGAGCTTGAGTATATTAAACAGATAGCATACGAGCATGGTTTGATTTTATCAAAGCCCAGACAGAAGCCATCTAAGGAATATAAACCATATGAAAAGATCACAATAGATGGGTTTGATGCCTACATTGGTAGAAATGCCAAGGGAAACGATATAGTTACGATGAGGCTTGCTAACAGGGATGATGTGTGGTTTCATGTAAAAAATATACCTTCTGCCCATCTTGTTGTGAAAAATCCATCAAGGTTGCAAACACTGCCTGAGAGTGTTAAGATGGAGGCTGCAAGAATTGTTGCATGCAGAAGTAAGGCAAAAGATGGTGAGAAGGTAAGTGTGGATTTTACATCTGTTAAAAATGTTAAAAAACCAAAAGGTGCAAAGCCAGGCATGGTGATATATTCAAATTTTAAAACCCTGCAGGTGAAGAAAAATGGGTGTGGTTGATATAGTTTTTGGTATTTTTTTGCTTGTGCTTGGATTAAGAGGCGTTTTGAGGGGCTTAATAAAGGAGGTTTTTGGGCTTGCAGGTCTTTTTGGTGGTATATTTGCAGCAATGCTATTTGCTAAAAACTTTGGAAGGGTAATTAGTTCGCATATTACTATTTCACCGGCTATCGCCTATGCATTTGCATTTTTCGCCATTTTTATCGTTGTTTATATTGTTTTGCTTGTTGCGGGATTTGTCATATCCTCTATAGCTCATAAGATTCAACTTGGATGGATAGATAGGGGTTTTGGTTTTTTATTTGGACTCCTGAAGGGTGCAGTTTTGATCGCTGTTGTTGCGTTTCTGCTTGAATCGTTTCCTTTTTTGAAAGGTTTTGATGTGGAGTTAAAGCATCGTTCTGTTATTTACTCAGCCATTGAAAAAGGCGTTAATAGACTTGAAGTTGCAAGGTATCTACATCAGCTAAAACAAAAATCCAATTCTAAAATAACAGGAGGTATATAGATAATGCGCAAGGGTAGGGTTCTTTTTGCGCTAATAATATTTTTTGGTTTAATCTATGCTGTTTATCAATATACACCTATTTTTAAGCCAAACACCATTGAGATTGTTGTTAAATCACCAAAAGCCTACTTTTCAGCAAATAAGACTGTTAATATAGCAATTTCTGATAAGACTGCTCCAATTAAAAGCATAAAGGTTGAACTTATAAGTATGAACACGACGATAAAACTCTTTGAGAAGCAGTTCAACGAACCACTTGTTAAACAGTTTGATGTAAATTTTAAACCCAACAAGGTTATCCCTCAGGGCAAGGCTGTTTTTGTTGTAAGCGTTGAGGATTATTCAAAAAGCAATTTTTTAAATGGCTTTAAGAAGGTTGTTCAATTTCCCGTATTTGTTGATTCAACCCCTCCCAAGGTTATTCTTTTAAGTGGCGTGTCACGGATTAAGATTGGTGGTGCGGCTCTGGCTATTTTTTATGTCAAAGATACCAATCTGAAGGATGTTTATCTTGGCGTCTCACGCGATGGCGTTGTGGATAGATTCAGGGCATATAATGCGCAAACTATATTTGGAAACCCCAATGTCTATTTAAGTTTTTTCACCTATCGTTTATCGAAATTAAAAAACTATTCAACAAATATCTATGCAACTGATGAGGCGGGTAATTTGACGATTGTTCATGTGCCTGTGTTTTATACTACACCTAAGATTAGAACAAGCAGGATTAATATAACTGATGAGTTTATCAAAACAAAGGTAATGGCGATTTTAGAGCATGAAGGTATTCCTAAAAAAGAGACACTGTTGGGTGATTTCCTGTATGTTAATGATATTGTAAGAAAGCAAAATTATGCAAAGGTTAAAGAGATTTGCTCAAAAAGCGAGTCTAAAATCCTGTGGAAAGGTAGATTTAGTCAGCTGTTTCGCTCCGCAGTTACTGCAACATTCAACGATAAAAGGTTTTATTACTATAAAGGTAAATTGGTTGATGTTAAGTATCATAAGGGGTATGACCTTGCAAGTGTAAGGAATGCCAGAGTAAATGCTGCAAACTCAGGAAGGGTTGTTTTTGAAGGCTATCTTGGAGTCTATGGTAATACGATGATTATAGATCACGGTTTTGGCGTGTTTTCTTTATATGGACATCTGCAGAGTTTTCTTGTGTCTGTGGGCAGTTATGTGAAGAAAAATCAATATGTTGCTATCACAGATACAACCGGTCTTGCAGGTGGAGATCACCTCCATTTTGATGTTGTTGTTGATGGATATTACACAAACCCTGTGGATTGGTGGGATTATCACTGGATAAAGGCACATATTCTCAATGTTATAGATGAGGCAAAAACGCGTCTGTCTTTGCTTAATCAATAACCTTTAATGTTTTTTAAAAAGGTTGATCCAACCAGCGAACCATTATTAAGAGTCATATTCTTTTTATCCATACCTATGATACTTGAAATGGTTGCACAAAATGTTTTCAACTTTGTGGATATGTATTTTGTTTCACGAATCTCGGATAGCGCAATAGGTGCACTTGTTTCATCCAGTATAACCGTAATGGTTGTGTTTTCGTTTTCCGTTGGCGTTTCTACTGCTTCGGGGATTTTTATTTCAACCTACTGGGGTGGAAAAAAATATACCCGTGCTTTTTATCTTTACTCTAATGGGTTTTTCTTTAGCTTCTTGTTAGGTGTTTTTTTTAGTGTTGTTTTTGGAATTTTTCTTACCAATATTGTTGATTTAGTAGGTTTAAGAGGTCAGACAGCCTTTTTTGCCAAAGAGTATCTTGGTATAATTCTGTTTGGTTTTCCTGTGAGTTTTTTGTTTTCATTTAATAATTCTACGCTAAGAAGCATTTCTCTTCCATCTTTTGCGCTGAAGATTATGGTTTTGAGCAATATTTTAAATATTATTTTTGATCCGTTGTTTATTTTCTATTTTGGGATGGGTATAAAGGGTGCAGCTTTATCCACAGTTTTATCGGTGTTTATCGGTATTTTTATTCAAACAAGGATGCTTGTTGGCAATGGGTTTTATATAAAAATTGCCCTTAAGTATAAAATCATAAAAAAGATTGTGCAAAAAGGAGTTTATTCAACACTTCACTTGCTTTATAGAATCACAAGTATGCTTGTTTTGATTAGAATTGTGGGTATGATTGCCCAGAATGCCATATCTTCCTACTCTGTAATTATCAGGATTTATCAGGTTTTATTGTTTATTGTGTTTGGCCTTGCCAATACAGCTTTTGTTATAGCAGGTCAAAACTACGGCGCTAAAAACTTTGATAGGGTTAAAAAGGGTGTTTTTAGCGTATTGGTTGTAGGTTTTGTTGTTATCGGATTGCTTGATATGACTTTATATATTTTTAAAGACAATGTTATAGGTATATTTGTAAATGAACTTGATGTTGCCTCATTAGCCAAAAGGGTTTTGTTTTTTTACTTTATCAGCTATCCTTTTGTGGCTCTTGCCACTATTTCTGCAAGAAGCAGTATGGCTTTGCATGATACAAAAAGACCCAGCCTGATAAATCTTGTTAATCTTTGGTTTTTTATGATACCGCTTGCTTATTTTTTGAGTAGAAAAATGGGCCTTGATGGTGTGTGGATTGCCATTGCTATCTCTAACTTTACAAATTTTTTGGCTAACTTTGTGTTGTTTAATTTTAATCTAAAGAGGGTTTATTATGAAATTAATAGTTAGCGATTATTTGTTTGATAAAGAAAAGCTGTATGACGATAGAGCCGTAGTTATGCATAAAAATAATGTTGTTGATGTGGCAACATTTAGAACGCTAAAGAAATGTTATCCAGAGGCAAGAATAGAGGAGTATTATGGAGGTGTTCTGTTTCCGGGATTTATCAATGCCCACACGCATATTGAGTTAAGCAATATGAAGGGTAAAACTAAAGAAGGAGAAGATTTTGTTGCCTGGCTAAAATCGATAATGAAAAACAAAGCCGCAACCGCTTCAGGGGGTCAAATTAAAAAAGCTATTTTTAAGCTTAAAAAAAGCGGCGTGGGTGCTGTTGGTGATATATCGAACACACTTAAAACTGCATTTTATCTTAAAAAATATATGCCAGAAAGCGTACTGTTCTGGGAAAACTACTCTTTGCTTGAAAATAAAGCAAAGCAGAAAATAGAAAAAATAAAAAAAAGCCTATTTCTTTTAGACATGGAAAAACCAAAGCTACGTTTGAGTCTGCATGCGGTTTATTCAACCCACCCATGCCTTGCAGAATTTATATGCAATCACTACAAAGCACCTTTGAGTATCCATTTTCTTGAAAGCAAATACGAGGAGATGTTTTTAAAAAGGCAGGGCGGATTATTTGGTTTTTTAAAAGAGGCAGGGTTTATAGAAAATACAAAGATTTATTCTGATATCTGGGATTTTCTGAAAACCACTAAATGCTTAAAACCCAAAACGATCTTTGTTCATTGTGTTTTGTGTAAAAAAAGGGATTTAGAAAAGATAAAACTGCTTGATGGCAGTGTATGTTTATGTTTACGAAGCAATGAGTTTATATCAAAACAATTGCCTGATGTTTATGCTATTTTAGAAAGTGGCATAAATGTAGCGATTGGCACAGACAGCCTTGCAAGCAATAAAAATTTGAATTTCTTAGAAGAGCTTTCATTTATATACGAAAGATTCCCTTTAGTTGATCCAGAGGTTATATTTAAATGGGCAATTGATGGAGGCGCAGAGGCTTTGCAACTTTACTGGGGATTTGTTAAAGGAGCTAAAGCATATCCGGTTTTTATACCCTCAACGGTTTATCACCCTTTGAGGTCAATTTTGGAAAAAGAGGAGGGGAGAGCTCCCCTTTTGGTTAACGCTTAAGGTTTAGAAGCTCTTGAATCATCTGATCGGATGTTGTGATGCTGCGTGAATTGGCCTGAAATGCCCTTTCGTAGATAATCATATTGGTAAACTCTTCAGCTAAATCAACATTACTCATCTCAAGATGGCTGGGTGCAAATGTGCCTCTTCCGCCTGTACCTGCTGTTCCTATTAGAGGTGCTCCTGAGTTGGCTGTTTCTGAATACATCGATCCACCTTCTTTCATCAAACCGCCGTTGTTTGCAAATTTTGCTAAACCTATCTGGGCAAGTGGATAGCTTTTACCGTTTGAGAATATACCTATTATAACACCATCCTGATTAATCATAATTCTTTGCAGACTTCCACCTGGGTATCCATCCTGAGTTTCTGCTGTTGTTTGTGATGGCAAAGAAAACTGCGTTAACCCATCAAATGTGCCGATATCGCCAAAATTCAGGTTAATGACCTGAGAGGCTGTGCCGTTTTTCCAGTCAACAGTTATGGCAAGAGGGCTTGATAAATACACTAATCTTCCTGTTTGATCAAATTGAACAATACCGTTATCGTTTGACACACTACCAGGTGTGGGTACAGTTGCCTTCCAGCTCCAGGTTGTATGTTTTGTGACAGGATCGTAAGATGCCTTTCTAAATGTAAATGTAACTGTATGCTTGTTACCTAAAGAGTCGTAAACATCGATTGATGTTGTATGAACAGCAGCTTCAAACGGCTGACTTGCAACCTTGCCTCCACTGTTTACAAGACCCGATAATGTGCCCATTATTGTGGCAAACTTGATGTTGTTTGAATGTACAGCACCAATTACATGATCATCGGTTGAATTGTTTTGTATAACAATCTCACCTGTTTTTGGATCAACCTTTACCCATGTTGATGTATCTGAAGGTAGCGTCCATCCCCCACCGTTGCTATGACCCTTTATGTCATACTCAATCTCTGCCCTTAAATCCTCAATGGTATGAAAAACATTATTTCCAACCACTCCATCGGATTGATCATATCTGTAGCTGTTATAGTTTGCTCCTCCATCGTAACTCATGGCTATAACATCACCGGGTGAGCTTAAAAATGTAGTGGTGGTTCGAGATTTATTTTGATATATTCTTGCGCTTCTTCCCTCTCCATCCTGCAGGTTTATTAGTGCGTGTTTTAGATAGCCATTTAAGTCGTTTATAGTTGTTATATTCCCAAGAACAATATAGCTTGCGTTGTTGTTTACATCTGTGAGTTTTATTTCACCGTCATCGGTTGTAATGCAACTTACAACGGTTGATCCAAAAGCTGCACTTGCTGCATTTCTTATAGCCGAGGCAAGGCCTCCCAGGGTATTGAATTGTGTGTTTGTAGATGGTGTTGTTGAATAACTCACAGTAATTGTATGTTTAACTGAACCTAATGTTATATCCAGTGAAACCTGTGCACCACTGGATAGTTGAATCTGATGTCCATCAATATCATACAGACTACTGAAATTTGTATCGTTTGCAGCAAATTGAGCTATCTGTTTACCTAAATTCAGTGCCTCGCCGTTTACATCAAATAAAACGGCCATATCATCCGGTGTAACGGTGTTGTTGTTTTCATCAACTGTTCCTCTTGCTGGGGCCATCTCCTCTATATGGTCACCACCATTTAGATTTGCCTTTATTGTAATATTTTTTGTTATACCTGCAGGCACCGTTTTATCCTGTGGAATTACTAAGTTTTCTATACTTGCTGCTGTGTTTATTTTGTGTGTTTCATCATTTGCCATCCATCCCTGAACAATGTAGCCCTCTGGATTTACAAGGTTGCCATCTGCATCAAATGAAAAATCTCCAGCTCTTGTATATCGATAGGTTTTTCCGCCATCATCACTAACGATGAAGAAACCATCACCCTGAATGGCAAGGTCTGTTGTCTTTGAAGTTGCCTGAAGACTGCCCTGAGAAAAGATATTATCAACAACTGCAACTGTGTCTCCTAATCCCACCTGTGTTGCATTTTTGCCGCCTATATTGCCCTCAGGTCCGGTTGCAGCAGAAAGGGTTTGTGATAAGACATCGACAAATGTAATTCTACCCTTCTTAAAACCGATTGTGTTAACATTTGCAACATTGTTACCCACCACATCCATGGCTTCCTGCTCAGATTTTAAACCAGAAACGCCACTCCATAACGATCTAAGCATAACCTACCTCCCTATTATCTTTTTAATTGAATGGCTGTCTGAAGCATCTGATCGGCTGTTACTACGCCTTTTGATGATGCCTCAAATCCCCTTTGATAAACGATGAGATTTACAAACGCCTCGCCCAATTCAACATTGCTTGCCTCTAAGTGTCTTGAAAGTATAAAACCTCTGCCTTGTTGATTTGCTACGCCAATAAAGCCGCTTGATGATAAAACATCTGCCGCATCAGCATTTGGTGTTATTTTAAACATTGTTTTTCCTACACGCTCAAGCCCCTGAGGATTGATAAAGTTTGAAATAGCAAGTTTTGCAATTGGATAACTTTTGCCGTTTGAATATGTGCCTATAATTGTTCCGCTTCTGTCCACATAAACCTTTTGCAAAAGACCCGAAGGAGACCCATCTTGGGTTTGAAAGCTTGTATCAGACTCCATGGCAAACTGTGTTAGCCCTGTGAATTGATTACCATTGTAGGCAGCATCATCTGTATTCCATAGGTTTATTAAAATTTGATTTGGAGGTGCACCGTTGTTTAGTGTTACATTAACAGTAGGAGATTGTGTGTTTGGATCAAGTCCACCGTTGTTGTCAAAGTTGATTACGCCGGTATTGTTTGTTAGGCTGCCGTCGTTGTCGGGAAGAAATACATCATAAGACCACTGATTTTGATTGATCCTGTGGAATGTAACATCGATTTTGTGTTTTTGACCGGTTGAATCGTAAAAGAATGAGTGAACCGTATGGGTTGCAACCTCCATCTGCTGGGTTGATGTGGTTTTTTGTGGTTTAAGTTCAGGCATATAAAGGTTTTCAAATATTGTTGTTAGTTTTTGATTTTCTTTTGGAGTCGGAAAGGAGGAATCCTGTGTTGTTGGTCTAACAAGAATTGATATATCGGCTGATCCTGTATTTTTGATCTGGATTTTCCCATTATTAAAGCTAACCTGAGCATGAATGCCGTCGTTATTGATATCCTGTTGCATAAGGTTGATTAGATCGTCTACGGTAGTGAATGTTTCTGCTGTAGGAGATGATGGTGTTGAGTTTGAATCGTACTCATATACATGCCAGTGTTGTCCGTTATCATAGCTTATCTCAAAGTTATCGCCATCCTTGACATTGAGTAGTTTTCCATCATTGTTAAATACAGAATTGAAATTTACCCTCAGATTCGGATCTGTATTTGTGTATAAAGGTGAATATTCTTTTACCTCACTTGAGGAATTGAGGTTTGCTTTAAACCTGATATATGTGCTTGCCACTGCCGATACACTTTTGTAGTTGGCGATATTTATGGGTTCCAATTGGGTTGTAGGAATACCAGTATTTGGATCTGTGGGTAGTATATAGCCGCTGCCTTCAGAGGAGGGTTGAGCCATCCATCCAACTACCTTATAGCCATTTGAATTTACAAGATTGTCATCTGCATCGAATGAGAAATCGCCAGCCCTTGTAAACAGGTAATTAGTAGCGGTTTTGCTTGCTGGATCTAAAAGTGTGAAGAAGCCTTTGCCCTCGATTGCAAGATCTGTGTCTTTTTCTCCCTGAATAATTGTGCCTTCTGTCATAATCGTATCGGTTGAGGCAAGTCTTGAGCCTAAGCCTATCTGCATTGGATTTTGGCCGGGTAGGCCTATCTGCTGTGTTTGATATAGTAGCGATGCAAATGTGGGGCGTGTTTTCTTAAAACCTATGGTGTTTACATTTGAAATGTTGTTTGCAATGGAATCCACGCCTGTTTGCTGATCAAACAGTGCATTGCTTGATGTATAAAGCGCCCGTATCATGGTTAACCTCCTGAGACGCTTTCAACATTATTTAAGTCAACCATTTTGCCTGTGTCTGTTATAAGTATCGTTTTATCCCCTTCGAATTTTATTGAAACTACCTTTCCTGCACTTCTATCGAGTGTTATTGTTGTGCCGTCATCGTATGTGGCTGTTATTCTCACCTCATATCTACCGTTTGCAACGCTGTTGCCTTTGTTGTCTTTGCCGTTCCATGTAAATGAGTGTGCACCCTTTGAAAGTTTACCCAGGTCCACATCGGCAATATCCTCACCTTTGCTATTTGAGATATGAACGACTACTTTAGCTTCCTTAGAAAGTGAAAAACTTACTGGGTCGATTTTATTGGCAGATACATTAATGTAGTTTGCACCGGTTGATATCAGCTTTCCTAAATAACTTGCCGCATACTCCTTTGGGTTTGTTAAAAGCTTTTTTGATAGGTTGGTGAAAGATTTTGACATATTCATAAGCTGCTCTAATTGAGAGAACATTGTGTTTTCCTGAATGAATTGGTCGTTATTTAGCGGATGCAGGGGATCCTGATATTTAAGCTGAGCCACAAGGAGCTTTAAGAAGTCGTATTTATTTAGAGTGGCTTTGGGATTTTCGACCTTATCAGATCTCATTGATTCTGCAACATTTATATCGTTTGCCAGTTTTGCTACATCCATTTTTTCCTCCTATACTGTGATATCAAGGCCTGTTTTTGGTTGCCTTATGTTGAGTTTCTGTTGATTTTGCTGAGTATGTCCTTCAAATTCCTCAAAATTAAATGTTGGGCTGTTGCCTGTGTTTTGTTGTTGCTGAGAGAATTGCTGGTTTGTGTTTGAGGAGAATTGATTTGTAAGATTTTCATTGAATGAGTTGTGCACATCAACACTGTTTACCTTTAAACCCTGCTGAATGAGGTAGTCCTTTAGATTATCGATATGATGCGTAATGGTTTTATATGTATCTTTATCGTGCACTGTAATAGAGGCTATTATGTTTTTTGCTTTGTCTATTGAAACCTTAAGATTGAGAGTTCCAAGATGGGGCGGAGACAGCTGAATAGTAAGAGACCTATTAACGGGCGGTTTGAGGTTTGCAACTCTATCGATATGTTCAATAATCTTATCCATCGGGTAGGGCATATTTTGATGGTTGATGCTTTGATTTGTATTATTCTGGAGTATGTTTGTTTGTGTAATATTTATCTCTTCTTTGTTGGTATTATTGTGAATATTGACTTGCTCTATTTTTTGCTGTTTGGCCTCTTTTGAATCTTGTTTTTTGTTAACTTTTTTCTCTTTCAACAGCTCACTGTTTTTAAAACTGTTGTTTTTATCAGTGTTTGAGCTGTTTTGATTGAGTTGATGGTTATCAGTTTCTTTTATAAAGACTTCAGTGGATTTTGCCTCTGTAGTGTTTTTTTGATGCTCTAAGCCATCCTTTGCTTCTTTTTTGTGTGTTGTTTTTTCTTTTTTGAAACTATTTTTTTGAATTTTTACTTCATTTAGAAGAATTTTTTCGTTGAGTGTGGGTTGAGTCTGGTTTTTTGTTTTTGAGATATCGCTTTGTTTGGGATTTTCTTTTTTATGTGGTTGTATGTTTAATTGGTTGTTATTTTTATGTATTTGGGTATCTGAAAATGCAATTTTTGTTTTTTGTTCCTGTTTCTGGGTCTCTATTTCTAAAGGCTTTGGTTTTGTTTTGTTTGTATTGAGATTCTCTGATTTTTTGGGTTGAACTTCTTTGTTTTCAATAATTATTTTGTTTGAATTATCAATTTTTTTGGTAGTTGATGATGTTGTTTCTTGCTTGATGGTATTGGGGGTTTTTGTTTTCTTTGTTTCTGTTTTAGTTGTGTCTATTTTTTTGCCTTCTTTTGGGATTTCATTTTCTTTTGAGCTATCTATCGGTTCTTCATTTTTGACTGTCTTGATTGGTTTGTGGTTTATAGTTTGATTCTTTACTGCTATCTTTTTACTTTCTGTTTTTTTATTTGAGTGTGAGTCGTTAATTTTTGAAATAATAGGCTTGATATTCGCATTCTTTTTTTCTATCGGTTTTTTATTTTTGCTGCCTGTATCTTTGTTTTCTATTTTTTGATGGGATATTTTTACATTATCGGTATTTACTTTTAGCTGTTTTTTGATTTTATCCAATGTAGCTGTTTTTACATGTTTTAGGTTATCTTTTGTTTTGTCCAATTCTATATTTGTTGAAATATGCTCTTTTGTCGCCACTTCGTTTATGTTTTTTGCAGATTTTATCTCTTTGGGATGTTTTGTGTTTACTATTTTTTTTGGTTCATTCTTCGGGGATTTTACTGTTTCTGTTTTTATCTGTTTGTGTTCTATAATGGTAGTGGGATTAACTATGGATTTTATATCTTTGGTATCTTTTTTGTCTTTTGTTGTTTTTTTAACTTCTTTTTGTTTTGGTGTTGTTTTTGTGCTTTCTGTTTGTTTAACTGCTTTTTTTAAAACAACCTCAAAACTTTTGTCACTTAATATATCCTCTTTGCTTTTTTTTGGTTCTTTTTTACTTGATGGTTGAGTTTTAGAGATTATACTTTCAATAAACGCAACTTTTTGCATTGTTCACCTCGCACAGTAGTGCTATGGGTAATTAGCAAAGAATGTTCCAAAGGAGGTTAAAGATGAAGTTATCACTTGCTGAGCAGATGAGAGAGATGGATAAAAAGGCTATAGAGCATGGAATCCCTGACATTGTGTTGATGGAAAATGCCTCAATTAAATCGTTTTATCAGATTCTTGATGCATACGGTGATGTAAGTGGTAGTCTGGCTGTATGTTTTGTTGGTGCTGGCAATAATGGAGGTGATGCTTTAGCCATTGCACGCCATCTTTACAACAACTACTGCGATGTGTTTATTTATATGCTTGTGCCTGAAGAAAAACTCAACCCATCTCCAAAAACCAACTTTGAGATAATCAAAAACATGGGTATTCCCTATAAATTTGTAGAAAACGATGATGATTTTGATATTGAGGTGATAAACGAGGCTGATTTGATTATCGATGGGATTTTTGGAACAGGTTTATCAAGAAAGGTTGAGGGTAGATTTAAAAAGGCGATCGAGCTTATCAATGACAGTGATGCGTTTGTTGTTAGTGTTGATATACCATCAGGTATAAAGGCTGACAGCGGCGAGGTGATGGGTATTGCGGTTGAAGCTGATCTAACACCTACCTTTGCTTTAGCAAAGCCAGGGCATTTTTTATATCCAGGCAGGATTTATGCTAAAGATGTCAGGGTTGTTGATATTTCAACACCTGTGAGTGTGATTGAGGAGTTTGATCCATCTTTTGTAGCGATAGATTCAAGCCAGATAAAGTTAACCTATAGAAACCCCACTTCACATAAAGGGGATTTTGGCCACCTTGCAGTTGTTGGAGGATCAACTGGAAAATCAGGAGCTGTGATAATGGCCTCTAAAGCTGCTTTAAAAAGCGGTGTGGGTCTTGTTAGTGCTGTGATTCCAGCATCGATCAATACGGCATTTGAGTCTCATCTGCTTGAGGCAATGAGTTATCCTGTTGATGATAATGGTGGATTCTTTAGCGAAAACTCTATCGATAGCATCCTTGAATTTGTTGCCGACAAGTCGGCAGTCTGTCTGGGTATGGGACTTGGTGTAACAGAATCGACAAAAAAGGTTGTTAAAGCCGTTATGGGTATTGAAAAACCGATGATCATCGATGCTGATGGCCTAAACTGCCTTTCTTTCTTTGTTGATGAGCTAAAAAATAGAAAAGCACCAACGATTATTACACCGCATCCAAAGGAGTTTTCACGGTTGTGTGGGGTAAAAACAAAAGAGGTTTTAGAAAAGAGGCTTGAATTGATAAAGGAATTTGCAACTAACTATAACTGTATTGTTGTTTTAAAGATGGCTGATACTCTGATTGCATCCCCTGATGGCAAAATTTATATAAACACAACAGGCAATGTAGGTTTAGCAACAGGCGGCAGCGGCGATGTTTTAAGCGGTATGATAGGGGCGTTTTTGGCAGAAGGTTATGAACCACTGCAGGCAGCAATAAACGGAGTTTACCTGCACGGTTTGGCTGCAGATATAGCAACCGAGTCTTCAATAAGCTATGAAAGCCTTATGCCTTCCGATGTTATAGAAAACATTAATAAGGCTATTTTATCCTTCTTTGAAGCTTAACTACTTACAGGGAGAGGCAGCTTCATCGAACTTGAAGCTTCTGTTTCTCCCTTTTTCTTTTGCCTCATACAGCGCATCATCAGCCCTTTTTATCAGTGAGTTTGCATCCTCGTTTTCTTTCAGTGTGGATACGCCAGCTGAAATGTTTATTGTAATTGTTGTGGCGCCAATCTCAAGTGGTGTTGTTGTTATTGCTTTTCTTACCTTTTCTGCAACCATGCATGCCTCATTTAGCTGGGTTTCTGGTAGTATTATGCAAAACTCCTCTCCTCCCCATCTGCCAGCAATATCCGATTTTCTTATTGTTGATTGAATTAAGTTGGCAATATGCTTTAGGGCTTCATCTCCAACATTGTGACCGTATGTGTCGTTTATTTTTTTAAACTTATCTATGTCTAAAATAACAAACGATAGTGGTTGATTGTTTCTTTTTGATAGATTTATCAATTGCTGAAGAAAAGTAAATGCATATCGTCTGTTGTATAGTTTTGTTAGGTAATCCCTTTCTGATTCCTCTTTAAGCCTTCTTGTGAGTTTTCCTCTTTCAATATTCACATTGAGACGCGCATAAAACTCCACCATATTGTATGGTTTTGTTAAAAAGTCATCCACACCGCTTTCAAAGGCTTTTTTCATTGTTTCGATTGCTTCTTTTCCCACTGCTGCTGTGAGCCCAATAATAGGTATCGATTTAAACCTCTCATCGTTTTTCAATCCCTTTGCCACATCAAATCCACTTGCACCAGGCAGGTTTATATCAAGCAAAATAGCATCGATCTGTTTGCCTTCCAGGAGTATTTTTACTGCCTCCTCGCCTGAATAGGCACTGATTGGTAGTATCCCTTTTTCTTTCAGCTGATGACATATTGTTTTGTTCTGTAGCTTTGAATCCTCAACAACAAGTACAACACCATGAGAAAACCCTTCTGTTTTAAAGAACATCTGAACATACTCGTATAATTCACCCTGTTTGAACGGCTTTTTTAGATAATCGAAGGCACCTATATCGTAAGCTTTGTTTTTGAAATAGTCATCGTCGCTTGCTGTGAGCATAACAACAGGTAGATCTACAAGATTTAATTCCGTTTTAATCTTTTTTATCAACTCCCAGCCGTTTAGGTTGGGCATTTCACCATCGATGATAGCAAAATCAAAGTTGGGATCGTTTTTTAGATGCTCGTATGCCTCAAATCCATCTGAAAAGATTTCGACCTCAAAGGAGCTTTCAAGTTCTCTTTTGACCATCTTTTGAATAAATGAGCTATCATCGCATGCGAGTATTCTTTTCATATCAACCTCCAAGAATTTTTGCCATCTCTTTGGCAAAATAGGTTATTATAATATCAGCACCTGCCCGTTTAATGGCTGTTATAATTTCAAGCATTGCGGCCTTTTCATCAATCCAGCCAAGATTGGCTGCAGCTTTAACCATGGAATATTCGCCGCTTACATTGTATGCAGCAAGGGGAATGTAGGGAAACTCATCTTTTATTGTTTTTATAACATCAAGGTATGCCAATGCTGGCTTAACCATTACAATATCTGCACCCTCTTCTATATCCAGCAAAACCTCTTTTATAGCTTCCTTTGCTTTTCTAAAATCCATCTGATAGGTTTTGCGATCACCAAAGGCTGGTGCAGATTGGGCAGCATCCCTGAAAGGCCCATAAAAACTTGATGAGTATTTTGCTGAATATGACATTATCGCCACATCACTAAAATTATTTTCATCCAACGATTCCCTGATTGCTTTGACCATGCCATCCATCATGCCGCTTGGCGCTATAATATCTGCACCCATTTTTGCATAAACATAGGCTTCCTTTTTCAATAACTCAAGGGTAGGGTCGTTTAAGATCTGTCCGTTTTTATCTACTATACCGCAGTGGCCGTGGCTTGTGTATTCGCATAAACATGCATCTGCAACAACAATTAAGTCGGGTATAGCAGATTTTATGCTATCTATTGCATTAGCAATAATGCCGTTTTCATCGTAAGCCTGACTGCCTACATCGTCTTTTTTATTGGGAATACCAAAAAGAATAACGGATTTTATGCCAAGCTCATAGGCTTCTTTTGCTTCTTTTATCGCATTGTCTATCGAGAGTTGGTATATTTCTGGCATTGATGGAATAGGGTTTTTTACATCTTCGCCTTCACAAACAAAAATCGGATATATAAGCTGGTCGATGTTTATTGCAGTTTCTCTAACAAGGTCTCTAATTGCCTGGGTTTTTCTGAGTCTTCTTGGTCTTGTGATAGGAAATTTCATAGCTATACCTCCAGCAATTTTAAGTATAGTTTTGTATATTTTTCAGCCATCTTGTCTGCCCACCATATATTCTGGTTGTTAACTTTCATGTTTATGGCTTTTTTGATCCCTTCTTTTAAAGCTTCAGGATCCTTAGGTTTAACCAAAATACCGTTTTGCTTAACAAGATACTCTGCTCCCCCGATTTTTGTTGCTACAACGGGAATTTTGCATGCAAGAGCTTCTTTTATTGCACCTGATGAGCCTTCACCTTCTATGGAGCTTATTATGCAAACTTTGCTTGCTTTATAAACATAGCGGGTATCGTTGAGAAAGCCCAGGAAAATTACATCGTTTTTTAGGTTGAGTTCTGTGGCAATTCTTTTTAAACCTTCGACATCTCCATTGCCAGCTATTAGAAGCTTGAAGTTGTATCCTTCGTCTTTTAAAAGCTTTAGGGCTTTAATTAAATAAATCTGACCCTTCATTCTGTCTATTTTTCCTACATTGCAGATGCATTCATAATTTTGATTTAGGTTTAATTTGGTCAATGCTTCCTCTTTTGAAGGGCACTGTTTAAATAGTGGATCTACAGCTGATTCTATCCATTCAACATTTTTGAGAAAGGGTAGTTTTATACCCTGAGAAACAACAACAACCTTATCAAGAGATGCGTATTTTAATTTACTCAATACACCTTTAACAGGAAAACTTACTCTTCTTGTTGCAACTGTAGCGTTAACAAAGGGTTTTAGCAGGAATGCGTAGTTTGCAGCTTTACCTGAATGAGCGTGTATGATATTTATTTTGTGTTTTTTTATAATATTTTTCAGCATTAAAAGGCTTTTTGGATCCAGACCACTTTTAAACGGCAGGCAAAATAGTCTAAATCTATCAAACAGTTTGCAAGCAACTCCATCTTTTATGGCTATTATGTTTTCAAAAATATCGGGCAGGTTTTCAATAAGCAATTTTATCTGTTTCTGCCCACCGCCGATGCGGTTTTCTGTATCGATATGTAAAATTCTATATTTTCCTGTAAACTGCTCCATAGGCCTTTGAGATCATTTTATTTGAATATAGCCTTATTCGTGATTTAAACCAATCCAGATCCTTTTTCCATACACCGAATCTTTTTATCTCAAAAGGCGAATCTCCTGGTGAGTTGGAACCGGGTTTTGTAGTAAAAAGCAACTCAAATCCCACTTGCTTTGCAATTTCAAGTGATGTTTTTGTATAGGCGCCCCAGGGCCATGAGAATGCTGTACATCTTTTTTTCGTTTCGTATCCTACCTCACCTTTTGCAACCTCTAATTCATTTCTGATACGGTTTTTGAATGCTTCATCTGTCTCAAATTCACCTATTTTTTCTACTCCCCTGCTTTTTTTATACTCATCAACAAGCCTGAATAGTTCATCTTTCCAGTTTTCTTTTTTAAAAAACTCAGCATAGCCGTTCGATTGAACATAATCTGCAAGCATATTTCTTAAATCTTCATAGGCTGTAAATTCTTTTGCAGCCAATTCGGGTTTCCTTTCAAAATCAGGTGTACCAAATCGTTCATCACCTCTAACCATTGTCCAGGCAGAAAGCCTATCCTTGGGTCTGTTAAAATCTATAATTTTATCAGAAGCATAAACCTTTCTATGGGTTTTTGAATGCGGCTGAACATCTATTACGCCGCTTCTGTTCATCTCTCTGACCTCTTCCCAGCAAAGCCTTCTTGTAGTCTTTGTTTTATAGCCAAATTCGTATGAGTATGTTGATGAGCAGTTGGGGAGTTGTTCTTTGGTTATCTTTCCGCTGAAGTAATCATCAAGGTTGAGGCCTGTAAATTCATCCTCCTCCACTGTCCATGTGACCAGAAATAAGATTGCGTTGAATCCATACTTTTTCAGAAGCGGGTAAGCATAAACCCATGTGTCTAAATACCCATCATCAAAAGTGATAACAACAGCTTTATCCCAATCCTTTTTGCCTTCCAGCAAATAATCCTTAAGCTGTTCTTTTGTTATAGAAACATAACCTTCAGCTTTTAAAAATTTTAGATTTTCTTCAAATAACTCTGGTGGTATGGATAACACATCGTCATCGTAGTTTATATGGTGGTATAAAAGCACGGGAATTGAGTTTTGCATTGCAGCCTCCTTCTGTTAAATTCTGATAAATTTTACTAAATACTCAAACTTAAAACAACTGATAAACTTGAGTTTTTTAAATTTATTTGTTAAAAGTTGTTCTGTGTGGTTGTCTGAAAAGAATAAGCAGATTGCTCAGATGTTTTCCGATATTGCCCCCACATACGACCTTCTAAATCACCTTTTGAGCTTTAATATCGATAAGAAGTGGAGAAAAGAGGCCATTTCATACCTTCAGGGTAAAAGGTTTCTTGATGTTGCCTGCGGTAGCGGTGATGTGGCTTTGCTTTTAAGAAGGCAGTATAAAGATAGCGAGATTATCGGGGTTGATTTGAGTTTTGAGATGATCAAGGTTGCCATAAAGAAATCGATAAACAAAAAAATAGACTATATTCTATCACCTGCAGAGAGGCTGCCTTTTAAAGATGAAACCTTTGATGGTATTGTTATCGCATTTGGCTTTAGAAATGTTGTGGATAAGGTATCTGCTCTATTTGAGTTTAAAAGGGTTTTGAAACGCTCAGGGGTTGTGGTAATTCTTGAGTTTAACAATCCAACCAATCGTATTTTTGGAGCTTTATACAACTTTTACTCCTTTACTTTGATGCCCTTTTTGGGTAGAATGATCTCTGGCAATGGCGATGCTTACAGATATCTGCCTGATTCGATCAGGCGATTTCCCGATGTAGAGTTTCTTAAAAAAATGATGGAGCAGGTAGGTTTTAAAAGGGTTGTTTATAAACCTTTGACCTTTGGCGTATCATTTATCCATATCGGATATAAGGAATAGTTATGAGAGAGTTTGAGTGCAAGATAAAGATGTATGTATGTGGGGATAACAGTGAAAAAGAGGCGTTTGTGTATAAACTGAAAAATTCCTCAAGCGATTTAGAGGTGACTATAGAGGATAAAGGAAAATGCTGGGATGTGATTGTTTATAATAGATTCTTTTACGATGATGAGGATAGCGAAAAGTTAAATGGAGAGGTATTCATTCGGTGATATTGTTATAATAGGTTTTCCTTTTACAAGTATGGAAAATGCAGTCATGAGACCTGCAATGGTGCTTGTAGATACGGGCGATGAAGACATAATTGTAAGTAAGATAACAAGTCAAAAAAGGGATGTGGATACAGACCTTGATATAACAAACTGGCAGAAAAAGGGCTTATTAAGAAAGAGTTATGTAAGGTTATCAAAAATTGCAACGCTTAACAGAAGGGATATTAAAAAAAAGATCTCTACATTAGAAAAATCCGATATCAAAAAGGCCAAAAAAATAATAAAAAAGATGTTTGGCTTATAAAGGAGGATGCATTGAAAGAGCAGTTGATTCAGCTAAAAGAGAAAATCAATAAAATAAAGGAGTATCTTTGACCCGCAGGGAAAGCAAAAGCGCTTAGAAGAGATAAAAAAACAGCTTGAAGATAGTGCAAACTGGGAGAATTATAAACTTCTACAATCCTTAAAAAGAGAAGAAAATATAATAAAGCAACAGTTAAACAGAGTTGATGAGCTTGATGAAGAGGTAAATTTGCTTTTTGAGCTTGCGGATATATTGGAGGAGGATGCTTCAATAAAGGATGAGTTTTTGGATAATCTATCGCAGCTTAAGAAAAAGATAGAAAAAGCTGAAATAGATACATTTTTAAGTGGAAAGCATGATGACTCCAACGCCATTGTTACGATACACTCCGGTGCAGGTGGAACAGAGGCCTGTGATTGGGTTGGTATGCTGTTTAGGATGTATTCTATGTGGTGCGATAAGAATGGTTATAAAATTGAAATTATGGATATTCAACCCGGTGATGAGGCAGGGTATAAAAGCATAACATTTCTTGTAAGTGGTGAGATGGCTTACGGTTATTTAAAAACTGAGCATGGGGTTCATAGACTTGTAAGAATCTCACCCTTTGACGCAAACAAAAGAAGGCATACGAGTTTTGCATCCGTTTCTGTCCTGCCTGAAATAAACGATGAGGATGATGAGATAGATATAGATCCATCAGAGCTTAAGATAGATACATTCAGAGCAAGTGGTGCAGGCGGTCAGCATGTTAATAAAACCGATTCTGCTATAAGAATCACACATCTGCCTACAGGCATTGTTGTTACATGCCAGAATGAGCGCAGCCAGCATAAAAACAAGGCGTTTGCCTTAAAGATCTTAAAATCAAGGCTATTTGAGTTGAAGCAGCAGGAAAAAAAGAAAGAGATGGAGAAGCTTGAGGGTGATAAAAAAAAGATAGAATGGGGCTCGCAAATCAGATCATATGTGTTGCATCCGTATAAAATGGTGAAGGATCATAGAACAAACCTTGAGAAGAAGGATATGGCAACTTTGGCTGTTTTGGATGGGCAGATAGATGATTTTATTGCTGAGGCATTAAAAATTACAAATAAGGAGAGAGAGGATGGCTGAAAGCGAAAACAAGCTTATTCAAAGAAGAATAGAAAAATTAGAAGAATTAAAGAAAAACGGGATTGACCCTTATTATAATTCCTTTGAACCTGACTCTTTTGCAGAGGATTTGCATAAATCCTACGATGATAAAGATAGAGATGAGCTTGAGCAGTTAGGCAAAACGGTTAAGATAGCAGGAAGGGTTGTGGCTTACAGAAGCTTTGGAAAAGCTGGTTTTTTGAAGTTGAAGGACTTCACAGGCTATATTCAGGTTTATGCAGAGAAGAAAAGTTTGTCTGAGGATGAGTTTAAACTTTATAAGAAGTTGGATATCGGCGATATCATAGGTGTTGAGGGTGTTTTGTTTAAAACAAAAACAGGAGAGCTTACAGTTAAGGCTCAAAAGATTGTTTTTCTTGTAAAATCTTTAAGGCCTCTGCCTGAAAAATGGCATGGCCTGAAGGATAAGGAACTTAGATACAGACAGAGGTATCTTGACTTGATAGTAAACGATGAAACGCGCCAGACGGTTTTTAAGCGTGCAAAAATTATCTCTGCTATAAGGGAGTTTATGGAAAGCCACAGGTTTATTGAGGTGGAAACACCTATGCTGCATAAACTTGTTACAGGCGCTGCTGCAAAACCGTTTAAGACCCATCTCAATGCACTTGATATGGATCTATACCTGCGTATTGCCCCTGAGCTTTACCTTAAAAGGCTTGTAGTGGGAGGGCTTGAGCGGGTTTATGAGATAAACAGAAATTTTAGAAACGAGGGTATGGATTTAAAGCATAACCCGGAATTTACGATGATGGAATTTTATATTGCATATAAGGATTTTAGATTTTTGATGGATTTTACAGAGGAACTGTTTGAACATGTTTTGAATAGGCTTTCTATGGAACAAAAGATACAGTTTGAAGATTTTGAGATAGATTTTTCAAGGCCGTGGAGGAGACTGAACTTTTTTGAAGGACTCAAAGAGATTGGTGGCGTTAGTGATGATGTTTTAAACGATAAAAATAAAGCATTAAAGCTTGCAAAAGAGCTTGAAAAAAAGGTTGATGAGAATATGCCGCATGAAAAGATATTGGCTGAAATCTTTGATGTGTTAGTTGAGCCTAATTTGATCAACCCAACATTTGTTGTTGGATATCCTGTTGCAATAAGTCCTCTTGCAAAAAGAAACAAAGAGAATCCAAACATTACAGATAGGTTTGAGCTATACATTGCAGGTATGGAGGTTGCAAACGCCTTCAGTGAGCTCAACGATCCGTTTGATCAGAAGGAGAGATTTTTAAAACAGCTTGAGGAGCGCAACAGAGGGGATGAGGAGGCATCGATGTATGATGCTGATTACATAAGGGCTTTAGAATATGGACTGCCGCCAACAGCAGGCGAGGGTATAGGTATAGATAGGCTTGTTATGCTTTTAACATCCAATAGCTCCATAAGGGATGTGATTCTGTTTCCGCTTATGAAGGATAAGCCTGAGGATGAATAGTTTTACTTTTTGAAAAATGATGGTGTGAAGATTACAAAAACCGTGTAGATCTCAAGCCTGCCTATAAGCATGGAGAAGCTGAGAATCCATTTAGCTGAATAAGGCATCCATGCGTAGTTGTGTGTTGGACCCACAAGAGCAAATCCCGGGCCTATATTGCCTAATGTTGCAGCTGTTGCAGATAGAGATGTTATCATATCTATGTTGAAAAAAGAGATTATCAGCGAGATTACAAAAAAGGTTGCGATATATAAAAAGAAGAATCCCGATATGGAGTAGACAATATTTTTCCTTATAGGTTGGTTGTTTATTAGCAGTGTGAATACGCCCTTGGGGTGTAGATTGTATTTTAACTCATTTATCGCCTGCTTAAGCAGTGTATAGATTCTTATTACCTTTATGCTGCCGCCGGTTGAGCCTGCGCATCCGCCTACAAACATCAGTAAAAACAGGGTCATTTTGGCGATTGAACTCCATTTGTCGTAATCTGCTGTAACAAAACCTGTTGTTGTAATGATAGAAACTACCTGGAAGGCGCTGTATCTTAAGGAATTAATAAAGTTGTGGTAGATGTTAAGATTGGAAAGTGTTACAATAAAAACAGCAATAAGAATAATGACCGTATAGGCTTTAAACTCCTCATCGTTTAGAGCTGAAAATTTGCCTTTTAGAAGTTTTACATGGATTGCAAAATTAGCACCTGCAATAAACATAAATACTGTTATGACCCAATCGATATATGCAGAATTAAACCATGCCACACTTGTGTTTTTTGGTGAAAAACCTCCTGTTGCCATTGTGCCGAATGTGTGGGTTAAGGCATCAAATAGATTCATGCCACCAAAAAGCAAAAGTATCGTTTCTAAAGCACTTAGAACAATGTAGGCAATCCAGAGGTATTTTGCTGTCTGGGTGATGCGTGGAGATAGTTTTTCCACACTGGGACCCGGTGCCTCTGCTTTTATAAGGTTTAGCCCTCCCACACCTAACATCGGTAAAATTGCAACAGTCAATACAACTATGCCCATTCCGCCAAGCCAGTGGGTTAAGGAGCGCCAGAAAAGTAAAGCTTTGGGTAATGATTCGATATCTGATATGATCGATGCGCCTGTTGTCGTAAAACCCGACATCGTCTCAAAAAAGGCATCTGTAAGGCTAAAGTGGGCAATAAGAATATAAGGCAGACTGCCAAACAGCGAAATTACAACCCAGCTTAGACTAACCAGTAAAAAACCCTCTTTTTTTGATAGGTAGTCAGTGGTATTTTTACCGCTTAAAATAATTCCACTGCCACCTAAAATATATCCTAAGGCTATAATTTCAAGGAAATAGCCTGCAACATGCTCTTTGTAATACAGATCAAATAAAACCGATGAAAACATAAATGTTGATATTATTACAAGCAGAAGTGATTCGAAACGCAGGATTAGTTTAAATCTCATCTTGGGTGAATTTCTCTATCTCTTCTATATGCTGTTTTTTTATAAACAAAACCACTCTATCGTTTTGTTTTAGCTCAAAATTGCCATCAGGTATATATGTTTCTTTATCTCTGTTTACAGCAACAATGAGGCTACCTTTGGGTAGATTTATATTTTTAATTTTTTTGTTTTTAAGTGGTGAACGATTAGAGACTATAAATTCTATTGCTTCAGCCTCGCCGCTAAAGATCGAGTAAACGCTAACAATATTGCCTTTTCTGATAAATTTTAAAATACTGTTAACCGTTGTCATTTTGGGACTTATAACAACATCTATGTTGAGCTTTGAAGCCATCATTATATAATTTGACTTATCAATTATTGCAATCGAGCGTTTTGCACCAATATTTTTTGCATATACACCGGATAGAAGATTCATCTCCTCATTATCGGTTGCTGTAATTACCACATCAAAATCTGCTATGTTTTCCTCTTCAAACAGCTCAGCATCATCTGCGTTGCCGTTTATTACTGTGGCTTTCTTTAAAACACTGGAAATATACTTGCACCTTTCATAATCCTTTTCTATGACTTTTACATTGCGTTTTTTACCTATTAAAGCCTTGGCTGTCATTAATGCTATATCCCCTCCACCAAATATTGCAATATCCCTGATTCTTATTTTTGATTTGCCGCTTTTTTCTATAATATTATCAAGCGTCTTTTCTTTGGCCGTTATATAGATGTAATCACCTTCATCGACAGTTGTATAGCCATCTGGTATAACAAAATCGCCGTTGCTTTTTGAAATACCCGATACGATAAAATTATCATCGATGCTATTTTTTATCTCCATTATCGATCTGTTTTTAAAAGGTGAATCTGTATCTATATAGATGCCCCTTATCTGGATATCCGTACCAAACAGGATGACATCGGCAGATGCACCGATGTTGAGCGAATTTACTATGGCCTTGGTTGCCTCAACCTCTGGGTTAATCACGAAATCTATGCCTAATTTTTTAAAGGTGAACAGTTCTTTTTGCATATACTGGATTTTTCTTAATCTAACGATTTTCTTTTCAACATTAAATCTATCTGCTGCAATAAAGCAGCTTATCATGTTTACCTCATCTGAATTTGTTACAGCTATAAACATTGATGCCTGATCAATGCCTGCCTGTTTTAAAACATCAATATCTGTTGCCTCTCCGTTTATAACAAGACAGTCCAGATGTTCGCTGGCAAATTGAGCTTTTTCTAAATCCTTTTCTATAATAGCTACATCTTTCTTTTCTTCGCTGAGTTTTTTTGCTATGTGAAACCCCACTCCCCCGGCGCCAACAATTACAACATCCATTTAGCTATCCGTATTTTTCTCTGTACTCCATATAGAGTTCAACTTCATACTTTGAGCCTATAATCAAAGGAACGCGCTGATGAAGTTCTTCGGGTTGAATATCAAGGATCCTTTGTTTGCCATCAACAGCCATACCGCCTGCGTTTTCTATGATAAATGCCATTGGATTTGCCTCATAGATCAATCTGAGTTTGCCGTTTTTGTTTTTTGAGTCTTCTGGGTAGAGAAATACACCACCTTTTAGTAGATTCCTGTGAAAATCAGCAACGAGTGAGCCTATCCATCTAAGTGTGTATTGTCTGTCTGGATGTTGCTTAATGAAATTTACATACTCCTGAATTCCTTTAGCCCACCTGAAATAGTTGGATTCATTTATGCTGTAGATTTTACCGTATTGGGGTATTTTAATATTTGGGTGAGAAAGCAAAAATTCCCCAACGCTTGGATCCAGCGTAAAGCCGTTTACACCCTGTCCTGTTGTATAAACAAACATTGTGCTTGAACCGTATATTACATAACCCGCACAGACAAGATTTTTACCTGCCTGAAGTAGCGATTTCTTACAATCACTATCCTCAACTCTTTTGTAGATACCAAAAATAGTTCCGATACTAACATTTACATCTATATTGCTTGAACCATCAAGCGGATCAAACACCACTGCATATTTACCTTCAAGACTTTTATCACTTACAGGAAGCATATCCTCTATCTCCTCAGATGCCATGGCGCATACTTTACCCGTTGGATCCAAAGCTTTAATCATCTGCTCATTGGAATACACATCCAATTTTTGCTGCTTATCACCGGATTTGTTTGTTGAATCAATACTACCTAAAATGTTTACAAGTCCGGCTTTGTTTACCTCTCTGGATATGATTTTTGCTGCAAATGCTATCTGCTCCAGTATCAGAGAGAAATCACCAACAGCATTTTTATATTTTCTTTGTTCCTCTAAGATAAATCTGCTTAAACTTATTGGTTCACCCATAGTTTCCCCTCCATCACTGTTTTTAAAAATATATCATGAGAATTTTGTTTTTTAAAGAAAAAAGGAGTGTGGGCCCTCCATTGATGCGGGACAATTATGAGCGGCTTTAAAGGAGGCCAATAAGAGGTGCAGAAGAAGCGGCATGGCCCAGAGGCCTTAAAAGGTAGGTTTCCACCCCCACACTCGACGGCAAAGTTTAATAAAAAGAACTCAGATGTCAAGTGAATTTTTCAAAAAAAATCGTAAAATGTAAATAAATTGCATAAAATTCATGTTTTAATGTGGATTTAAGTATAATTTTATTGACTAAATGTTTAGTTAGTTTTTTATATTGAACAAAAGACAAAATAAGTAGAGAATAAACACTTTTGTAATAGATTGAATTTAATAGGTCTTTTTGATAACTTTTAGGCGTGAAAAGGGATTTGTTATTTTATTTAAGCGTTATTTTTATAATTGTGGTTGTGGTTGCGGCTGTTTTTGCTCCCTATATTGCCCCTTACAATCCTTACGCCATAGACCCCAATGCAGTGTTACAGCCACCTTCTTTTCATCATATTTTTGGCACTGACAGAGTTGGCAGGGATGTGTTTTCAAGAATGGTATTTGCGGGTAGGATATCGATGGAGGTGTCTTTGCTTGCAGTTGGTATATCAACAATCATTGGTGTGATTTATGGTGCTGTTAGTGGTTATTTTGGTGGCTGGGTGGATGCTATTATGATGCGTTTTGTTGATATAATGCTTACCTTTCCTGTTTTTTTTCTTATTCTTGCCGTTGTAGTAGTGCTTGGGCCTGGTATCTTCAATGTTATGATAGTTATAGGTTTTACAGGCTGGATGGGCATAGCGCGTATTGTTAGAGCAGAAAGTTTAAAAGTAAGGGAATATGGGTTTGTACAGGCATCAAAGGTTTTGGGAAAAAGCAATGTTTATATCCTGTTTAAACATATTATACCAAATGCTATTTCTCCTGTGATTGTATATGCGACATTGGGAATTGGCTCTGCCATATTAACTGAATCGGGTTTGAGTTTTTTGGGATTGGGTGTTCAGCCGCCCACGGCAAGCTGGGGTAGTATTCTATCAGAGGGCAAGGATGTTTTACAGGTTGCCTGGTGGATGAGTTTTTTTCCGGGTGTTGTGATCTTTTTGACTGTTATATCATTTACGATTTTGGGTGAGAAACTAAAAAAAGATGATAGAGATTTTAGATAGAAAAAACTAAAAAACTTTGATTATATGCTTTTTGCCGATGTTGTTTTGATTAGCTTTTTTGGAATATTAACCATTGCTACAACCTCAAAGGGTGAACTGTTTGCCATTAGACAGACTGTGTGGGTGGTTATAGGTGTTGTTGGGTATTTATTTGTATCAAACCTTGATGTGAGGTTTATAAAGAGAAACGGATATCTGTTTTATCTGTTTAGCATTTCTTTGCTTATTTTGGTATTTGTAAACGGCGTTTTATCCCACGGTGCAAGGCGGTGGATCAGTTTTGGTTTTGTTCATATACAACCTTCAGAGTTTATAAAACTTGCCGTAATTTTAATGCTTGCAGCTTATTTTGATGAGAATCCCAAAGCCGAACCCTACGGCTTTAAAGACCTTATTTATCCTTTGTTTATAGTTTTTTTTCCAATAATTTTTATTCTAAAACAGCCCGATCTGGGCACAGCCATTGTAGTGTTGTTTATCGCTTTATCAATTGTTCTTATAGCAGGTGTAAAGAAAAGTTTAATTATCAGAGGTGTTTTGCTTTTCTTGGTGCTTTTGCCTTTTATGTGGTCAAATCTTAAACCGTATCAAAAGGATAGAATTATGGGGTTTATAGACCCTTATTCTGCACCAACTACATACGGTTATAACACGATTCAATCAGAGATTGCTATTGGCAGCGGTGGCTTGTTTGGCTGTGGTATCAAGAGTATATCTCAAACACAGTTGAGTTTTTTACCAGAGAACCACACAGATTTTATTTTTGCTGTTTTTAGCCGGGAGTGGGGGCTTTTAGGTGATCTTATGCTTATTGTGTTGTATGGTTTTATCGTTTATAGAGCATTTATCATTGCAAAATCTGCCAAAAGTGATTTTGATCAGTTAACAGCCATAGGGGTTTTATCGTTTATCTGGATCAGTGTAATATTTAATATGGGTATGACTATGGGGTTATTACCCGTTGTTGGTATTCCGCTAATATTTTTTAGCTACGGTGGCTCAGCAACCATTACTGCATTTTTGGCCGTTGGGCTTCTGCAGGCTATTAAATTCAGGGAGAAGTTATGAGTAAACTGTTGATCTCATCAGATCCATTTGTTGTTAGAGTTGCAAAGGTTTCCAAAAAGGGTCTTGAGTTTTTTCTAATGAAAAAGAGGATTGATTCAAACTCCGATATAGTAGGGAATGTATATAAGGGTAGGGTGGCAAATATTGCCAATCAGTTGGGTGCTGCATTTGTAGATATTGGACTGGATAAGAATGCATTTTTATGTATAGACAAGCACTGTCTGGGTTCAAAAACGCTTCAAGAGTTGGGAATAAGAGAAAATAGTGAGATCATGGTTCAGGTTTGCAAACCTATTGTTTCAACCAAAGGACCAAAAGTTACACTGAATATTTCATTGGCTGGCAATAATCTTGTATTGTTATGCTCTCAAGCTGACGTGGCGGTTTCAAAGCATATAGAGGATAAAGAGAAAGCCAAAGAGTTAAGGTCTATATTAAAGGGTTTTGTTGAGGATGGCATGGGTTTTATAGCAAGAACGGCATCCAGGTATGCTACAGTTGATGAGCTTAAGGTGGAGGCAGATTACTTAAAGAGTGTATGCAGGAAAATAAAGGAGAAGTTTAAAAACACTAATGCACCATCCCTTTTGCATAGTGAACCAGCTATACCTGTTAAGATGATTAGAGAGCACTGTAGCGATGAAACTCAAACCGTACTATTTGATGATTATAGCATGTATGAAAGCTCAAGGGCTTATTTAAGAAGTATGGGTAGTAAGTGCTATGAAAAACTCTCGTTTTTTGAACAAAGGATAGATATGTTTGAGTTTTTTGGTGTAAAGAATGAAATAGAGAAACTTTCTGATAATACAGTCAGACTGAAAAATGGGGGATATTTAATAATAGAAAAAACAGAGGCGTTTTTTGCGATAGATGTTAACGCTGGAAGCTATCACTATACGGAAAATTCAGAGGATGCTATTTTTGATATCAATATGCAGGCTGCTTATGAGATCTTTCGACAGATAAACTTAAGGGATATCGGGGGTCTTGTGGTTGTGGATTTTATCGATATGACAAACACAGAGCACAGAGAAAAACTGCAACAGTTGATGCAGAAACTTGCAAAGGCAAACAAAAGAAAAACCTATGTAGGTAAATTAACATCTCTAAGTTTGATGGAGATGTCGATAAAAAAGGATTACACAGATATATTTGATGAGATGTTTGAAAAGTGCAGCGACTGTTATAACGGTGGTTTAATAAAGAGCGTTCCCCTAATTTGTTCTGAAATTTACAACAAAATCCGTTATTCTACGAAGAGCCGTTTTAAACTTAAGGCAACACCTTCGGTTTTGGAGATGTTTAAGAGGTATTACGATTTGGATAAAAAGATTGATTTTTATACGATGGATAGCTGTAATCCGTCAGATTATATTTTAGAGGTGGTGGTATGATTGAAAGGTATACAAGAGAAAAAATGGGAAGTATCTGGAGTGAGAAGGCAAAGTTTGATAGGTGGCTGAAGGTTGAAATAGCCGTTGTAAGAGGATGGGAGGCTATTGGTGAAATTCCCAAAGGTACAGCGGATAAAATAGAGAAAAACGCCCGTTTTGATATAGAAAGAATTAATGAAATAGAAAAGATTACGCGCCACGATGTTGTTGCTTTTCTTGAGGCTGTTAAAGAATCACTGAAAGAGGAGGGTGATTACTTACATTTTGGTATAACATCATCTGATACTATTGATACGGCAATGGCTCTGGCTTTAAAAGAATCTGCTGATATTATAATTGATGATTTAAAAGAGCTTCTTAAAACACTCAAAGAAAGGGCATTTGAATTCAAAGACACTTTAATGATAGGACGCTCACATGGCATCCACGGCGAGCCGATCACCTTTGGTTTTGTGCTTGCCCTGTGGTATGATGAGATGAAGCGTAACCTAAAAAGAATGCAGGAAGCAAAAGAGATTATAAGTGTTGGCAAGATCTCAGGCTCTATGGGAACCTTTGCAAATGTGCCTGTTGAGGTTGAGGAGTATGCATGTAAGATTTTGGGTTTGAAGCCTGCTTTGGTTTCAAGCCAGATTATTCAGCGCGATAGGTACGCCCATTATATGACAACGCTTGCCATTATTGCTTCATCAATCGAAAAGATAGCTACCCAGATCAGGCATTACCAGAGAACAGAGGTTAGAGAAGCAGAGGAGTTTTTCCATAAAGGGCAGAAAGGCTCATCTTCAATGCCACACAAAAGAAATCCAGTTCTAAGTGAAAACTTATGCGGACTTGCAAGACTTGTTAGGGCAAATTCCATTGCAGCACTTGAGAATGTAGCTTTGTGGCATGAAAGGGATATAAGCCATTCCTCTAACGAAAGAATAATCCTGCCAGATGCCAATATTGCCTTAGATTTTATGCTTTATAGATTAAACAATGTGATAAAAAATCTAACGGTTTATAAGGAAAATATGTTGAAAAATTTAAACCTGACACGCGGAGTTATCTATTCTCAAAGACTTATGCTAAATCTTGTTAAAAGAGGCGCAAATAAAATCCTTGCTTATGAGGCGGTTCAAAAGAATGCAATGGATTCCTGGGAAAATAACAAAGATTTTAAACAGCTTGTTTTAAATGATCCCTATATTAATTCTTTTATGAGCAAAGATGAAATCGATAACTGCTTTGATCCTAAATATTATACAAGAAATATAGATGTTATTTTTAAAAGAGTTTTTGACGATTAAATTTATTTTTAGTAAAATTAGAAAATTAATTAATGCGTGGTGAGAGCGTGTGGGAGTTGCTAAACAGGCTGGATGAGAGTGTTATTATATTTAACGAAAAAGGCGTTGTGCTGCAGTTAAATAACTCAGCCAGCAAAAGATTTGGTTTAACAATTGGATCTGATGTGAGAGATATTTTAAAGTTGGATGACAGGGTTGTGTTTTTCTCAAATCTTATAAAGATTTTGAAAAAAAAGGAGAAGTATTCCAACTTCATGAGGTTTATAAATGTCGAGGGAGATTTAATCTTTTGCTGGCTTAACGCATTTGAGTTTGATGGAGATTTTGTTTTTGAAGTGTTTGATTTAAGCATCGTGGAAAATAGGACATCCTCAATTAGCGACTCAAGTTATGTTAAGATTTTAAAGTATATGTCTGAAGGTATTGCCCATTCAATAAGAAATCCTATTATGTCGGCAGGTGGTATGCTTTCTCGCATTAAAGCAAAACTTGTTTCTGGTGATAATAAAGATTTAATTAAATATATAGAAATAGTTGAAAAGAGCCTTTATAGGATTATTAGTATAATAGCTAACCTTGAGGTTGTAAGCAACTCACTACCTGTTCAGCTTGAAAGGGTAGAGCTTGGTAGTGTTGTTAAAGATGTGATTAAGAAATACAACAATGTTGAAATTGAAGTGAATATTGCAAATGAGGTGTGGGTCTATATTAGCAGGATGCATCTTGAGTTTATTATTGATGAGATCATAAAAAACGCTATCGATGCTATAGAAAATAACCCACAAGGTAGAATCGTTGTGGATGTTTATGAGGAGAAGAGAAATGGATTTATAATAATCAAAGACAACGGCAGAGGATTGAAGGAGGAAGAGATAGCCTTTGCCATGATACCGTTTTATTCAACAAAGCCAAGCAATATGGGTATAGGTCTTTCTCTTGCCAAATTTCTTATAGAAGGTTATAAAGGTAGTATTACATTGAATTCAACCGAAGGAGAAGGCACAACGGTTACTATATCTATCCCTACAGAAAAAAGGGATGAGATGAGGATAAAACCTTTATGATAAAGAAGCTTTCTACCAAGGTTCTTGTGTATACAACAATCATAGTTTTGATTACAATGATTGTTTATACCATTAGTTCTGTTTTGACAATTATGGCTCTGAAAAAATACAGCGTTACCAAAGTCGAAAAAACATTCAAGGAAAATGCAGATGAAAACTTAGAAAAGGAAGTAACATCCTATGCCCGCATTTTAAAGGAAAATATGGACGCAAAGAAAAGCATCTCTTTTTTATTTGGTGAAATTATAGAGTCTGCAATAAACAAAAACGATAGTAATGTGTTGGAAGATGTTTATAATAAGATGAATAATATTTTAGACTTAAGATTGGTAGCTGTTTTTGATTCAAATTCAAGATTAATTGATAGTTTTCCAAAATTCGAACCTACCGAGGTGTTGGGTAGGTATGTGAAAGGATTAGGTAAGAGTAATACCATTTCTAAAGTCAGCTATTTTGATTTCCATCTAAACAAAGACAATAGTGTTTCATATACATTTGTGTATTGCGGTAGAGATAGCAAAAGAAGGCCGCTGTATGTTGCCTTTGATTACAACCCCTATTCGGTTTATTCGCTAATTAAGACTGCTCAGCTTGAGCCGTATTCTCAGAAGTATTTGTGGGTGATTAACAAAAGAGGTGTTTTAATTTTCGATCCACCAACGAAGGAGCATCCTTTAATAACACTCATAGATCATGTTGACTTAACCGACCCCAAAAACGGTAAGGAGCTTGCATACATTGTTAAAAATGAAATATTGAAAGGAAAGACCGGCATTGCAAGGTATGTATTCAGGGGTGTTGATAAGTTTGTAGGCTACACATATATAAAAGAGCTTGGTTGGGGATTGGGTTTAACACTGCCAACAGAGATATTCTACAAACCGATCAAAGCTTTAAGTAAAGATATAGACGACCGCACTATGTATACATTGGCTTTATTTGGTCTTATCAGTTCTTTGATAATTTTATTTACCATTGTCTCGACATATCTGATTGCAAAAAAGGTGGTTGACCCTATAAACAGAACATACGAAGCTATTGAAGCTTTACTAAACGGTGATTATTCAAAAAGACTACCTGATTCTGATAGTGAGGAGTTATCAAAATTGTCAAAAGCTGTTAATAAACTTATAGATTTCTTTGAAAAAAACAGAAATAGGGAGGATAGGCGATGAGTGAGAATATGGATGATATGCAGGAGATAATCCAGGATTTTTTGGTTGAAGCTGATGAGCTTTTAGAGGAGTTGGATGAGGATTTGGTTAGACTTGAAAATGAAAGCGAAGATGAGGAGCTTTTAAACAAGATCTTCAGGGCTTTTCATACTATCAAGGGCTCTGCAAGTTTTTTGGGATTTGAAAAGCTCACTCATCTTACCCACAGGCTTGAGGATGTTTTAAACAGACTAAGGAAGTTTGAAATCAAACTCAACAGTGAAATGATGGATGCAATATTAGCTGGTGTTGATAAGGCAAAGATGATTATTGAGGCCATTAAAGATGGCTCAGATCCAGAGGCTATCGATATCGAAGATAATATCGCTCAGCTACAAAAATTTTTATCAGATGATTACTCGGGTGAAGCCGAATCAAAGCAACAACAGGAAGAAACCGATGAATTAACTGAGGAAGAACTTATTAAAGCTCAGGAGGAAGAGATAAAAGAGGAAGAGGCGGAAGAGGCTGAAGAACAGCCTAAAGAGGAATCCAAAAAATCAAAAGATGATATAGATGTAGAGATAGAAAGATTGCTGCAGTGGAGAATGGAGGAAGATAAGAAACGCAGAATGCAAAAACAGCAGCAAAATAAAGAGAAACCCAAAGGGGAAGAACCCAAAGAAGAACCTCCCCAACAGGAGACTCAAAAGCCTCAAACACAGACAAAGCAGGTGGCAACCAAAAAAGCAAAACCGGTTATTGAACAAACCATCAGGGTGGATGTGCAAAGGCTTGATGATTTAATGAACCTTGTGGGTGAGCTTGTTTTAGGAAAAAACAGGCTTGTTAGCGTGGCTTCGAAGGCTGAGGAGAAGTTTGGCGGCGATGAAATTGTGGAGGAATTAGGTGAAGTTGCAAGTCAGATTACACTTGTAACAACCGATCTGCAGATGGGCGTTATGAAAACAAGAATGGTTCAGATAGGCAAGGTTTTCAACAAATTCCCACGTGTGGTAAGAGATATATCAAGAGAGCTTAATAAAGAGGTTGAGTTAGTTATAAAAGGTGCAGAGACGGAGCTTGACAAAAGCGTTGTTGAAGAGATTAACGATCCGCTTGTTCATATTGTTAGAAATGCAATAGACCATGGCATAGAGCCACCAGAGGAGAGAAAAAAGCTTGGAAAACCAGCCAAGGGTAAGGTTATTTTATCTGCTTATCATGAAGGAAACTACATTGTTATAGAAACAAGTGATGATGGAAGGGGAATGGATCCTGAAAAACTCAAGAAAAAGGCACTTGAGAAAGGCTTAATAACAGAGACTGAAGCTCGCCAGATGAGCAAGGAAGAGGCTTATGCATTAATCTTTAAGCCAGGTTTTTCAACAGCTGCTCAGGTTACCAACATCTCAGGTAGAGGCGTTGGTATGGATGTGGTGAAAACAAATGTAGAAAAACTAAACGGTATTATTGAGGTTAAATCAGAAATCGGTAAAGGTACAACCATTATTTTAAAGATTCCGTTGACGCTGGCTATTATTCAAGCTTTACTGGTTAAGGTTACAAAAGAGTATTTTGCCATACCGCTTGTTAGTGTTGTTGAGACCGTTAGAATCACAAAAGAGGATGTTAATAAGGTTGAAAATAAAGATGTATTGAGACTCAGAGATAATATTATTCCACTTGTATATCTAGGTGATACTTTGGGTATAGGTAGAAATAAAAGAACGCTGGACGGAAAAGAGATATACGTTGTAGTTGTTGCGGTTGCAGAAAAACGCATAGGTCTTGTTGTGGATGAGCTTATAGGAAGAGAAGAGATTGTTATTAAATCTCTTGGTAACTATTTGACCAATATAAAGGGTATCAGTGGCGCTACAATAATGGGTGATGGTTCTGTAACCTTAATTTTGGATGTAGCAAATGTTATAAACGAGGCTTCGCTGATCAATACAAATTTAGAAGATCATTTAATAGATTACTATCAAAAGGAGAAACCGGTAGCGCTTGTCGCTTTGTTGGATGATGAAATCAGAAAACAGCTTAAAAAATATCTCACAGATAAAGGATATGATGTTGTTTTTGCAAGCACCGACAAAGAGGCTCTGGATAAAGCATGCGAACATATAGCAGATTTAATTATAGTTGATATTGGAATATATATAAATGATGGATATAACCTTGCAAAAACTTTAAGAACGATGCCTGCATATAAAACAGTTCCGATTGTTGCACTCTCCACCGATGGAACATTTGATAAGGAGAAGATTAAGGAATCCAAAATTACAAAACTGATATTTACACCTTTGACTGATGAGGAGTTGGATGAGATGTTAGTGGCAATTTCAAAGAAAAATATACTTGTAGCCTGACAGGGGGGTAGATAATGGTTGCAAAAGATGTTGATCTTTTTGATAAAAGCCTTGCGTTAAATGAAGAATTGGAAGAAGAACTCGTTAAAGGTGGTAAAAAAACAGGAACCATTATAGTTAAAGAAGAGTATGAACAGGTTGTGGGTTTTATATTGCACAGCGAGCTATATGGGATTGATATTCTTGATGTAGAGGAGATTATTAAACCGGTTGATTATACTTATGTTCCCAACACAAAACCATTTGTAGTAGGTGTGATAAATTTAAGAGGAAAAATCATACCGGTTGTTGATTTGAGGTTAAAGTTTGGTTTTGCGGCAAAACCCATTAATGTCGACACAAGAATTATTATCATTTCACATGAGGAATACAATGTGGGGTTTGTGGTTGATAAGATAGAAAAGGTTTATTATGTTGAGAAAAAGGCTATTGAGCCGACTCCACCCAACATACCGCCCAATATTGAAAAATATGTAAAAGGTGTTGGCAAGATGCCAAAAAAAATTATAACATTGCTGAATATTGAGGAGCTTCTAAAGGAGGGTGGAAGTTTAACCTCTAAAACATCAAAACAATTGGAGGTTGTAGATAATGGATGAAAAAAGAGAGGATAAAATCGATATACTGCAGGTTGGCACCAATCAGATGGAGCTTGTTGACTTCAGGATGTATGAATTGAGGGAAAACGGTGAAATCTATGAGGGTATCTATGGTATCAATATAGCAAAGGTAAAAGAGATTATTAAATATCCAAACCTCATCAAGATTCCTTCAAAGGATTCACTTATCGAGGGTGTTTATAATTTAAGGGGTGAGGTTATACCTATTGTTAGCCTTGCAAAATGGCTGGGTATCAACGAGCCACCGGATATTAAAACAAAAAAGGTAATCATTACGATATTCAACAATATTACTGTAGGATTTATTGTACATGATGCAAAGCGAATAAGAAGAATCTCGTGGAGATTTGTTAAGCCACCAAGTGAAGTACTTGTACATCAATACGGTAATAAAATTGTGGGGACGATTAATCTTGATGAAGAGCATGTTATGATTATTCTTGATTTTGAAAGCATCTGTGAGGAGCTTGGTGTATTCTCTGAGGAAGATATTAAGCGCATAAGGGATACGGCAATAAGTGGAGCAAAAGAAAAGAAGAAAAAAGCAAAAATACTTATTGCAGATGATTCATCAACGGCAAGGAAGATTATTAAAACAGCCGTTGAGCCTATTGCTGAGAAGATTATAGAGGTAAAAGATGGTCAAGAGGCATGGGATCTTTTGAATAAATTGTATGAGGATACAAACGGTAAGATAGAAGAAGCTGTTGACATAATTATTACGGATGTTGAGATGCCCAATATGGATGGTTATAGATTTACAAAGTTGGTTAAAGAGGATGATCGTTTTAGAAAAATTCCTGTGATTATGAATACATCACTTTCTGGCAATGCCAATATTCAAAAGGCTAAAGAGGTTGGCGTTGACGACTTTTGCACGAAATTTATTGCCGAAGAATTTACCTCAGCTGTATTAAAACATCTCTAAGAAAGGAGCAGAATGATGTCTGCAAAACTGAGCGTTGAATGGATTAACCCCTTTATAGAGGCTACAGAAGAAATACTGGATACTGTTGCCATGATAACACCAAAAAGGGGTCAATTGATGTTAAAGAAAGATAACTCTGTTGAATACGATGTAAGTGGAGTTATAGGTATAACCGGTGAGGCTGTAGGCTCAATTGCTCTGTCTTTTCCAAGAAAAGTTGCATTAAAGATCGTTAGCAACTTCACCGGAGAAGAGGTTGTTGGTATAGATGCAGATACTGCTGATGCAATTGGTGAGATAACAAACATGATTGCCGGTAGGGCAAAAAAGATCTTTTCCGATAAGGGGGTAAAACTTAAGATTTCTGTGCCCAATGTTGTTATAGGCAAAAATCATACTATAGCATCTCCCAAGGGAACCCCAACGATAGTTATTCCTTTTGAGTCTGAAGAAGGTAAATTTGCTATACAGGTATCCCTTGTACCTAATGCTTCGGAGGGTTGATATGGCTGATACTCAAAGTGAAATTGATGCTTTAATTGCTGATTTTAAGCAGGATAAAGACGATAGCGTTGAAGATATTATTGATGAGTTTGTTGAAAAGCAGGAAGAAGAGATAGAAGAAAAGGCAATGCCATCAAAAAAGGAAAAAACAGAAGATGAGGAGGCAGAAAAACTCAGAGGTGTAAGACTTCCCCCTCAGGAGCATAGAGTAATAGATAGACTTGATGAAATTAACAAGGAAAGTGAGGAAAAGGTCAACAAACTCTTTGAAAGGCTTGAAACAATTTCAGCTGAGGTTGATGAGATAGAAAACTTGATTGAGACTATAAAGCCCTATGTAAATAAGCATAAGGAGTTTATGGATTTCTTTGTTGAGCATTTTCCTAAGACTTCCGTAAAAAATAACTACGAATATTTCAAAAATATAATAAATATTCTCAATTCCATTGAGGAAAAAATTAACATTGTAAGAGATAACACATTTGAGGCTATGGATATATTGCAGTTTCAGGATATTACAAGACAGAAGATAGAGCGGGTTATAGCCGTTATTAAAGCGTTGCATGATTATTTAAACAACTGGTTTGCATCTTCATTTGAAGATAGACCCAGGGCAAGGGTTGCCCACACAATTGTTGATGAAGATGATAAGGAAAAAATAGATCAAGAGGTTGAAGAAATAATAAAGCAAATGCAAAGGGGTGAGGTGAAATGAAGATTATAACTGTTGATGATTCTTCCACAATGAGAAGGATTATAAAGAATACCTTAAAGAGAATCGGCTATGGCGATGAGATTCTTGAGGCTGAAAACGGCAAAGAAGCTTTGGATATACTGCAGCAAAATCCGGTGGATTTAATAATCACAGACTGGAATATGCCCGTTATGGACGGATTGACATTTGTTAAAAAGATCAGAGCTGACCATAAGTTTGATGATGTTCCTATTATTATGGTTACAACAGAGGCAGCCAAAGAAGACATTATCACTGCCCTAAAAGCTGGAGTGAACAACTACATCGTTAAGCCATTTACACCAAATGTATTGAAGGAAAAGATTGAGCAGGTTTTGGGTTTGAAGGATTAGTGATAAAGCTTGATAATGTCTCTAAACGCTACAAAAAGGGCTCCTATTTTTCCAAAAAATACATAGACGCCTTAAAAGGCGCCTCCCTTTTTATTGAAAAAGGCGAGCATGTTGGTATTGTTGGTGAATCCGGTGCAGGAAAATCAACTCTATGTAGGATTTTGAGTCTGCTTGAGCTACCAAGCAGTGGTAGTATTAAAATCGATGGAGAATATATAACAAAAAGAAACATAAAAAGCAAAAGGGGAAGAGTGGGTATTGTATTTCAGGATCCAGCAACAAGCATCAATCCACTTTATAAGGTTATCGATGCTATAAAAGAGGCTACTAATGATCTTGAAAGGATCTTTCATATATGCTCTCTTGTCTCTTTAAAAGAGGAATTGCTGCATAAGTACCCTTCTCAGCTTAGCGGTGGGGAGTTGCAGAGAGCTGCAATTGTTAGGGCGTTATGCATGGAGAAGGCAGATTATATTGTTTTTGATGAGTTTACAAGTGCTCTGGATATATCAACGCAGGTTAAAATAGTCTCTAACTTGGTTGAAATAAATAGACAGAGAAAGTATGGCTTTGTGTTTGTGTCACACGACATAAGGTTGGTCAATTTCTTATCCGATAGGATATATGTGATTTATAAAGGCGAGATTGTTGAGGAGCTTGTTGGTTTAAAAGATGCAAAACATCCATATACAAAATCGTTGATAAACGGTGAAACAACAAAGAGGAATGATAGTGGTAGTGGTTGTAGCTTTTATGAGTTTTGCCCTTATGCTAAAGAGATTTGCAGAAATAAGAAGCCAGAGCTTTTAAGAAAAGGGAATTATGCTGTAAGGTGTTTTTTATACTATGATTGATATTTTAAGTTTAACCAGGGATGAGCTTGAAAGTATAGTTATAGGATTTGGATGGGAAAGATACAGAGTCGATCAGATCTTTGGTTTTCTTTATAAGCAACGCATCGACAGCTTTGATGAAATTACCACATTAAAAAAAGAGATGCGCAATCAACTAAAGGAGTTTTTTTATATCTACCCAGTTGAAGTTAAAGTAAAAAAGGTTTCAGGCGACGGAACAATAAAATATATATTCAAACTTATCGATAACTCTTTTATTGAAAGCGTTCTAATTCCCATGACCAGAGGCAGGTTTACAATATGCGTATCAACACAGGTTGGCTGTAGAATGGGCTGTAGATTCTGTGCCACAGGTAGAATGGGATTTAAAAGAAACCTGACAGCCTCTGAGATTGTAGCCCAGGTTAGATTCATCCTAAAAGATAACAATTTAAAAACAGCCAATGTTGTTTATATGGGTATGGGCGAACCGCTGGATAATTACTCAAATACCACTAAATCGATAAAGATTTTGATGGATGAGATGGGGCTATCTATCTCAAAGAGGCGTATCACACTTTCAACCTGCGGTATTGTGAAAGGTATAGAAAGACTAAAAAAAGATCTACCTTATATCAATATGGCTCTATCTTTACATAGTGTCGATAATGAAAAAAGAAGCTTGATTATGCCGATAAACAAAGCCTATCCAGTAGAGAAGGTTTTAAATTCTCTTGCAGATTTCCCGCTACCAAGAAGGAAACGCATAACATTTGAGTATGTTATGATTAAAGGTTTGAATGATACTCATAAGGATGCAAAGGCGCTTGTTAAACTCTCTGGAAGGTTTAGATGCAAAATTAATATCATTCCCCTCAACAAGCACGACTTAATTGGTACTGATTTTGAGCCATCGCAAGAGGAAACCATCGAAGAATTTGCCAGTTATCTTAGAAAAAAAGGCGTTTTTGTAACAGTCAGGCAGTCTAAAGGCTCTGAAATTAACGCAGCCTGTGGCATGCTTGCAACCGATATCTTAAAGACCTCTAACATAGATGTGGGTTAATGCCACTGCTATTGCATCTGATACATCGTATGGTTGGCTTGATAAATCGATTTTGAGTGTTTTTTCCACAACAAATTTTATCTGTTTTTTATCTGCAGCACCATATCCACAGATTGCCTGTTTTATCTGTCTGGGCGTGTATTGATAAACAGGAATATTCAACAATCTTGCCGCAATAATGGCTGCTGTTTTTATCTGCGTTAGAATCATCGCCGTTTTAATATTGACCGAGTAAAATGGTGTTTCGATGGCAAACTCCTCTGGATTGTAGTTTTCTATTGTCTTTTTGATAAATTCAAAAACGTTCATAATTTTTTCTACTTCATTGAGATTTCTCTTTAATTTTAACACTTCAAATTCTATATGTTTTGTGGTGGTTTCTATAACTCCGCAGGCTGTTGTGGAACTACCCGGATCTACCCCGATTATAAGCATATCGGGTATCTATTCCTAAAACCCTTTTTGCGCCGACAAAACGCCTCCAGTAGTATTTACTGAAGTGCGAAATCTTTACGCCGCTACGCCTGCCTGCGGCATGAATAAACTTTCCGTTGCCTATATAGATGGCAACATGTGTTACCCTTGCGTAATTTAGCGTGTGGAAGAATAACAGATCGCCTGGCTGCAATCTTTTAATAGATACAGGAACACCAGCTACCCTGTATTGCTCCTCGGCAGTTCTTGGAAGACGGATTTTAAATTTTGCATAGATCTTTTGGACAAAGGCTGAGCAGTCTATTCCGTGTTTCAGGCTGTCTCCACCGAAACGATACGGTGCACCTATAAATCGTTCAGCATACCTGATAAGTGCATGCCTTTCCTGCATAATTATTGAATACCTCAGTTTAAGCTTTTCACTTTCCTTCAAATTTAAGCTTGGCACAAATAAAACCTGGCCAACCCGCAAATATCGGCCATCAATGTCGTTGATTGTTTTTATAATATCTATGCTTGTATTGAATTTTTTTGCTATTTTCCATAGAGTGTCGCCTTTTTTGACTTTATAGACTTGCGAGTAAAGTAGATATTTTGGTGGTATGAATAAGTTTTCTTTTCTGCTTAGCATGATTTTTTTAGCCAGATCCCCTGGAATAACTATTAAATCACCCGGTCTTATTATTTTGCCAACGCCGGGGTTTAGCTGCATAAGCTTTTCTAAGGTTAATCCAAATCTTTTTGCAATGCTGTTTAATGTATCACCCTTTGCCACAATATAATAGCCATCACCAATTTCACCGGGTTTTGGTGTTTTTTTGGCTACTAAGTGCTTTGATGGTAGTAGAATCTTCTGCCCAGGCTTTATTTTTGACCAGTCAACATTGGGGTTGAGCTTTTTGATTTCTTTGTAGGAATAGTTTAGAGTGTGGGCAATTTTTAGCAACGAATCGCCTTTTTTGATGATATAGATATTTTTTGGTTTCTTATTTTTATTTTTTTCTTCTTCGTTTGGTTTTGATAACTCTACAGCTACCCCGCCAACGACAAATGGAATCTTTATTGTATCGTTAGGCTTAATTTTTAACCAGTTAACATTGGGGTTGGCTTCTTTGATAAGCTTTGGAGATATGTTTAATTTTTTTGCGATGGTTATTAGGGTGTCACCTTTTTTAACGATATAGGTTGTGAATGCATGGGCGTTAATAGAAAAGAGGAGGAAAACTACACCAACCAAAATTTTAGTTAAGTTCATGCTTTAATCCTACAAAAAAGCATTACTGCTTTCAAGTATTTTTAGTAAATTTATGCTAAATTATTGACAAAGGATGAGGTTTTGACTATTTTAAAAGAGCAAGTGGGCGGTTAGCTCAGCGGAAGAGCGCTTGCTTCACACGCAAGAGGTCACAGGTTCGACACCTGTACCGCCCACCATTTTATATTAGCCTTTTTTAATTTTCTTAAGCTTTATAGACAGCTCATCCAGCTGTTTGGGGTCAACCTCACTTGGTGCATCTGTAAGCATACAAACGCCTTTTTGCGTTTTTGGAAATGCAATAACCTCTCTGATCGATTTTTCTTTCAAGATTAAAGCCACAAGCCTATCAAAGCCTATGGCAAGACCACCATGGGGCGGTGCACCGTATTTTAAGGCCTCTATCAAAAATCCAAACTTAATCTTTGCCTGCTCATCAGAGATTCCCAGTGCCCTGAACATCCTCTGCTGAATATCGCTTCTGTGAATCCTGATGCTGCCTCCGCCAATCTCAACACCATTTAGCGTTATATCGTATGCTCTTGCCCTGACCTTAGCAGGGTCTGTTTCTAAAAATTCCAGGTCTTCCTCTTTTGGCGATGTAAATGGATGGTGCATCGCTTCCCACCTGTTTTCATCCTCATTCCATTCAAATAAAGGAAAATCAACAACCCATACAAAGTTAAACTCATCGTCGTTTATTAGATTGAGTTTTCTTGCAATTTCCAATCTTAAAGCTCCTAAAGAATCAAATACAACCTTTGGTGTATCAGCCATAAAGAACAGTAGATCCCCTGCTTTTGCATCAAGTCTTTCAAGTATGGCGTTGATTTCTCCTTGTGAGAAAAACTTTACGATGGGAGATTGAAGTTCGTTGTTTGCCTTTACCTTTATCCAGGCAAGGCCTTTTGCTCCATAGACGGCAACCAATTTTGTTAAATCATCGATCTCTTTTCGTGAGAAGTCTATACAACCCCTGGCGTTTAATCCATAAACAATGCCACCTTTATCCACCACATCCTTAAATACCTTGAAACTTGTATTCGCAACAATGTCTGTTAGTTTTTTTAGCTCAAGTTCAAATCTCATATCCGGTTTGTCTGAGCCAAATCGCTCTATGGCCTCTTTGTATGTTATCCTCTTAAATGGTGGTTTAACATCGATACCTATCGTTTCTTTGAAAACACTTGCAATGATGCCTTCTGTTACTTCAATTACATCATCTTCCTCAACAAAGCTCATCTCAAGGTCGATCTGTGTAAACTCAGGTTGCCTGTCAGCTCTTAAGTCCTCATCCCTAAAACACTTTGTGATCTGATAGTATTTATCGAAACCAGAAACCATAAGCAGCTGTTTGAAAAGCTGGGGTGATTGGGGCAGAGCGTAAAATTTACCTGGCGACAATCTGCTTGGCACAAGAAAGTCCCTTGCACCCTCAGGTGTGCTTTTTGTCAGAACAGGTGTTTCAAGTTCTATAAAACCCTGCTCGTTAAGGTATTTTCTTGCTGCAAAAGCCGCTTTTGATCTGATGATTAGATTCCTCTGCATGTGGGGTTTTCTTAGGTCTAAATAGCGATACTTTAGACGAATTTCCTCATTGACATTTACATATTCCTCAACAGGGAATGGAAGATTGTCGCATTCGCTAAAAATTTTGAGTGTATGGGCTACAACCTCAACCTCACCGGTTTTGAGATTTGGATTAACAGTCCCTTCAGGTCTGTGTCTAACGGTTCCCTTTATGCCGATGCAGTATTGACTTCTGAGTTTTGAGGCCATCTGATGAATCTCTTTATCAACACTTGGATCAAAAACAATCTGAACTATACCCTCTCTATCCTTCAAGTCTATAAAGATAACACCACCGTGATCGCGCCAGTTTTGCACCCATCCAAACAACACTACTTCTCTGTCAATATCCTTTGTTGATACATCACCGCAGTAATGGGTTCTTTTTAGGTTTCCTACAGCCATTTCTTCACCTCATCAACGATATTATCGAATTTTAGAGTCTTTTGTGTTGAATTACTTAAATCCCTTAAAACCACCTCTCTGTTTTTAAGCTCATTTTCTCCAACGATTATTGCAAATCGTGCTTTTATTTTATTTGCTTTTTTCATCATTGCTTTTAGGCTTTTGTTTTCAAATTCAACATAGGTAGCGCCAATCTCGGATACTGTTTTTAAAATCTCTAAAGCATAGCTATCAACACCTAAATTTGCTATGTAAAACACTATAGGTTTGGTATCAGCTAAAGGCATAAGTTCTATCAGTCTCTCACATCCAGCTGCAAATCCAATACCGCTTGTTGGTTTTCCGCCCAGCTGTTCAATCAGATTATCGTATCTGCCGCCAGCTGAAATCGTACCCTGAGCACCCAATCTGTCTGTTTTTATCTCAAAAACAAACTTTGTGTAGTAATCCAGACCCCTTACAAGATAGGGATTTTCTTTGTATGGTATTTTAAGAAAGTCAAGGTGTTGTTTGACCTCTTTATAATGATTTTTGCAGTTTTCGCATACAGAATCTGTGATCTTTGGTGCATTTCTGGCTATTGCTGAGCAGTTTTTATTCTTGCAATCAAGAATCCTCAATGGATTTCTGTAGAGTCTTCTTTTGCAGTCATCGCAGAGTTTATCGTAATGCTTTTCAAAATACTCTTTGAGTTTTTTACTAAACTCAGGTCTGCAAACAGGGCAGCCAATGTTGTTGATTTCTATCGTATAATCATTGATATTTAACTCAGACAATAGTTTTATGTTGACCATAACTATTTCTGCATCAACGGCGGCTTTTTCTATACCAAAAACCTCAACACCTATCTGATGAAATTGCCTCAGCCTGCCTTTCTGTGGCCTTTCATGTCTGAACATCGGGCCTATATAGTAAAAACGCTTAAGTGGTGTATCATAAAGGTTGTTATCAATGAACGCCCTGACAACACCAGCTGTGCCTTCAGGTCTTAGCGTAACCGACTCTTTACTTCTATCCTCAAAGGTATACATCTCTTTTTCCACAATATCTGTTGCCTCACCTACACCCCGTGCAAATAGCTGCGTTTTTTCTAAAATAGGCGTTCTTATCTCTTTATAGCCAAATGATTCCAGCACTTTTCTTGCGCTATGTTCAAGTTTATGCCATTTGTCTATATCTTCAGGAAGAATATCCTTAAAACCCTTAAGAATCATTGTGCCTCCTGCGATTGTGGTTTAATTATCCATACAAGCAAACTGCCAGCTATTGCTATAGCTATATTAAACCCAAATGCCGCTTTGAATCCAAAGTTATCGATCAGGCTTCCAAGAATAGCCGGTGCAACAGATGAGCCAATCATAACCATTCCAAAGACAACTGCTATATTGGAATTGACTTTTTTGCCACCGATTTCAGCAGCAAATGCATGTCTTACAGGTATCGACAGTGACATAAAAAATCCCATAAAGAACAGAAAAACAAGGCTTGGCTTTAGAATAAAAAGCATCAAAAATACGCCCATCATGAAATAACTGATCGATATAGTTTGCCTTCTTCCTATTTTATCTGATATGGCACCGCCCAAGGGTTGAGCTACCATACCGGCAAGCAGCATTACGGATGCCTTCAGGTTAGCATTGAGGATATTGTTACCCAGAGAGTAGAAGTATGCCGGTAGAAAAGAGGTTATGCCCCTTGAGAAAAAAGGAATCACTATAGCTACAATGCCAAGCATTATCAGCTGCTTTGACAGTGTTGCGCGAAACGGTGAGCGTATAGGTTCTTCTTCTATTTTCACAAGAACAAAAAGAATAAAGGCTATAACAACACCAGGAATTGATACAATAAGAAACGATTGTTTTCCGTAGTGGGCAAGTAGATAGCCCATGCTTATAGGTGCAAAAAAATACCCTAATGCACCTCCAATTCCGTTTAAGCCTATTGCCATTCCTTTTCTTTCCTTAAAAACACTGCTTAGAATACCCATACCCTGAGGGTGGTAGCTTCCAAGCCCCACGCCTATTAAAACTGTGGCAAACAGGGATGAATAGTAGCTATTTAAAAAAAAAAAAAGAAAATACGATAGAGAAAGTATCAAAAAACCGCCGATTAAGGTTAACTTGCGTTTTGCATAAGTTTCTGAGAAATGGGCAATGGGAGATTGTAAAACAGCTGATAAAAAATAAGGCAGACTCAGCAGTAAGCCTGCCTGAAAGTAGTTTATCTTATAAAGTTTTTTTAAAAGCGGAATTGCTGGTGCAATCAACAGAGAATACCAGTCGTTCACAAAATGAGCCAAAGCTACGGCAAACAGTAAAACAAACGGATTTGTCAGTGATTTCATTTATTTATGCGCTCTACATATTCGCCTGTTCTTGTATCGATCTTTATTATATCGCCCTCTTTTAGAAAAAACGGCACCTGAACAACGGCTCCTGTTTCCAGGGTTGCTGGTTTTGTGCCTGTTGCTGCTGTATCCCCTTTAAAACCGGGTTCTGTTTCAACTATTTTTAGCTCAACAAAGTTTGGCAATGAAACGCCTATAGGCAAGCCGTTGTATAACAATACGCCTACCTCTTTGTTTTCCTGTATAAATTTGGCTGCATCACCCATTACATCGGGTGGTATACTGATCTGGTCGTAGCTTGTTAAGTCCATAAAGTGGTAGCCATCACCATCACTGTATAAATACTGCATCTGCCTTTCTTCGACCTCTGCTTTTTGCAGCTTCGTGCCGGATTTGAAGGTTTTTTCAACAACATTGCCCGTTTTGAGGTTCTTTAATTTTACCCTTACAAAAGCCTGACCTTTGCCCGGCTTTACATGCTCATAATCCACAATCTCGTATGGTTCGTTGTCGATTTCAAGTTTCAAACCCCTTCTAAATTCATTTGTAGCAACCATTTCAGCCATAAATCCACCCCTCTTTCTATTCTTCTAATCCCAAAGCTTTTGCGTTGTTTTGGAGGCATTGAGCAACAAAAAGAATGTGTTGGTCAAGCTCAACCCCTAACTCTTCAGCTCCTGTTGTTATATCCTCCCTGTTGACACCCCTTGCAAAAGCCTTATCCTTAAGCTTTTTCTTTATAGACTTAAGCTTTACATCTTTTAGGTTTTTTGTTGGCCTAACAAGCGCATAAGCGTATAAAAATCCGCTTAACTCATCAACAGCAAACAATGTTTTTGCAAGCAGGGTAGTGCGTTTTACACCAGTATAATTGGCATGTCCTAAAATTGCCTCAACAATTTCCTCTTCAACGCCCATAGATCTTAGAATCTCAGCCCCTCTGTAGGGGTGCTCATCGGGATATTTTTCATAATCAAAATCGTGCAGAAGTCCGGTGATTGCCCATTTTTCCTCATCTTCACCAAATTTCTTGGCATAGCATCGCATGGCTGTTTCGACACACAACGCATGCCTTAAAAGGTTTTCGCTTTTTGTGTATTCATGCAATAACTCTAATGCCTTGTTGTAGTTCATTTTTTCACCTCCCAGCGAGTTTATAAGAATTTTTGCCACAATTTTCAAGGAAAAGTTTTTATTTAGATTTATTTAATTTTTTTGCTTGACAACCGATATATTAATTGGATAAAAAGTGGGTAATTGTGGGTGAAAGTGGATGTTTAGGGGTAGATTTGAGTATTCAATAGATGATAAGGGAAGGGTTAAGGTTCCTCCCCGATTTAAAGAGGTTTTAAAAAACCGCAACCAGAACACACTGGTTTTAACGGTTTTTGATGATTGTATCTATGCCTACCCCTATGATGTGTGGGAAGAGTTAGAAAAGAAGGCCTCACAATTGCCCCTCACAAACAAAGCCGCAAGACGGTTTAAACGCATGTTTTTCTCATCAGCTGTAGATGTTTCTATAGATAGACAGGGTAGAATACATATTCCTCAGCTTTTAAGAGACGATGTGGAAATAGATAAGGATGTTGTTGTGTTGGGAAACCTTGACCACATAGAGATCTGGGCAAAGCATCGCTGGATGGATGAATCCAAAGCCCTTAAGGATGCCCAGGAAGAGTTAGCAGAAGAGATTGAAAAATTAGGAATATTCTGATGCTGCATAAACCCGTATTAACCGAAGAGCTTATGGCGATAATACAGCCAAAATCCGGTGGTGTCTATGTAGATATGACGCTGGGGGCGGCAGGTCATACAAGCAGAATTTTAAAGCTTTCCTCGCCTAAGGGAATTGTTATTGCATTTGATAAGGATGAGGATGCAATAAAGCATGCTACAGAGACATTAAAGTCTATTTATCAGGATCGATTAATATTGGTGCATGAGGATTTTGTAAAACTTGACGAAGTACTTAATAGTCTGGGTTTTGAAGAGGTTGATGGTGTTGTTATGGATCTTGGCGTCTCCTTGGATCAACTAAAGTCAAAAAAAGGGTTTTCGTTTAATATCGATGCACCGCTGGATATGAGAATGGATAAAAGGAGCTCTCTAACGGCATCAGAAATCATAAACAGCTTCAGGGAAGATGAACTGGAGAAGATTTTAAGGGTTTATGGAGAGGAACGATTTGCAAAACGGATAGCAAAACAGATTGTTAAACACAGACCGATCCATACAACAAAACAACTTGCAGAGTTGATAGAGGACACTGTGCCAAGGCATTTTTCAAGAAAAATCCATCCTGCAACAAGGAGTTTTCAGGCTCTGCGTATAGTTGTCAATGATGAGCTTGAAAGCCTACAGGGTGGACTAAAAGCTGCGATAAAGAGATTAAAGATCGGTGGTAGCATCTGTGTGATTTCGTTTCATTCACTTGAGGATAGGATTGTTAAAAACACACTGCGTAATTTTAAGCAGAAAGGTATTATTAGGCCACTTACAAAAAAACCCATCTATCCATCAAAAAAGGAGATTTTGAAAAACAGGCAGGCTAGGTCAGCAAAGATGCGTTGTGCTTTAAAGATAGCAAAGGAGGCGGATAATGATTGATTATGCTAAGGTTAAAGCTTTAGAAAATATAGATACAACAAAAACAAATGAGATCAGCATAGTAGGCGTATTTGTTCATCCGTCTTATATTATATTCAGTGGCATATTTGTGCTACTTGTGTATATTGTTGCATGGCAGAACATAACGATTGCCAGAACAAAACATCAAATCAATTATAAGGTTGAGCAACTGCATAAACTTATGCTTGAAAAACAGCAACTTGATAAATATAGAATGACCGTTTTTTCGTCGGCTCATTTAATAAACGAAGGCAATATCAACTGGGCAGAAGATAATCAGATAGAAATTATCCATTGAATAGGGTAAGACTCAACTTTATCGTTTTCATTATAACTCTTCTTTTTATCATTGCAGTTGGACGTGCTTTTTATATTCAAATTATAAAACATCGCTACTACTTCAACCAGTATATTGAAAATCTATCAAGAAATGTTGTTGTAAAGGGCTACAGAGGAGAGATCTTCGATGCCGATCATAGAGCTCTTGCAATCAGTTATCCTTCGTTTGAGCTGTTTGTGGACCCTGTTTTTTTTAATAGATTAAATGAAAAATATGGCGACGATCCGCTGTTTGAGTTTAAAAAAGATGCGTTTTTTGAGGATTTAGAAACTGTTCTTTCGCTTAAAAAAAGATATGTTTTGGGTGTTATAAATAAGTATAAAAGTTTAAGATTTGTTATTCTTAAAAGAAACATAACACTTAATCAGTTTAGAAAACTCAAATACAATCCAAATTTTTTGAGGTCTTTTGGATTTGTTAAAAATTATAAGAGGTTTTACCCCGATGGTGAGTTTTCGGCACATATTGTTGGTTTCTGCTACAGAGGATATAAAAACGGTGAAGGTGCTGAAGGGCTTGAAAGGTATTATAATAAATATCTTGAAGCACCAGTATTAAAGGAAAGGGTGTTTTTTGATAACTTAAAAACTCAAACCTCAATTGCCCCAAAGGGTGGCGATAAGCTAACCACAACTATCAATAAAGATATTCAGGATTTTGTGCATATAGCCTTAAAAGATACGGTATTAAAACATCAGGCAAAAAGCGGTATGGTTGTTGTAATGAACCCTTTCGATGGTTCTATAATTGCCATGGATTCATATCCGTTTTATAATAATAATTTTTTTTATAAGTTTAAATATAGCGACATTAGAAACAGGTGTATAACTGATGTGTTTGAGCCTGGCAGTGTATTTAAAGTTGTGACGATGTCAGCGGCTTTAGATTCTGGTGTTTTTAAAGGTAATGAAATCATATATTGCAATAAAGGGCGGTATAAAATCAAGAATAAAGTGATTCATGATGTTCATAGATTTAAATATTTAAGCTTTGATAATGTATTTGTGTATTCAAGTAATATTGGCAGCGCAAAAATAGCCTTAAAATTAGGCAAAAAGCTGTTTTATAAGTATCTTTATAAATTTGGTGTGGGTTTTAAGACAGGCGTTGATTTAAATGGCGAGGCAGAAGGAATCGTTAAAGATATTTTCAATGTTGGCGATGTAGATCTTGCTACAATGGCGTTTGGTCAGGGTATAGGCGTTACAGAGATTCAGCTTGCCCGTATCTATTCAGCCATAGCAAATGGCGGGTATCTTGTCAGGCCGCATTTTATGAAAAGCCTTATCTCAGATTCGCAAGCAATAAGATATAAATTGGAAAAACACAGAATCCTTAAACCATCAACGGTAGAAAAGGTAAAATCGATTTTAAGAAAAGTTGTGCTTTATGGAACGGGTAAAAGAGCCGCACTGAAAGACTATAATGTTGCTGGAAAAACAGGTACAGCCCAGATTGCCTTCAGGGGTGAATATCAGCATGAGTATGTAGCATCATTTGCCGGTTTTGCACCGTTTAAAAAGCCCCGTTTTGTTGTGGTTGTATCTATTTTTAAGCCCCAGAAGGGTGGAATTTATGGAGGCGAGGTTGCCGCACCACTGTTTGCAAAAATTATGGACTATGCGCTTCACTACTACGGCGTAAAACCGAACAAATAACTTTCTAATCTTTCCAAAGTATGATAAGTTTGCAGCGATGGTTGAACTGTTGGCTCCAGCGGGAAATTTAGAAAAAATTAAAACAGCTATAAACTATGGAGCAGATGCCGTTTACAGTGGATTGAAAAGATTTGGATTGCGCTCAAGGGCAAAGAATCTATCGTTCGATGAGTATATTAAAGCACTTGAATTTGTAAGAGAGAAAAACAAAAAACTCTACTTAACATTGAACGCCTATCTGTTTGATAAAGATTTTGAAGAGTTGAAAAAGATAGTAGGTTTTTTGAATAGATTTAAGCCTGATGGTGTGATTGTTTCAGATTTAGGTGTTTTGAGTTATATTTACAATAACAGCGATATAGATATCCATATTAGCACTCAGGCGAATATTACAAACAGTTATGCTGCCAAAATGCTAAAAAGGTTTAGGGTTAAAAGGGTTATCCTTGCAAGAGAGCTTTCAATTGACGATATTAAAGATTTTAAAAGAAATTGTAGCCTTGAGCTTGAGGCTTTTGTTCATGGGGCGATGTGTATGGCATATTCCGGTAGATGCTTTATGTCTGCGTTTATGACAAAAAGAAGTGCAAATAGAGGAGATTGTGCTCAAAGTTGCAGATGGAGATATACAATCGTTGAGTCGAAAAGGCCGAATGAGCATTTTGAGGTGGAAGAGCACCCCGAGGGTAGTTTTGTTTTTAATTCCTGCGATCTATGCGCCTTGCCTGTTCTGGATGAATTGATAAAAGCAGGGGTAAGCTCTCTCAAAATTGAAGGGAGAATGAAAAGCATTTATTATGTTGCCGTTGTTGTAGCTGTGTATAGGGATGCTTTGAATACAATTCTTAGTGGAGGAACTATAGATAGCAAGCTTGAATTCTATTTAAAGGAGTTAGAAAGAGTGAGCCACAGACCGTACTGTCTGGGTTTTTATAAAAACGATGTGTGGCAATACACAAAAAGCTCGGGCTATATCAGGAATTGCAGATTTGTTGGTGTTGTAGAAGAAATCGATGGTAATGTGGCAAGGGTGGCTGTCAGGGATAGGTTGAGTGTGGGTGAATATGAGGTATTTGGAAAGGACTTATCCATTGAAAAAATAACTGTAAAAGGAATTTTTGATAGGGATGGTAATGAAAAAAAATCTGGAAATCCCAACGAGATTGTGTATATTAAATTAGCTAAAAAATTGAATGTAAGGGGATTGTTAAGAGTCTGTCATGAGAGTAATAGCAGGAGCTTATAAATATAAGAAATTAAAATATAAAAGAAACAGATACCTAAGGCCTACTCGCAGTATCGTAAGAAAATCTTTTTTTGATACAGTGAGGGGGCTTTTGGAGGAAAGTGTATTTATAGACCTTTTTGCTGGAAGTGGCTCGATTGGTGTTGAAGCATTATCAAGAGGCGCAAAAGAGGTTGTTTTTGTGGATAATTCTTCAGAAAGTGTTGAGCTGATAAGAAACAATGTCAAGCCATTTAGTAATGCAACTGTTAAAAAGATCGATGCGAGACGTTTTTTGGATGATCCGGTTTTAGATAGGGCTGACCTTGTTTATGTAGATCCACCTTATGATTTTAACCTTAAAGAATTTTTAGTAGAGCTATTTGAAAAAATCAATCAAAATGCTATTGTGTGTGTTGAACATGATAAGTATAAACCGCTTGATGATCGATTTGGAAGATTTAAGAAAATTAAAAGCAGAAGTTTTGGTAAAAATACGCTTGATTATTTTGGGGTGAAAGATGAATGATTGCATAGCTATTGTGCCTGGGACATTCGATCCCATTACAAACGGTCATTTGGATATAATTAAAAGAGCGTGCAAGATTTTTGACCATGTTATTGTTGCTGTTGCGATTAATGCCAGTAAAATGCCGATGTTTGATTTTGATGAGAGGGTTGAGTTGACAAAAAGGGTTGTTGATGAGGAGCCTGATTTAAGTGGTGTTGAGGTTAAGGGGATAAAGGGTTTGTTGGTTGATTTTGCAAAAGAGGTGAATGCCAAGGTTATCGTTAGAGGTTTGAGGGCAGTTTCTGATTTTGAATATGAATTGCAGATGGCTTTTATGAATAGGCGTCTAAATAAAGAGGTTGAAATGGTTTATCTTATGCCGTATATAAAATACTCTTTTTTAAGCTCCTCCATTGTTAAGGATGTATTTTTTAACGGCGGCGATATTTCTAAGTTTGTGCCTGGTGTGGTTATTGAAGCGATGAATAAAAAACTTGAAGAAAGGAGAGGGTAGATGTCTAAAGCAAAGCTCAACAGTAGAATCGGATTAATTCAACCATCCATGACAATAGGAATCAGTGCAAAGGCTAAAGAACTTAAGGCAAACGGTGTTAATGTTATTAACTTCTCAGCAGGAGAGCCGGATTTTGATACACCAGATAATATAAAGATGGCCGCAATAAAATCTTTAGCTGAGGGTTTTACAAAGTATACTGCAGCAGGTGGTATAAATGAATTAAGAGATGCCGTTGCCAAGAAAGAAAAAGTTAAAAACAATCTTGAATATAAAAGGGAAAATGTTTGTATCTCAGTTGGTGCAAAACATGCCCTCTTCAACATTGCCGCAGTTATGCTCGAGCCCCCGGATGAGGTTATAATTATATCTCCTTACTGGGTAACCTATGAAGCTATTGTAAGCTATGTAGGTGCTACGCCGATAATTGTTGATACAAAGCAGGAAAACGGATTTGTGCCAACTGTTGATGATGTAGAGGCAAAGATAACAGAAAACACAAAGATGATCTGGATAAACAATCCTACCAATCCAACCGGTGCAACATACACTCAACAGCAGCTTGAAGATATCGCCCAGCTTGCTCAAAAACATGATTTATGGATTGTTTCTGATGAGATATATGAGGATATAGTATTTGATGGTTATAAGCCCGTAAGTATTGCAACGCTATCTGATTATGCCTATGAAAGAACACTTGTTGTTAACGGTGTAAGCAAGACATATTCAATGACTGGATGGCGAATCGGTTATACCTGTGGTGATAAAGATATTATTGCCGCAATGATAAAATTGCAGTCTCAGAGCACTTCAAATCCAACATGTATATCCCAGACTGCAGCATTGGAGGCATTGGAAGGTCCACAGGATAGTGTTGAAAAGATGAGGTTGGAGTTTGAAAAAAGAAGGGATTATATTGTTGGTGCATTGAATGGCATGGAGGGTATAAGCTGTTATAAGCCAAAGGGTGCCTTTTATGTATTCCCTAATATTTCAAGTTTCTTTGGAAAGAGTTATGAGGGCAAAAAGATTGAAAATTCCATGGATTTCTGCACGCTTTTGCTTGAGCATGCCCATGTTGCCACAGTGCCAGGCATAGCCTTTGGTGATGATAGATTTATGAGAGTATCGTTTGCTACAAGTCTTGAAGATATTGAAGAGGGTATGGCTCGATTGAAAGCCTTTATAGAGAAAATTCAATAAATAAGCCATGGCTGATGAGGAAAAAGATAAAAATTTAGAAACAGACGAAGAAGTTATAGTTATAGAGGATGAAGAGGAGCAAAGTGGTCAAGAGGAAGAGGAACAGTTAGAAGAAAAGCCTGAAGAGGAAAGTACAGAAGAAAAGGAAGAGCTTCAAGAACAGTCTTTAAAGAAAAAAAACAAGCTTCCTTTAATTGTGGCTGCTGCTTTGGTAGTTGTTGCTATTATAGCAGCAGCCTATTTTTTTCTTCTAAAACCAAAACCACCACCACCCAAACCAAAAAAGGTAGAACATATAGCAAAAAAACCAAAGCCCAAACCCAAACCCAAACCAAAACCCTCACAGCCAGAAAAATACAACCCTATTGTGGATGTGCATTTTATCAACGCCATGAGACTTCAACAAAAGGGTTTATATAGACAGGCAATTAATCAGCTTAAGCAGGCAACAATCGATCTTTATGTCTCCTACTACGGTATAGGGTATGTTTATCTTTTGCTTGGCGATTTAAAAAAGGCAAAAGAGTATCTGTTTGATAAAACGAGGGATTATCTATTGCTTGCCGTTCACGACAATCCAGACTATATCGAAGGTTATGTAAATCTTTTCAGGGTTTATATGGCTGTTTCAGACTACAACAACGCTTTGAAGATGATAGAGATTCTAAGACAAAAAGGTGTAGATAGTGATGATTTAAAGCTCATGGAGACATATTACGATTTTGTGAAGAACAATAAAGCCGATGATATTTTTAGACTTTTAGATCATTACAAAGATTCGCCGCTTGTTTATTCACTTGCAGGCGATTTGCTTTTGAAACAAAACAAACTAAAGCAGGCTGAGGATTATTTTATAAAGGCTTTGAGATTGTATCCGCTTGGTAGTATTTACTACAACCTTGCCCTGCTGTATGTGCAAAACAGTCAGTATAATAAAGCAACGGCTCTTTTAAATAAGATGTATTACATGGATTTTAGCAAAATTGCATGCAAAAACTATTTAGGCTTCTTTTTGCTTTTCAAACAAAATAAATTCAAAGCAGCCAACTCGTTTTTGCAGCTGAATGGCTTAAAAAAGCTAAGCTGCTATGATAACTTTAAGATTATTCCCAAAGTAAGAAGCCCATTAAGCCTTGAAAGCTATCTATTGCGTTCAACATTTAACTATATGCTTGCAGCCCAAATACTTGCATCCTACCTTGAGCCGGTCGATTTGCCATCAGCTAAAGCGAATCCGTTTATAAAGTTGGGTCAGGTTTATAAAAGCATAGGTTTGCCAAAGCAGGCTAAAGAGGAGTTATCCAAAGCTGCGGTATTTTCTGAGGCTGTTTTGTTAACCGAATATGCCAAGAATTTTTATATATCTGGAGATTATAAAAAATCACTTGCATACTACAAAATGGCTCTTAAAAAAGTGCCTACAAACCCTTTGATTTTATACGATGTTGCCCTGCTTGATTTAAAAAACTTTAAAATTGATGAGGCAAAAACAATTTTTCTCCAACTAATTAACGGATATGAGGCTTTTCCTCTGCCTTATCTGGGGATGTTTATCGTTAGTCAGATTGAAGGTAAGCATATGGATAGCATGAAATATTTAAACGCATTTTCTCGTCGCACGAAGTCTTTGGCTTCAGATGCAATGAAGAAGCTAAAAGACCTTGATATTTTTGTTAGCTATATACTCAATAAGGAGAATTTTAATCGTGCTAAACTAAATAAACTTGGTGATTACAACAGACGAGTGTTTGAACTATTTAGGGCAGCTCTGTCGATGGATGTTGATTATCTGTATATTAATCAACCTTTTGAGGAGTGGATGCATTTGAAGTGGAATCCAGAGACACTTGAAACTCTGTGTGAGTTTTTCTTTAAAAACTACAATATCGATTTTATAAAGCGGCTTATGGCAACGGTTTATCTGATTGATAGAAAACCTGCAAAAGCGTATCAGGCTTTGTATAATCTGACAGAATATTCTGCATCTGATTATTATAAGCTGGGCGTTGCATATCTTTTGAGTGGGTATCCTGACATTGCCGATAACTTTTTCACAAAGTCTATTTTGAAAGGCACAAACTTTTTTAACAGCTATGTTGCAAAGGCGATTATTCAGGCTCAGAAGGGTTCATTAACTGGTGTAGAATACTATCTAAAAATTATTCTCAAAAAAGAAGCTAAATTTGCATGGCTGGATACAGATATTTTCCTTGACTATGACATCAGGTTGCAATGAAAAAGCTGTTTAGGGCTATTTTTAGGTTTTTTTTATATCTATTTTCTATAATTGTTGTTGTGGGTGTGATTGTTGGTGCTGTTTATATTGGTTCGTTGTATGTGAGTATTCGGGGTGATTTTAATAGGATTGTAAGTGTAAAGATGCTGCCACTGCCCACAGAGGTTTATTCAGCCGATGGTAAACTCATTGCAAAGTTTGGGCTTCAAAATAGAATCCCCGTAAAATTACAGCAAATTTCTCCATGGATGAGATATGCAATTTTAGCTGCAGAGGATGCACGATTCTATGAGCATGGAGCTATCGACCTTGTTGGTATTTTAAGGGCTCTTGCTGTTGACATTATAAAGGGCAGGGTTGTGCAGGGTGGAAGCACAATAACTCAACAGCTTGTTAAAAATATATATCTGACACCATCAAGAACAATTTCACGAAAAATAAAGGAGATTATGCTTGCCTACAGACTGGAAAAAGAACTTTCAAAGGATCAGATTTTGCAGCTGTATTTAAATACCGTTTATTTTGGTGAGGGTGCATGGGGGGTTGAGGCAGCAGCAAAAACCTACTTTAACACTGATGCTTCAAAACTCACTATCACTCAAAGTGCGCTTTTAGCCGGTCTTGTTGCAGCACCAAGCAGATACAATCCATACAAGCATCCAAAACTGGCAAGGATAAGAACTGTTTATGTGTTAAAAAGAATGTATGAGAATCACTTTATCTCGCTTGCTCAGTTTAAGAGGGCTATGAATGCTAAAATCATATTAAAAAAACCCACAGCCAACCTGTTTGGTTTGATTATAGCGCCCTATTTTACCGATTACATAAGAAGCTGGTTGATTAAGCGCTTTGGTGAGGAAGTGGTTTATAAGAGCGGTTTAAAGGTTTATACGACTTTAGATAGCAAACTACAGCGTTTTGCCTTCATAGCTGTAAAAAGCGGCATTTTGTCTATTAAAAAGAAATACGATGGACTGCAGGCAGCTTTAGTTGCTATGGATCCAAAAACAGGTTTTATAAAAGCCTTAGTTGGCGGTTTTGATTATTCACAAAGCCAGTTTAACAGGGCATTGCAGGCTTTGAGGCAGCCTGGAAGCTCCTTTAAACCGATTATCTACCTAACTGCTTTAACAGAAGGCTATCTACCAGATGATACAATTGCTGACCAGCCCGTTGTTTTCAGATTTAACGGCAGAGAATGGAGGCCACAAAATTATGAAAGGGTGTTTCACGGCACGGTTACCCTTATGTATGCTCTTGTGCACTCTGTTAATGTTGCCACAATCAATCTTTTAAACAGCGTTGGAATAGGGAATGTTATAAGAATGGCTCATCAATTGGGTATTAAGGAAAAAATTCCTCATAATTTATCAATTGCTCTTGGTTCTTTGAGTGTTAAGCCCATTGAAATGGTTAGAGCCTATGCAGCCTTTGACAATTATGGGCTTCTGCCAAAGCCGATTTTTATTACAAAGATCGTCGATAAATACGGGCATGTTATCTATAAAGCAAAGCCTGAGCTAAAAAGGGTGTTTGATACGATAGATGGTTATATTCTAACGGGAATGCTTAGAAATGTTATTCTATATGGGACAGGTAGGGCAGCAAGGGTTATCAAAAGGCCGCTTGCAGGAAAAACAGGTACAACCAACAACTACAGGGATGCCTGGTTTATAGGGTATTCTCCATCACTTGTATGCGGCGTCTGGGTGGGTTATGATGACAACAGAATAATTTTTAGGGGTGCAACAGGTGCAAGAGCGGCATTGCCCATCTGGATAAAGTTTATGTCTAATGCTTTGGCGAGTAAGCCAATAGAAACATTTCCCATCCCCAAAGGTGTCAGCAGCGATATTATTCAGATGCTTTCAAGACCACCAAAAAATCCGCAAGACCTTGAAACGATTCAGCCCACTATTCAGCAGCTTTATGAAAATGCCGTCAATTGAAAAAACCGTTGTCATTGACAAAATAGATGGTATCTATATTGGTAAAAGAATCGATAAAGTCTTAAGTGAAATTTTGGATATTCCACGCAATCAGATTCAACAATGGATAAAAGAAGGCCTTATAAGGGTTTGTGATAAACAGATTCAGAAGAGCTACAAATTATCATCACAGGATTGTTTAATTATCGATTTTCCCAAGCCTAAAGAGGTATCGGTTAAGCCAGCGCCAGCACCAATTAAAATATTATACGAGGATGATGATGTGGTGGTTGTTGATAAACCTGCGGGTTTTGTTGTTCACCCAGGTGCAGCAAAAGAAGAGGTTAGCGTAATTTCAGCTTTGCTTTATATGGGGATTAAGCTGTCGGGTATAGGAGCGCCTTTGAGGGGCGGTGTGGTGCATAGAATAGATAAGGATACAAGCGGTGTAATTGTACTTGCAAAAAGTGAAAAAGCGCATTTTTATCTATCAAAGCAGTTTTTTGAGCATACAATCGATAGGAGGTATATAGGTATAACATCGACTCATCTAAAAAAAGACCATGGTATCGTGGATAAACCTATTGCAAGGCATCCTAAGGATAGAAAGAAATTTTGTGTGTCTGAAAAGGGTAAGAACGCCAAAACAGAATACAAAGTTCTCAAAAGACTTGAAAAATACGACATTGTTATGTTTAAATTGTTTACAGGTAGAACCCATCAAATCAGGGTGCATATGAAATATTTAAATGCCCCTTTATTGGGGGATGTTGTGTATTCAAAAAAAAGCAAAGAGATAGAAAGGCAGGCGTTACATGCATTTAAGCTTGGTTTTGTTCATCCATCTAAAGAAAGGATGATGGTGTTTTATTCAAAGTTACCTGAAGATATGATGAGTATAATAAATAGGGGGTGGAAATGAAAAAATTTATGGCTTTTTTTATGGCTGTTTTGCTTTTGTCAAGCTGCTCCACAATAAGTAAGGCTCCAACTGTTGTGACATCTCTGCCTGTTGTAAGTGGTATTGTGGCAAAAGGTGGTATCAGAAGCATAGGTCTTCAATGGAATCCTGTAAACGATAAAAGGGTTGAGGGTTATATTGTTTATAGGGCTGGTTCGATCAATGGTCCATTTGAAAAAATTGCAACCATACCAGATAAACTTAAAACCTCATATGTTGATAACGGCGGTTTTTTGAAGCACCTTGAAGATAATACGATTTATTACTACAAGGTTGTTGTTTATTCAAAAAATGGTATAGGTCCTGCAGGAAAAATTGTTTCTGCCAGAACTCTTCCCCCGCCTCAATCACCGACTGTCATACATGCAACAGGTGGACTTGCAAGAATGGTTGTATTACGATGGCAGCCCCCGGCTGATGATACGGTTGTTGCATACAATATATATCGCTCTTTGAAAAAGGATGGTCCTTTCAAAAAGGTAGGGCGTGTTAATGGATATGTAAATACGATGTTTATAGACAAAAATCTAAAGGATGGGACAACATATTATTACTCTGTAGTCTCAGTCAATTATAAAGGTGTTGAAGGTGATATTGAAGCTGTTGTTAGTGCAACAACAAAATTTAAACCTGCACCTCCATCAAACCTTTCTGCAACCCCAACTGGCGCCGGTCAGTTGACGATATACTGGTGGCCGTCGATGACACCTGATGTGGTAAAATACAGAATCTATAGAAGCCCTGATAACAGCTCATTTGGTCTGGTGGGTGAGGTGCCATCATCAAAGTTGAGTTATGTTGATAAGGGACTTGATGCAGGAAAGATCTATTATTACTACATTACCAGTGTTGATAAGGATGGCCTTGAAAGCAAACCTTCAAAGGTTTATGCATTCAAAACAAAACCGCTGCCAGAGCCGCCAACGGGTATTTCTGTAAAACAGGTGGGCTCCAAGGTTGTTTTAAGCTGGTCAAAGGGTTCACCCGATACTGTTAAATACGAGGTTTTTAGAAGGCATTTTCTTATTTTGACGCAAAAAATAGCAATAACCGAGAACACTTACTATACAGATGATGATGTGTCAAAAAATACAACATACTATTACTATGTTAAGGCAGTTGATAAATTTGGGCAGGAAAGTAAGCCGTCGCCTGAGGTTAAAATCAGGGTGCAGTAATGTTTATAAGGCTAAAAAGTGCTGCGATCGTTGGTATAGATGCTGTTGAAATAGGTATAGAGGTTGATGGCGTAAGGGGTTTGCCATCTATCAATATCATAGGCCTTGCAACAGGTGCTGCCAAAGAAAGTAAGGACAGAGCAATTCATGCTCTATCAAATAGCGGCATAAAACTGCCTCCCAAAAAAATCACAATCAGTCTTACACCTGCTGATATTAAAAAACAGGGTTCAGGTTTTGATTTAGCTATTGCACTTGGACTTGCAGGTCTTGCTTTGAATAAAACCTTTGATGTTGATGGTTATCTTTTTGCTGCTGAAATTTCGCTTGATGGAACGCTGAAGCCCATAAAAGGTGTTTTTCCTATAGGTGTTTTAGCAAGAAAACAAAACTTAAAATTGGTTGTTTGCAATCTAAATAAATCTGAGGCTGCCTTAAGCGGTGCTGAAGTGTATGGTTTTGACCATCTGCTTGAGGTGCTGTCTTTTTTAAGTGGTGAGGTCCAAAGAGATCCTTACTCAATCAATATAGAGGATTTTGTTAAAAAAGCTGAATACGATGTGGATTTTTCGTCGGTTAAAGGGCAGATGAAGGTAAAAAGGGCAGCTGTAATTGCCGTTGCTGGTTTTCACAATCTTTTGCTTGTGGGTCCTCCTGGTGTGGGAAAAAGTATGATTGCCCAAAGGATTCCAACCATACTGCCATCGATGAGCTATGATGAAATTATTGAGTCAACAAAAATATACAGTGTTTGTGGTATGCTTGATGAGAAAAATCCTATAGTAGTCAAAAGGCCATTCAGATCTCCGCATTCAGGCTCAAGCGATGTTAGTTTAATAGGTGGCGGAATTAATGCTATGCCCGGCGAGATCACACTTGCCCACAACGGTGTGTTGTTTTTGGATGAGTTTCCTGAGTTTAGGCGTAATGTTATAGAAGCCTTAAGACAACCGCTTGAGGATAGTGTAATTAGCGTTTCAAGAGCCAACGCAAAGATTACCTATCCAGCCCGATTTCTATTGCTTGCTGCCATGAATCCCTGTCCATGTGGATATTATGGATCAAAGAAGAAGAATTGTAGCTGTAGTGTTGCTCAGATCAAAAAATACCGCAGTAAGATTTCCGGTCCGATTCTTGATAGAATCGATATTCAGGTGAATGTGGCTGAGGTTGATTATGAAAAGCTGGCCTATGAGAATGATTCATTTGATTCAAAAAGCATGAGGGCTATGGTAGAAGACGCTGTTGAGGTTCAAAAGAGGCGTTTCAAGGATGAGCCTATAAACTACAACGCTCAGATGAATGCCGAACAGATTAAGAAGTATTGTAAAATAGGTGATGATTCCCACAATGTTTTGAAAATGGCTGTTGAAAACCTTGGTCTATCAGCACGAAGCTATTCAAAGATTTTAAAAATAGCAAGAACAATTGCTGATGTTGAGCATTCAGATGAAATCAAGCCTGTTCACATAAAGGAAGCGATATCGTTTAGAAGTCTTGATTGGGACCTCTGATACTTGTAATTTTATCTCTCTTATGTTAAAAATAGGCAGATTGTTGTTGGGGGTGAAAGTTGAAATACGGAGAAGAGGAGATAAAAAAGGCTCACCTTGAGGTGTGGAAAAACCATTATCCTCAAAATGATTATGAAATAAATATCGAGTTTCCCGAATTTACATGTAAATGCCCAAGAAGCGGTTATCCAGACTTTGCAACAATAAGGATTAAATACATTCCCGATCAATTTGTCGTTGAGTTGAAATCTCTGAAGCTATGGCTCAATCAATATCGCGATAGGTATATTTCGCATGAGGATGCCATAAACGAGATTTACAATACTCTAAAGGATACATTAAAGCCACGCAGGTTGGAAGTGATAGGTGATTTTACGCCGCGTGGCAATGTAAAGACAATCATAAGAATTTCCATGTAAGGAGATAGATGTGGAGCTTAAGCTTGTTAAAAAGATAGTTAGTGGTAATCAGGCAATCTCTATCGGTGCTTACAAGGGAAATGCGCGCTTTGGTTGTGGTTATCCCGGTACACCTTCCAGTGAGATTCTTGAGCATTTTAAAAACTACCCCGATGTTATGGCTCAATGGGCTTCAAATGAGAAAGTGGCAGTTGAGGAGGCATTGGGTGCATCGATTGCGGGCTTGCGCAGCTTTGCCACGATGAAACATGTTGGTTTGAATGTTGCAGCAGATCCTTTAATGACTGCCTCGTACACAGGTGTTAATGCCGGATTTGTTATTGTTACTGCAGATGATCCGGGCATGCACTCTTCCCAGAACGAGCAGGATAATAGAAGGTATGCCAAATTCGCAAAGATTCCTTTGATTGAGCCCTCAGACCCATTTGAGGCTATGGGTTTGATGCAGTATAGTTTTGTTGTGAGTGAGAAGTTTGACACGCCGGTTTTATTCAGGTCAACAACAAGGATTTCTCACTCCCTGTCTGTGGTTCAGTTTGACCCACGCACACTGGATAACGAACAAGAGCTAACTCTGCAAAAAGATTTTAAAAAGTATGTAATGATACCAGCAAACGCCATTGAAAGGCATAAGGTTGTGCTTGATAGGCTTGAAAAATTAAGAGAATTCACCAATACAACACCTATAAATAGAATCGAAAAAGGCTCTACCGATATCGGTATAATAACTGGTTCAATGGCTTACAACTATGTCAAAGAGATTTTACCCGATGCCCATGTTTTTAAGGTAGGTATGAGCTATCCGATGCCAACTGAAAAGATCAGGGAATTTGTTAATCAGTTTGATAAAGTGATTGTTGTTGAAGAGCTTGAGCCTTTTATGGAAGAGGAGCTAAAAATTGCAGGCATCGATGTAGAGGGTAAGAAGTATTTTCCTTATAACGGAGAGTTTAACCTTGATATTATTGAGGAAGGGCTTTATAAAGCTGGAATTTTGAAAAATAAAAGCTCTGTTGTATTTGATGAGATTGATCTTCCAAAAAGACCACCGGCTTTATGTCCCGGTTGCCCCCACAGGCCGATTTTTGATGTTTTGCACTCAAGGAAGGATGTTTTTATAACGGGTGATATAGGTTGTTATACATTGGGTAGCCTGCCACCGTTATCTGCTATGCATACAACTGTGTGTATGGGTGCAAGCATATCCATGGCAATTGGAGCTGCAAAGGCTCAAAACAAAGATAAGATTGTGGCTGTTATTGGTGATTCAACATTTTTCCACACGGGCATACAGCCGTTGGTCGATGCCTATTTAAGCGATATTTCGATGACGGTTATCATTCTTGACAACAGAATTACAGCCATGACAGGAGGCCAACCTGACCCGGGTAGTGGATTTAAACTAACAGGTGAGCCAGCAAAAAGGGTAAGTATTGCAGATATTGCCAAAGCTATAGGCATAGAAAGGGTGTTTGAGATAGATCAATACGATTACGAAAATACAAAAAAACTCATCAACGATGAGATCGATAAACCCGGATTGAGCGTAATAATTCCCACAAGACCGTGTGTGCTTGAGCCAAAGAAGATCAAAGAAAGACCCCTTAAGGTGGTTGAAGATAAATGCGTTGGTTGCAAGAGGTGTATCAGGATTGGATGTCCTGCCATCAGTTTTGTTAATAATAAAGCGATAATTGATGCCCAGATGTGCACGGGTTGTGATCTGTGTATGAATGTCTGCCCAGTAGATGGAGCAATTGTACCACTGGAGGAGCAATGATAAAAGGAATACTATTTGCCGGTGTCGGTGGCGATGGGATTATAACAGCTTCAAATATTGTTGCTGCAGCTTTGATGAATGCAGGTTTTGATGTTAAAAAAAGCGAGATTCACGGCATGAGCCAGAGGGGCGGTTCTGTTACTGCAACTGTTAGATTTGGCAAGAAGGTTTATTCACCAACGGAAAAGTTAGGTAATGCCTCTTTTTTGTTTGCAACAGAAAAGGTTGAAGCGTTAAGGAGTATTCCGTATTTAAATCATCAAAGCGTTGCGATTGTAAATGATAGAGTTGTGCCTATAGTTAATCAAACGATTGATGAGGGTTATATCGATAAAAACATTGATAGTCTAACAATCGGTAAGCTAATTAAGAGGCGTTTTCTTGATGATGCCTTAAAAATAGGAAACAGCAGGGTGGCAAATACAATTATGATAGGTGTGCTTGCAAAGTTTATAGATGTAGATGAAACCCACTTTTTCGATGCCATAGAGCAGGTTTTGCCTCAAAAGTTAAGGACGATAAATGTATCTGCGTTTAGTTATGGGTTAAAATTAGCTTCCGATTTATAGGAGAGGTGAAGATGGAACAGACAAAATATCAACCGACATTTGAAAAGGAGCTATACGAGTTCTGGGAAAGAGAGGGCTTTTTTAAGCCTTCTGATAATAAAGAGAGAGAAAATTTCAGTATTGTTATACCTCCACCCAATGTTACAGGTGCTCTGCATATCGGTCATGCCCTAAACGGTACACTTCAGGATATAGTTGTTAGATACAAAAGAATGAAGGGTTATAATGTTTTGTGGGTGCCTGGAACAGACCATGCCGGTATTGCCACTCAAAACATGGTTGAAAAAGACCTTGCATCAAAGGGTATCAAAAAAGAGGATCTGGGTAGAGAGAAGTTTGTTGAAAAGGTTTGGGAGTGGAAAGAAAAATACGGGAATAGAATCGTTGAGCAGATAAAAAGGCTTGGTTTGAGTTGCGACTGGTCTCGGCTCAGATTTACGATGGATGAAAAGCTTTCCAAAGCCGTAAGAAAGGTATTTGTTACGCTCTACAAAGAGGGGCTTATCTATAAAGATAAATACATTATCAACTGGTGTCCAAGATGCCATACAGCCTTAAGCGACCTTGAGGTTGAGTATCAGGAAGAAAACGGCAAGCTTTACTATATTGAGTATCCTTTTGAAGATGGAAATGGTGGCGTGGTTGTTGCAACAACAAGACCTGAGACGATGTTTGGCGATACAGCTGTAGCAGTCAATCCAAACGATGAGAGATATAAAAATGCAATTGGCAAAAATGTGATTTTACCCATAAAAAACAAAAAGATTCCTGTTATTGCTGATGAGTATGTTGATATGGAGTTTGGAACGGGTGTTGTAAAGATAACGCCAGCTCATGACCCCAACGATTTTGAGGTGGGAAGAAGGCATAATCTTGATATTGTAGTTGCAATCGATGATAACGGAAAAATGACCCAAGAAGCGATGCATTATGCAGGTCTTGATAGATTTGAGTGTCGCAATAAGCTTATTGCAGAGCTTGAAAGTAAGGGATTCATAAAAAATGTAGCACAGCATAAACACGCTGTTGGTCACTGCTATAGATGTCATACAACAATAGAACCGTATGTGTCTGATCAATGGTTTGTGAAAACAAAACCGTTAGCAGAGCCTGCCATTGAGGCTGTTGAGAGCAAAAGGACGCGATTTATACCCAAAAACTGGGAGAAAACCTATTTTGAGTGGATGAGAAATATAAGGGATTGGTGTATATCAAGGCAGCTGTGGTGGGGACATAGACTGCCTGTCTATAGGTGTGAGGATTGTGGGAAGTATACGGTGAGTGAGGATGAACCTGAGGCGTGTGAGCATTGTGGCAGAAGAAATATAATTCAGGAAGAAGATGTGCTTGATACATGGTTTTCCTCTGCATTGTGGCCTATGTCAACACTGGGATGGCCAGAAAACACAGACGACCTTAAGCGGTTCTATCCCACAAGTCTTCTTGTTACCGGTTTTGATATCATCTTTTTCTGGGTAGCAAGGATGATGATGATGGGAATCCATTTTATGAAGGATGTGCCGTTTAGGGATGTTTATATCCATGCACTTGTCAGGGATCAATACGGTCAGAAGATGAGTAAAACCAGAGGCAATGTTATTGACCCTATCGAGGTTATTGATAAATATGGAGCGGACTCTTTGAGGTTTACGCTTGCCATTCTGGCAGCTCAGGGAAGGGATATTAAGCTTTCTGAGGATAAAATAGAGGGTTACAAACGCTTCATGAATAAAATCTGGAACGCCTACAGGTTTATAAAACTCAATACAGAGGGTATGAAATTTGAAGAAAAACCAAAAAGGTTATCTCCAGCTTCGATATGGATAAAATCCCGCCTTGCAAAAACGATTAAGAAGGTTGAAGACAGCTTGAATGAATATAAATTCAACGAAGCGGCAAGCAGCATCTATCAATTTTTGTGGCATGAATTTTGCGATTACTATATAGAGATGAGCAAGGTCCATATGGATGATGAGTTTTCCTATTCAATCAAATACACTCTACTTGATGTATTTGAAAAGACGATGAGATTGTTGCATCCTTTTACGCCTTTTATTACGGAGTTTTTATGGCAGCAACTTCCCAACAAAACAGGTGATTCTATAATGATCAGTTCATATCCTGAATATAAAGAATCTGAAATTGCTGAGGATTTAGAATCATCTATGGATATTGTTTTAGATACAATTAGATCTATCAGGAATCTGCGCAGTGAGAATAGCATACCACCTTCCAAAAAAATAAAGGTTTATATCAAAGCCAACAGCGATGCGGTTCAGTCCATTCTTATAAACTTCAAAAATTATATATACGCATTGGCCGGTGTTGAAAACCTGATATTAACGGATAAAGTTGAGGAAAGTTGTATTGTTCAATCCACCATTAATGGCGATATATTCTTGCCTGTTGAGGGTAATATAGATGTTGAAAAGGAGATAGCAAGGTTAGATAAATTGATAAAGAAACTGGAGAAATCACTTGTATTTCTAAATAATAAAATCTCCAATCAGGCATTTTTGGAAAAGGCACCAAAAGAGCTTGTCGAGCAGAAAAAGTTAGAATTGGAAGAGACCCGCTTGCTGTATGAGAAAACAAAAACGCGCATTGAACAGTTGAAAGGATTGAAAAAATGAAACATTTTATAGCCACGCTTTTTTTTCTATTTTTCTTTGCTATAAATGGTTTTTCTGCAACCGTTTTTGATGAGGTTGCCCAGAATATAGCTGCAAATCTTCGTATTGTTAAAGGTAAAGTTATAGATTACAATGCAAAAAACAATACGGTAAAACTCAATAAGGGTTTGAGGGATGGGCTTTTTAAAAATTACTTTGTGTATATCTATAAAAAAGAGGGGAGTTTTGTTCCGTTTGATAACTCAAAACCTATCCAGATCAAAAAAGGCGTGGCTTATGCTGATGTTGTAAAGGTTTATAATAATAGTGCGGTTGCAAAAATAACCCAGGGTATTGATAGAAAAAAGAAGTATTTAATTGGTCTTGGTTTGATACCAAACGGTGAGACTGAAGTTTATGGAAAACCGCAAAAAGGCGATTTTTTTGTTGCCGGCAAAAAAGCCTATAGAGTTGCAATAATTACAAGAAGTCAGGTGATATTCAATGGTTTGCGAGAAGCTTTTTTAAAGCAGAAGCGATTCTTTGTTATTCCTGTTGATAAACTGCAGATTGCCATTGTAAAACATAGAATAAACTCTCTTTATGAGGCTAAGGCTATCAAAAAGCTTGCAAATGTTGTAGATGCAGATATTGTTGTTGTTTTAAATACCCTGAAACATAAAAAACTCAGATTTAAGGTGTATAACGGCTATAGTGGCTACGAAATGATGGCTGAAACTTTACCTATTGACAGACAAACACAGGTTGTTTTAAATCAAAACATTCAAAATGTGCCTGCGTCCAATCTTGTGGCATCCAATTTACGTCTAAGACCTAAACTTACTTTCTGGGAAGCTATACTTAATAGATTTGGACTTTATAGCCCATACAATGCAGTACAGATTTCATCAAACACATTTAAAGTAACTCTATATAAAGACATTGGTTATAATACAACGGCATTCTATCTGGGAAATATTGATGGTAAATTAAAAGACGAAATTGTTTTTGCTCAGGGTTCAGTAGTTTATGTTTACAGGTTTGATATCGATAGTTTTGATCAACTGTATAAATTTACATATGGTTATAACATTATAAATATCGATACAGCTAATATAAACGGAAAGGTATTGGTTGCCATAACAAATCTTGACCGCTATGGAGCCTTGGATTCAGCAGTTGGTTATATTAAAAACAAAAGGTTTATAGCAATAAAAAAGCATCTTCCGTATCATTTGAGATTCTTTGATAAATACTCAAACCATCCTGTTTTGCTTGCTCAAAAGGCCAGTGTTAAGCATATTTTCTATGGACCGATTTATCGATTGGATCTTGATTCGTTTAAACCTTCAATATTTAATTTGCCTGTAGCGGTTGCAAATTTCTATGAATTCTTCAAGGTTGACGATAAATTGATTTATCTATCACCTTCTTCACAGCTTTCAATCTATGATTATCAAACCGATAAAAGCAAAACACTACCCTATGCCTTTGGGTCAGGGTTTAGAGAAATCTTAAGGTATCCGGTATTGCCTGGTGAGGAAACTCAAGAAGATAAGGATATAAAAGAGCTCTATAGAGAGCATTCTGTTGTAATCCCTAAGGGCCTTATTGTGTTTAAAAAGAACAGCAATGTCTACATACTGGGTGCTCAAAATTATATGTCAAACCACATAACGGTTGCAAAACAGGCGTATAATGCATATAGCTTAAAATTATTCAAAGTTTTTGACGATAATGCAAAACTCGTATGGAGTTCTGGTGATATTAAAGGCAGGGTTGTTGGTTTTGCTGTCGATGGTGATTATGCGATAACCCTGATAGGTTTACCTGCCGGGTTCTTTGATAGGTTTATCATGGGTATAGAGGAGATCGACAGGCTTGTAGCAGCAAGGATGTTGTATTAGAAGGGAGGAGGAGATGGAGGTTTTAAAAGAGCTTAATGTGGACGGAAAAATTATTAAAGTTATAAAGGGTGATATTACACTTGAAGAGACTGAGGCTATCGTTAATGCGGCAAATTCTCACCTCAAACATGGCGGAGGTGTCGCAGGTGCTATAGTTAGACGCGGAGGTAAAATCATTCAAGAAGAAAGCGATAAAATTGGTTATGTGCCTGTGGGTTCAGCGGCTATAACAACAGCAGGAAACCTGAAGGCTAAATATGTTATCCATGCTGTAGGACCAGTTTGGGGTGAGGGTGATGAGGATGAAAAACTAAAAAATGCCGTTTTATCCGCTTTGAAAATTGCCGAAGAGAAAGGAATAAAAAGCGTATCGCTTCCAGCTATAAGTTCGGGAATTTTTGGGTTTCCGAAGGAGCGTGCGGCAAAAATCATATTCAACACAGCCGTTGATTTTCTGCTTAAGGCAAAGAACCTTAAGGAAATCCATTTTTGCAACATAGACGGCTTAACAGCTTCACTTTTTGAAAAAGAAGCCCAGCTGTGGGAGTCTGAAAGATAGAGACCTTTATTCAATACTCTATAAACGGTATAATTGAAGGGCTGATATACGCACTCATTGCCATAGGTTTTAATGTTATTTATACATCAACCCGTATAGTTAATTTTGCACAGGGTGAGTTTGTTATGCTAGGCGGAATGCTTGAGTATTATTTTCTTCTAAAAGGCATGCCTTTGGGTGTTTCATTGTTGGTTTCTGTATTATGTGTGGCGGTATTGGCTTATGCTGTATATTTTATTTTTATATCCAACAGTAAAAATAAAGACCCGCTTGCGTTTATTATCTTGACAATAGGCGTTTCTATGGTTTTGAGAGGTTTGAGTATGATCATTTTTGGAAAGAACGCCTATCCTGTAAAAAACTTTCTTCCATTTTCATCGATCACTATTGCAGGCTTTGAGTTTTCATCTCAGTATGCCGTAATTCTTGCAGCTGTTATTGTTATTGCGTTTTTCCTTGTGTATTTTTTTATGTTTACATTAAAAGGCAAGGTAATGAACGCTGCCTCTATAAATCCAACGGCAGTTGAGTTGTTTGGTGTTAATGTAGAAAGCTTAAAGGCGTTTTCATTCTTTTTAAGTGGCTTGATCGGTGCTATAGGTGGAGCTTTGGTAGCTCCTGTTAGTTTTGTCAAATACAATTACGGATTGATGTTTGGCCTAAAAGGATTTGCTGCAAGTGTTGTGGGGGGGTTTGGAAATAATATAGGTGCTATAGTTGGCGGGCTTGTTATAGGCCTGTCTGAGTCATTATCTGCTGGCTATATCTCATCGGCATATAAAGATCTTGTAGCATTTGCTGTGATGTTGTTTGTGCTTTTTGTAAAGCCATCGGGCTTATTTGGTTCAAAGGATGTTGAGAGGGTATGAGGCAGTCTATTGCTTTAATAGCTCTATTTGCGGTTCTATTTATTGCTGGTTTTTTCATTTCTAACCCATTTATTTTAAATGTTCTTGGTATATCACTATTAACCTGTATTATTGTTGTTGGGTTAAATATATTATTTGGTTTTGCAGGGCTTGTTTCTTTAGGCCATGCGGGTTTTGTAGCCATAGGCGGTTATGTAGCCGCTATTGTTTCATCCAAGTTTGGTATCCATCCTATTTTTTCAACAATTATTGCTGCTTTAGTTTCTGCTGTTGTAGCTGTTATTGTTGGTATACCCACTCTTAAACTAAAAGGGCACTACCTTGCAATGGCTACACTTGCCATCGGTGAGGCTGTTTATATAGTTGCCAATAATCTTGTTGATATAACAGGAGGCCATCAGGGCTTTGCTGCAATACCTCTATTATCAATAGGTGGATTTTCTTTTGATACTCAAAAAAAATTTTATTTCCTGATTTTAGCGCTATCGGTTTTTTTTGTTTTTGTAGCATACAGTTTTGCATCGTCGCGATTTGGTAGAGCATTGAGGGTTGTTCACCACTCAGAAACTGCTGCAAAATCGTTTGGAATTAATGTGGCTTTATATAGAATGATTGCATTTATTATCAGTGCCGTTTATGCTTCTGTTGCAGGTTCATTTTATGCGTTTTACCTGGGATTTATTTCCCCTTCACTTTTTGATCTTTCAACCTCCATAAACTATTTGATTATGGTTTATGTTGGTGGTATGGGTAATATCTTTGGTAGTATTATTGCAGCACTCTTTTTAACCTTTTTACCCAATATTTTTACATCACTGCAGGAGTGGTGGGTTGTTTTTGATGGCATACTGTTGATTATTATGGTTATGTTTTTACCAAAAGGCATAGGCGGTTTGATTCGATGGAAAAAAAGCCTCTATTAAGAATTTATGATGTTTATAAAAGTTTCGGAGGTATAAGGGCTGTTGATGGTGTGAGTTTTGATCTGTTTAAAAAGCAAATAAAAGCAGTTGTTGGTCCTAATGGGGCGGGCAAGACTACGCTTTTTAATATAATAACAGGCCTTTATAAGGCAGACAGAGGCAAAATCGAACTTTTTGGTGAAGATATAACCAATTGCAAGTCTCATAAACTTATTAAAAAAGGTATTGCACGCACATTTCAAAATATTCAGTTAATCAGTGATTTGACAGTGTTTGAAAATATTGCAATAGGTGCACATCACCTGTTTGAGACAAATCTTCTTGAGGCTTTTTTGGGTTTATATAAAAAAAATGAAAAAAAAGTTTTTGAAAAACTGAAGTGGATTATCCGTTTTTTAAAGATAGAGGAGTATGTTGATCTGTATCCAGATGAATTGCCGTTTGGAATAAAGCGTATTGTTGAGATTGGGAGGGCTATTGCATCAAACCCAAAGCTTTTGCTGCTTGATGAACCAGCTGCGGGTTTAAATGAATCCGAAAGCGAGCAGTTGTTGAATATTATATTTAGAGTCTGGGAGAGGGGAACCACAATTCTACTCATAGACCACGATATCGAATTTGTTGCAAGCTGCTCACACTCCATCGTTGTGATGGATTCAGGAAAAAAGATTGCAGAGGGTTTGCCAAGCGAAGTATTAAACGATGAAAGAGTTATAAGGGCTTATATAGGTGAGTGATGTTAAAGGTAGAGAATCTCTGTGTAAGATACGGTAAGGCTGTTGCTTTAAAAGGTGTATCAATAGAAGCAAAAGAGAGGGCGATTACTGCAGTTGTAGGTGCAAATGGAGCGGGTAAAACCACGCTTTTGAATGCCGTTTTTAATATAGTTGCAAAAGAGGGTTTGGTGATTTTTGATAAAAAGGATATTACTTACCTAAAAACACATAAAATCACATCGATGGGGCTTGGCTATATTCCTGACAAAAGAAGTGTTTTTGTTGATATGAGCGTGTATGATAATCTAATTGTTGCAGCATATACGATGCTTAAAAAACGACCCAAACAATGGTTTGAAGAAAAGCTTGAGGCGTTGTTTGAACACTTTCCATCTTTAAAAGATAAACTATCTTTAAAGGCTGGTTATCTTTCAGGCGGCGAGCAGCAGATGCTTTCTATTGCTCAGCTTGTTTTAAGGCAACCAAAAATGGTTGTTATGGATGAGCCTTCGGCTGGATTGTCGCCCAAGCTCACAAAGGTTATGTTTGACCTTGTGGCTTTTTTGAAAAAAAACGGCATAGGTGTATTGATTGTTGAGCAAAATGTTAATAAAACTATAAAGATATCGGATTGGGTGTATGTGCTAAAAAATGGTGAGATTAGCGATGAAGGTTTAGCAGAGGAATTTTATGACGAACTGAAACTAAAAAAGGCTTATTTTGGAGGTTAGATGTTTAAAAAAATCGGTATAATAGCCAAAACAAAGGTTAAAAATATAGAGAAGATAATATTTGAGTTGCTTGAGTATTTTAAGGATAAAGATGTTGAGGTTGTGCTTGGTTGTGAAGCAGCTCAGGCTTTGGGAAAGGATGGGCCAAAAAGAGAGCAGCTTGCAGCTTTTGTTGATATGATTCTGGTTTTAGGCGGTGATGGCACATTTATCTCTGCTGCAAGGAGCGTGAATGAATCGATGAAGGATGTGCCGATATTGGGCGTGAATCTTGGCAGAATGGGTTTTTTGACAGAGGTACCTCTAAACAGGATCTATGAGGTTTTAGATGATATCTTTATTAAAAAAAACTTTTTGATTGAACATAGGATGATGCTTGATGTGGAGATTCTAAAAAACAATGAACTTATAGCAAAGAAGACCGTCTTTAACGATGCGGTAATAAGCAAAGGCGCACTGGCTCGTATTGTTCCCATAAGGGTTGATGCTTTGGTTGATAATAAAAAGAATCATCTTGCCGTTTACTATGCAGATGGATTGATTGTTTCCACACCTTCTGGTTCTACGGCTTATTCACTTGCAGCAGGTGGTCCTATTGTTTATCCGACGCTGGATTCTATTATTATTACACCCATTTGTCCGCATACCTTATCAAACAGGCCGCTCATTATACCGGATAATTCCGTTTTGTATATAAAAATGGATGAGGATATTGAAGATGTGATGGCAACACTGGATGGTCAGATCGGTTATAAAATCGACATAAATTACACTATTGTTGTAAGAAAATCTGAAAGAAAGATAAAGATTATCACACAGAAAGATAAAAACTACTTCGATGTTTTAAGAACGAAGCTAAACTGGGAAGAAAGAAAGATCAGGCATCTTAAATGCTAAAAAGCATAGAGATAGATAACTTTTTGACGATAAAGCATGCAGTAATTGAACCTTCAGATAATATAACAGCAATAACGGGAGAATCAGGCAGTGGAAAATCTTTGATCTTAAAGGCTGTTGAGGCAGTGTTTTTGCCCAAAACACCGACAGGCTACATTGGCAACTTTTCTAATGATGCTTCTGTGAAATTGCAGTTTTTGCTTGATGAAAATCAAAAGAAAGTTTTTGAGGAGTATGGAATTTTTGACGATGAAGTCGTTATCCAGAAGATAATAAAACAGACAAGCTCAAAAGCATTGATTAATCATGAGCCTGTTAGCATGAGGGTAATGGCAGTGTTTAAACCCTTTTTGGTTGGAATAGCCTCGCAGGGTTATGCTTATGAGCTGTTTGATTCCGATAGGTTGATTGAGATAATAGATAGATTTATTGATAAAAATATTAAAGATGAGTTTTTAAGGCAGTATAGGGATTATACTGAAATAAAAAGGGCAATAGATGAAACTGAAGAGGCTTTGGATAAGATTAATCAAAAAAGGCCGCTTGTGATGATTGAGGCAATAGATAAGGTAAAACCAGAAAAGGGTGAATACACAGGTTTACTTGATAAACTAAAAAAAGCCAAAGAACTAAAAAAATCCAAAGAGATTGCGTATAGATTAATTGATATACTCTTTGATGGTGACAACAGTGTGGTGAATAGACTTGATGAGGCTGTAGGTTTGCTGGAAAAATTATCCAATGGCGGGTTTGATATAAAAATAGATGGTGTTAATACAGCCAAAGAGATGATAGAACAGCTAAAGGTTGAGATAGAAAATGTACTTGAGGTTTCGTTTTCTTTTGAGGAGATAGATAGATTAAATGCCCGTCTTTTTGAGCTTGAAAAACTACAGCGTTTCTTTGGTATGGAGCTTGATGAAGTCGTTGATGAGAGAAAAAAACTTGATGAGCTGGTAAAAAAACAGGATAAGCTGAAATTTAAACTAAGAGAGCTTAAAGAGGAGCTTGATAAAAAAGGCAATTTACTTAAAAACGCACAAAAAAATTTATCACAGGCAAGAAAAGAAGCCGCAGAAAAGATAAAAAACGAAATTGTTAAATATCTGGGTGAGTTGCAGCTAAAAAGCAGCAGGGTTGAGTTTAACTTTTCTGAAAAGAAGGTTGACAAAAGCGGAGCAGATAGGGTGGAGATTCTTTTTAGTGCAAATTTTGACTACGATGTTCAGCCTATCCATAAAATTGCCTCAGGTGGTGAAAAAAACAGGTTTATATTGGCTTTAAAGAAGGCTCTATCAAAACTTAATATGAAGAGTGAAACGCTGTTTTTTGATGAGATAGAATCCGGTATAAGCGGCAGGGTTTTAGAAAAACTACTAAATAGTTTAAAGGATTTTTCAAAAACCAATCAGATTGTGTTGATTACCCATGCACAAGAGGTTGAAAAGATAGCAGATAGAATCTATGGTGTTGAAAAGATTGTTGAAGAAGGCAAAACTGTTAGCGTTGTAAAAAGGCTAAAATGAGAGTTGTTTTAACCGGTGGAGGAACAGGAGGGCATCTTTTTGCTGCTATTGCCTTTGGTGAATATCTGAAACAAAACGGCTACGATGTTGTGTTGATAGGTTCAGAATACGGTATAGAAAGCAGGATTTTAAAAGACTACAATTTTGAATATTTTTTACTTAAATCAAGGGGTATAGCAGGTAAGTCTTTTGTTGATAAGCTTAAAAATAGCTTTATTATGGTTAATGGATTTTTTGATGCATTGTCTATTTTAAAAAAAATAGACCCTGTGTTTTGCGTGGGTTTTGGTGGTTATGTAAGCCTTCCTGTTATGTCTGCTGCGCTTGTTTTGAAGAAAACAACTGCGATAGTTGAGCAAAATTCAATACCGGGAAAAACAAATAAGCTTTTGGGTAGGTTTGTTGATTTGGTTTTTGTAAACTTTGAGATGACTGCCAATTATTTTAAAAATGCTTGTGTTGTGGGCAATCCTACACGCCTGAAATTATCGATAGAAAGGGATTTTTCATACAATAGACTGAGGGTCGGTGTTATAGGTGGCTCAAGGGGTGCAAGAAGGATAAATCAGGCGATGATTGAGTTATCGGCTTTTGATATTGATATAGATGTAATTCATCAGACAGGCGATGAGGATTATCCAGTTGTATCAGAAGCATATAAAAGGAATAAAAAAAACTGGCAGGTGTTTAAGTTTATAGATGATATGGAGTGGTTTTATAAAAGTATCGATTTTATTATCTGTAGAGCCGGTGCTTCCACGCTTTCTGAGATTGCCTGCAGCAGCCTTCCCGGTTTACTTGTTCCTTATCCCTACGCCATTTATAACCATCAATACCATAATGCAAAATTTTTTGAGGAAAATGGTGCTGGTTGGTTGATAAACGATAAAGATTTGAGTGGAAAAAAAATTCATTCTTTTATATCATCTTTGACGGTTGAGAAGTTAAGGGTGGCTTCTAAAAATGCCTCAAAGCTATGTAAGTCGGATAGTTGTGAAAAAATGATTAAGAAACTAAAAGAGATTAAACGATGAAGACAATAGCCATTACAAACCAGAAGGGTGGTGTGGGTAAAACAACGACAGCCATAAACTTAGGTGCTTCTTTGGCTGTGTTAGGTAAAAAGGTGTTGATTATCGATATGGACCCGCAGGCCAATGCAACAAGCGGCCTTGGAATCTCAAAAGATATCTGTATATACCATGCTTTGATTGGCAAACGAACACTTAAATCGCTTATAACGCAAACCGAGACCGATAATCTCTACCTTGTGCCATCCAATATTTCACTAATCGGTGCTGAGGTTGAACTTGTGAATCAGCCTCATAAGGAGAAAATTTTAAAGCAACTCCTCAAAGATGTAAAAGATTTTGATTATGTTTTGATAGATTGTCCTCCATCTTTGGGTTTTTTGACTGTAAATGCGCTTGTTGCGGCAGATAGTGTGCTTGTGCCTGTTCAGTGTGAGTATTATGCAATGGAAGGGTTAGCACAGCTATTGCATACAATAAATCTGGTTAAAAAGACATTCAATCCGCTTTTAAAGATTGAGGGAATTCTGCTTACGATGCATGATAAGAGAAACAACCTCTCAAAGCAGGTTGAAATGGAGCTTAAAAGGCATTTTCCCAAATATATTTTCAAAACCCTGATTCCCCGCAATGTCAGGTTGTCTGAGGCTCCCAGTTTTGGAAAGTCCGTTATAGCCTATGATTTGAAATGCCCCGGTAGTCAGAGTTATCTATCCCTTGCAAAAGAGGTTTTAAAGTATGCCTAAAAAGGGCGGCCTTGGAAGAGGAATCGAGGCAATTTTTGAAGGCATCGAGGATATAGACAACAGCGATAGAATTGTGGCATTGGAGCTTGACACTATAAAACCCAATCCATTTCAGCCAAGAGAGTCTTTTGACGATAGGGACTTAGAGGAACTTGCCGAATCGATTAAGCAAAAAGGCCTGATTCAGCCGATTATTGTTAGAGAAATCGATGGCGAATATGAAATAGTGGCAGGAGAAAGAAGGTTTCTTGCCGCAAAACTTGCAGGATTATCATCTATTCCAGCTATTATAAAGCAGCTTTCGGATAAGGAAAGTGCAGAGATTGCTCTGATTGAAAATGTTCAGCGTAAGGATTTGAATCCTGTTGAGGAGGCCTTGGCCTACAAAAGGCTCATTGAAACATTTGGTTATACTCAGGAGGAGGTAGCCCAGAAAATTGGTAAGGATAGGGCAACCATTGCAAATAGCCTGCGTCTTTTAAAGCTACCTGAGCCTGTTTTGAATATGCTTAAAAAAGGTGAAATTTCGGCGGGTCATGCAAGGGCTATACTTTCATTAAAAAATCAAAATAAACAGGTTGAACTTGCAAACAGAATAAAGGAAAAAAAGCTAAGCGTTAGAGAGGCAGAAAAAGAGGTGTATCTTACATCACAGGATGAATTTATCCTTGAAATAAAGAATAGATTAAAATCTACACTAAGTGTGTCAAAGATATCGGTTTCTTTGAAAAACGGTAAATACAAGCTTGAGCTTGTGTTTGATAATAAAGAGGTTGTGGAAGATTTTTTAAGGAGGATGTCTTAAATGAAAAAAACCTTGTTTGTGGTTCTTTTTTTTGTTTTCTTTGTTAATGTTGTATCTGCGGCAACCTTGCGTGTTGGTGGTGTTTTAAAAAACCAGCATGAGACCCCGATTGATGGTGTTGAGGTTAAAATTATTTACAATCACAAAGTGCTTGCAACCACAGAAACCACCGATCAAGGCACATACTTCATTGAGATTCCTATAAAAAATGAAATAAACCCAAAGGATGTTTCTATAGAATTCAAAAAAACCACCTACAAAACAATCAATCAGCCGATAAGAAATATATTAAAATCAACGCTTCCTGACGGTTCAACAATCTACATTTCCTCTGTAAACGACACGCTTTACAGAGCTATAACACCCGCATTCTGGATAGCTTTGGTTGTCTTAATTTTAACTTTTTTGTTGATTTCCATAGAGGCATTGCACAGGACGGTGGCTGCGTTTCTTGGTGCCAGTATCTTGCTGTTTGTTTCCTACACCTTGGGAATTTTTAATGAAAACTTCTTTGTTATTTCATTTGAAGAGGCGGTAAAGGCTATCGATTTTAATGTTATTTTGCTTTTGATGAGCATGATGGTGATTGTTGGCATAATGAAAAAAACAGGTGTTTTCCAGTGGCTTGCCTATAAATCTTATGCATTGAGTAAGGGTAATGTGTTTAAGCTTTCAATAATCTTGATGTTTGTAACGGCAATTGTAAGTGCCTTTCTTGATAATGTCACAACGATGCTTTTGATAGCCCCTGTATCAATTGAGATTGCGCTTATGCTGAATATAAACCCATTGAGTTTATTGATTCCTGAAGTCATTGCATCAAATATGGGAGGGACGGCAACCTTAATAGGTGATCCTCCAAACATTATGATAGGTTCATATGCCCAGTTAACATTTAACCAGTTTTTGATAAACCTTGGTGATGTAATTTTTATAATCCTCATAGTAAATGTGTTCGTTATGAAGCTATTTTTTGGAAAGGAGTATAAGAAGGGTCATATTGAGAATGTTGATGCACTGCTGGCAAAATTAAGAGAGGAATATAAAATTACAGATTATAAATTACTTAAATATTCTTTGTTTATCTTAGGTTTTGTCATACTCCTCTTTGTAACCCATGGTTTTTTGCATATGGAGCCATCGATTGCAGCTATGATCGGAGCAGCATTACTGCTTGTATTTAGTGGTGTTGATATAACAGAGATGATGGAACATGAGGTTGAATGGACCACGCTGGTATTTTTTATGATGCTGTTTATTATTGTTGAGGCGAGTGTGCAGACAGGTGTTATTATGTTTGTTGCAAGCTGGGTTAAGGATCTTGCAGGAAATAGTCTAGCGCTTGCAATTATTTTAATAATTTGGGTAAGTGCTATTGCATCTGCAATTGTGGATAATATACCATTTACTGCTACTATGCTGCCTGTTGTTGCTTATCTTACCCGCACAATACCTGATGCGGGCAATACACTTTGGTGGGCTTTAGCTTTAGGTGCATGCCTTGGAGGAAATGGAACGCTTATCGGTGCAAGTGCCAATGTTGTTACTGCAGGAATTTCAGAGCGCGCTGGGTATCCAATTACTTTTAAAGAATTTTTAAAGGTAGGTGCGCCTGCTACTGCTATCTCAGTTGCTATTGGAATGATCTGGCTATTACTTGGAGGTTGATATGGATTATGGTATTGTTGTTGTTGCAAAAGGCTCTGAAGTTGGTTTGAAAGCTGCAAAAGAGGCAGTCAAAATAGCAAAAGATAAAAACTATAAGGAGATATATCTGCTCTTTGTGAATGATCCTAATTTCTATTCGGGTGAGGGTATTTCTGTTGGCAAAGATGATGTATCTGAAAGTCTGAAGCACATAGGCGATGCAGTAATAAGTAAGTTAACCGATTATATAAAAAAGGAAGATCAAGATTTAGAGGTTAGAAGCATTATACTGTATGGAGCAACTGCAGAAGAGATTGTGAAATTTTTGCAGGTAAACAAAGTAGATGTATTTATAATACCAAAAGATAAACGAGGGCCTATTGAAAGATCTATAGTTGGTGGAGATATAGAACCGTTTTATAAAGAGATTGCAAAACTAACTAATTGTGTTGTTGTTGGGTAAATTGAGTTGACATCAATTTAGGCTTATGGTATTTTAAGCCGAAAATTTTACACAGGTTGGAGGGAAAACATGATAAACATCGACTACACTCTCTTTCTGCAGATGGCTGCGTTTCTTATTTTAATGTTATTACTCAATGTAATTCTGTACAAGCCTTTACTTAAAACTATCAAAGAGAGATTTAATAGGATAGAGACGCTGAGAAGCGAAGCTGAGCGACTTAAAAGTGAGGCTTTAAAATATGAGGAGGAATATAATTCAAGATTGACAATGACTGAGGAGGATGCAAAAAAGAAATACAATAACGCTATTCTTTCAGCTATGAAGGAAAGGGATGAAAAGATTTTTGAGCAGAAAAAACAGGCTGCAGCTGAGATTGGTGCATTTGAGGATGAGGTAAAAAAACAGATAGATATAGAAATAAATGCCTCAAAGGATTTTGCTATAGAGATAGCAAATAAGATTTATAAGCAGCTTTTTGGGTAGGAGGTGGTATGTTTAAGTTTATTTTGTCTTTGATGTTTGTTTTTGTCCCTGTTTTGGTATTTGGAGCTGATGAAAGCGGCATTGAGCCCAATATGGGCTGGAGAATGATAAACTTTGCTATTTTTGTTGTGGTTTTATGGTATTTTTTAAGGAAGCCTATTGTAAACTACTTTAAGGGTCGCAGGGAGAGTATTGTAAACGAACTCAAAGAGGCAGAATCTCTAAAAGAGGAAGCAGAAAAGCTTTTAAAAGAAGCTGAAGAAAAGATCAACTCTCTGGAGGAGGAGCTTAAAAAGATCATTGAAACCTTCGAATCGATGGCAGAAAGCGAAAAACAGCAGATTTTTAAGGAACTTGAGGAAACACTTGCAAGGATCAAAGCCTCTATAGAGGAGGAGAAAAACTCAATCTTATCCAGAGCAAAGCTTGAGCTTTTAAGGAAAATGAGCAAGGATGCCATAGAAAATCTCAAAAGAAAAATTGCTCAGCTCTCTGAGAATGAGCATAGAAAAATCAATGAGAAATTTATAAGGAGCCTGCAACAATGATAGATAGAAAGGTTTCTATAAGATACGCAAAGGCTTTGATTGAGTTATGCGATGAAAAAAAACTAAACCTTGATGATGTTGTAAAAGAGTTGTTGCAACTTAAAGGGTATTTTGAAGCAAACCCCGAGGTGCTTGAATACCTTTCAGCTTATGTCGTTGGTCTGGATAAGAGGTTTGAGGTTATTGATCAGCTAAGTGACGATGATCTTTTGAGGAATTTTATGAAATATCTTATTAGAAAAGGTAGATTTAAATTTATTCCTCAGATTATTGAGATTTTTAGCGACCTTGTAGATGAGAAATTAAATAGGGTTAAAGCTGTAGTAAAGAGTGCTGTTGAACTAACAGAGGAAGAAAAACAGCAGTTATCTTCATCTCTTACAAATAAACTAAATAAAGATGTTGAGTTTACCTTTGAGGTGGATTCATCCATTATGGGCGGGATAATTGTTAAGGTTAAAGATGTTGTTTATGATGGCAGTATAAAAACATATCTTGCCAATTTAGAACAGAGATTAATGAAACTTTCATTTTAAAAGGAGGGGTAGATGCAGATTAAGGCCAGCGAAGTTAGCGAGGTTATTAAAAAAGAGATCGAGAGCACTAAAGAATTTATCGATATAAGCGAAACAGGAACCGTTTTAAGTGTTGGTGATGGTATTGCAAGGGTTTATGGTTTAACAAAGGTTATGGCAAATGAGCTTGTTCAGTTTGAAAGTGGCGTAATGGGTATGGCGTTGAACCTTGAAGAGGATAATGTTGGTGTCGTTGTTCTTGGTGATGATAAAGACATCAAAGAGGGTGATACGGTAAAAAGGACAAAAAGAATTTCACAGGTGCCGGTTGGCGAGGCTTTAGTTGGCAGGGTTGTTAATGCACTTGGAGAGCCTATTGATGGAAAGGGTCCTATTGAAAGTGAGCATCATAGAAGAATTGAGATAAAGGCACCCGGTATTGTTCAAAGGCAATCGGTTAAAGAACCGCTTCAGACGGGAATTAAAGCTATAGATGCAATGATTCCTATCGGAAGAGGTCAGAGGGAGTTGATTATTGGTGATAGGCAGATCGGTAAAACCCAGATCGCCCTTGATACAATTATCAATCAAAAAGATACGGATGTTTACTGTATTTATGTTGCTATTGGACAAAAACGCTCAACTGTTGCACGAATATATAAACAGCTTGAAGAGGCTGGTGCTATGGAATATACAACGATTGTTGCAGCAACGGCATCCGATCCGGCACCACTGCAGTATATTGCACCGTATGCTGGCGTTACGATGGGTGAATATTTTAGAGATAACGGTATGCATGCGTTAATCATATACGATGACCTGACAAAGCACGCCCAGGCTTATAGGCAGGTTTCACTGCTTCTAAGAAGACCACCTGGCAGGGAAGCATATCCAGGAGATGTTTTTTATCTTCACTCTCGATTACTTGAAAGGGCTGCAAAACTATCAGATGAACTGGGTGGTGGTTCATTAACCGCGTTGCCTATCATTGAAACGCAGGCAGGCGATGTCTCAGCCTACATTCCTACAAATGTCATCTCCATTACAGACGGTCAGATTTACCTTGAAGGAGACCTATTTTACGCAGGTATAAGACCTGCTGTTAATGCGGGTATATCTGTTTCGAGGGTTGGTGGTGCAGCCCAGATCAAGGCTATGAAACAGGTTGCAGGAATGTTGAGGCTTGCACTTGCCCAGTATAGAGAACTTGCAGCTTTTGCGCAATTTGGTAGCGACCTTGATAAGGTTACTCAGCAGCAGCTAAACAGGGGTGCAAGGCTTACAGAGATTCTAAAGCAGCCCCCATTTTCTCCACTGCCTGTTGAGAAGCAGATTTTGATTATCTATGCAGGAAACAATGGATATCTTGATGATATAGCAGTTGAGCATGTTCAGAAGTTTGAGCAGGAGCTTTACAAGTTTGTTGAGGCAAAATACCCTGATATCTTGCCAGAGATTAAAGAAAAGAAGAAGATTGATGATGATTTGAAATCCAAAATGGACAGGGCGTTAGAGGAATTCAAAAAGGTTTTTAAACCTTAAGAAGGAGAGCGTCTATGGCTTTAAGCATGAGGGATATTAAACGCAAAATAGGCAGTATTCAAAAAACGCAACAGATAACCAAAGCAATGAAGATGGTTGCTGCTGCAAAATTAAGAAAAACACAGGAAGCTGCTCTTGAGTTCAGGCCTTATAGAAATAAGTTAGAGCAGATGATAGCATCGCTTGTGGATTCTACATCACATCAGGAGAATAAACTTTTGAGATTTAGTGATGTAGAAAATGTGGATTTAATTGTAATTACATCCGATAGGGGATTGTGTGGTGCATTTAACCACAATGTTTTGAAGGAAACAGAGAATTTTATTAAAACTAAATTTTCCAATAAAAAGGTCAATCTTACGCTCATAGGGAGATTTGCGATAAATTATTTCAAATTTAGAGGTATTCAGCCACGATACGCATATAGTGATATTTTGAAGGATAGGGTTGATTATAGTTATGTTAACGAAATTATGGATAAGATTATTGCTGACTTTAAGGATGAGAAAAGCGATGAGGTTTATATAGTTTACAACCGATTTGTTAATGTGCTTGTTCAAAAGGTAACAATAAAAAAGGTGTTGCCGGTAATGATTGGTGATAAAGTGCCAGCTCAGCAGCAGATGGTTGAAAAATTTACATACGAGCCGGATAAAGAAACCGTTTTAAACGAACTTTTGCCCAAATATGTTAAGATGGAACTCTACGGCAGTATGCTTGAGTCTTTAGCCGGTGAGTATGCGGCAAGAATGACTGCTATGGATGCTGCCACGAACAACGCAGCAGAAATGATTAAAGGTTTAACATTGCAGTTTAATAAGGCCAGGCAGGCATCAATTACAAAAGAACTTATAGAGATAACCACAAGTATTGAGGCTATGAAATAACAAAAAAAGAAGGAGTTTGCTTATGGAAAAAGGAAAAATCGTTCAGGTTATAGGCCCAGTAGTGGATGTTGAGTTTGAAACAGGTGAATTGCCACCTATATATACGGCTTTAAGAATTAAGAAAGAGGATATTGAGGGTGCTACAGCTGATTTGATTTTAGAGGTTCAGCAGCATCTCGGGGAAAGAAGGGTAAGAACCGTTGCAATGGATTCTACTGATGGTCTTGTAAGGGGAACGGAAGTTGAAAATACAGGCAACTACATAACAACACCTGTTGGAGAGCCCGTGCTTGGAAGGATCATGAATGTTGTTGGTGAGCCTGTTGATGAAATGGGTCCTATAAATAGTGATGTTAGATGGCCGATTCACAGAGATGCCCCATCCCTTGAGGAACAATCAACAACCAGTGAAATGTTTGAAACAGGCATTAAAGTTATTGATCTTTTGTGTCCTTATGCAAAGGGTGGAAAAACAGGTTTATTTGGTGGTGCAGGTGTTGGTAAAACGGTTTTGATTATGGAGTTGATTCATAATGTTGCAATGCACCACGGTGGATATTCGGTGTTCTGTGGTGTTGGTGAACGAACAAGAGAGGGTAATGACCTGTGGAACGAAATGAAGGAATCAGGCGTTTTAGATAAGGCTGCTTTGATCTATGGCCAGATGAATGAGCCACCCGGTGCAAGGGCAAGGGTTGGTTTGACAGGGCTTACTGTGGCTGAGTATTTTAGAGATGAAAAACACCTCGATGTGTTGGTGTTTATAGATAATATCTTCAGGTTTACGCAGGCTGGTAGTGAGGTTTCTGCTTTGCTTGGAAGGATTCCATCTGCTGTTGGTTATCAACCAACATTAGGTACGGATATGGGTGAGCTTCAGGAAAGGATTACCTCCACAAAGAAAGGTTCAATTACATCGGTTCAGGCTATATATGTTCCAGCTGACGACTTAACAGACCCTGCACCTGCCACAACATTCTCCCATCTTGATGCAACAACGGTTCTTTCAAGAAAATTGGCAGAGCTTGGAATCTATCCTGCAGTTGATCCCCTTGATTCAACATCAAGAATCCTTGACCCTGCGGTTGTTGGCAAAGACCATTATGAAACGGCAAGGAAGGTTCAGGAGATATTGCAGAGATATAAAGAGCTTCAGGACATTATTGCAATTCTTGGTATGGAAGAGTTAAGTGAAGAGGATAAAATTATTGTTGCAAGGGCAAGAAAGATTCAGAGATTCCTGTCTCAGCCGTTCTTTGTTGCAGAGCAGTTTACAGGCATGAGCGGTAAGTATGTTCCCATTGAGGAGACAATTAGAGGATTTATGGAGATAATAGAGGGTAAACATGATGATTTGCCCGAGCAGGCGTTTTACATGGTTGGCACGATAGATGAAGCTATAGAAAAAGCCAAGACGCTTGTTTAAAGGAGGTTTCAGTGCCACAGATTAATTGCAGTATAGTAACGCCTTCAAAGAAGTATTTTGAAGGGGATGTATATGGTGTAAAAGCGCCGGGTATAGTTGGTGAATTTGAAACACTGCCCGGCCATGAAAGCTTTGTCAGTGTTCTTGATGTGGGTATTGTTGAGATAGAGTTAGATGAAAATAGCGAAAAGATTAAATTTGTTATAGTGGGTGGATATTTTGAAATATCGGAAGATAGGGTATTTGTTATTGCCGATGAGGTTTATTCAAAAGATGATATAGATGTTGATGATGCCAGAAAAAAATTGGATAAATACAGAAGCGAGTTAAACGGTTTGAGTTTTGATAGTGCTGAATATGAGCGCATAAAGCGTATTGTAAAAAAGTATGAAGCAATGGTTGAGTTTGCATCATGAGCGGATATAACTATTTTGGTTTTTACCATATAGGTTCAATTGCCATTGTTGTTTTAATTATACTGGCAGTAATGAGCATATTTTCATGGGCGTTTATGTTCTACAAATGGATCCAGCTTAGAGGTGTGGATAAAAGGAATCGACTGTTTATATCGAAGTATACAGAATCCAAAGATAAAGAAACACTCGAAGGATTGGCAAAGGCAACCGAATCAATTGCAGGCAATCTTTACACACTTTCAAAACAGTCGCATGCGCAGGCAAAGACATTTTTAGAGATGATAAAGAAAGAACTGGAAGGGGGTTTTGCTTGGCTTGCATCTGTTGGAGCAACAGCCCCCTTTGTTGGTCTTTTTGGTACAGTTTGGGGTATTATAAATGCATTTAATAGTATTGGAATGGTTCAAAGCGTAACAATAGCAACGGTAGCGCCCGGTATTTCTGAGGCCTTGGTTACAACAGCAGCGGGCATTTTTGTTGCTGTTCCTGCAGTTGTTGGCTACAATATTCTTAATACCCGCCTATCTTTAATAATAGAGGAACTGGAAGGTTTTTTAGAGGCTTTAAAAGGATAATGAAAAACAAAGCTTTTAGCTATATAAATATAACGCCGCTTGTTGATGTAATGCTTGTATTGCTTGTTATTTTTATGGTTACTACGCCGATGCTTGTTAAGGGAATAAAGGTTAACCTACCTAAGACCCATTCTGGTGCAACAAAGATAGAGAAAAAAGATATAATTATCTCGATCGATAAAAACGGTAATTTTTATGTAGATAAAGTTAAAATTACTCCTGATGCTTTGAAAGATTACTTAAAAGCCCACCGTGGAAAAACCGTTATTATCAAATCCGACAAAAGAGTGGAATATGGTGTTGTGGTAAAACTTATTGATATTGTGAAGTCTGTTGGCATTATCAGGGTAGGGCTTGCCACACAACCCAAACAATGAAGCTAATCAGCATTATCTTTTCAGTTCTGCTCCATCTACTTTTCATTGCTGTTTTATTTCAAATACTTTCTTCTCATAAGATTATCCAGTCAAAACCCAAGGTTTACACGGTTGAGCTTTTAAAAATGGAGTCAAAACCTAAACCCAAAACCCAACCCCAACCAAGAAAGCAAAAAACAGTGCTAAAAAAGACTATCAAAGTCAATTTTAATAAACCCAAACCAAAAAAGCAAAAAACTATTAAGCTACCAGAAAAACCCAGAAAATCAAAAAAAGAAATTAAAAAAGTAAGAGTAAAGAAAAAGGTTACAAAAAAATTGGTTAAAAAAATTAAAAAGAAACCCAATATAGAGGAAAAGATTCGTTTAATGAAAGAGAAAATTATGGTGGAGCAGTTAAGGGAAAAACTTTTAAAGGAAAAGATTAAAATGCTAAAGGAAAAGGTATACTCTCAAGAAGAAGCCCAGAAAATATTTAAGCAAAAGTTGGCAAGCAGTTATCTTTCTGTGATAGAGGGTGTTATTTATAAAAACTGGGGTGTAGAAAAAACTATTATTGAAAATAAAGTTTTTATTACAAAAGTTGATATTAAACTTGATTCTAAGGGAAATTTGATTAACATATCGATTATGAAAAGCTCTGGAAACGCTTATTTTGATGGCACATGTATTGATGCAATTAAGCAATCTGCGCCGTTTTTGCCACCTCCAAAGGAGATCCTTACAGGGGGTGTTGTAGAATTTATAATAACCTTTGATAGCAGGGAGCAGGAGTAATATGAAAAAAATAATTGGCGTCATGATTATGCTATTTATCTTTGTTTCTTTTTGCAATGCGGCAACATTTGAGATAAGTATATCCAATCCACAGAATAAGCCTATCAAGATTGCTTTGTGGGGTTTTACTAAAAATACTCCAAAGGATATATCGCGACATATTCTTTATACAGTTAAAAGGGATTTAAAGCTTTCCGGTTTGTTTGTTTGGGATCAAACCCAGCATTTTTCATATGAGGCCCCGTATGATGTCGTATCGGGATTAGCAAGGCTTGATAGACTTGATTATGCAATCTATGGAGATGCTTTTAAGAAAGGTGATTCTATATATGTCAATGTTAAAATGTTAGATGTTTTAAAAAATCAGGTAATAGATGATAATACTTATGTAACCAACATATATTCACTTGATTGGCTTGCTAATAAAATAGTAGATAAGTTGATTGGGTATATTACGGGTATTTATGGGCCGTTTGAAAGTAAAATAGCTTTTGCGTTGAACAAGAAAGGTGTAAGTGACATCTATTTGTGCGATTTTAATGGAGAAAATGTTGTGAGAATAACAAATTGGCATACCTTTAACATTTTACCCAAATGGGTGTCAACCGATGAGATAACATTTCTTTCCTATCGTTACGGTAAGCCAGCATTGTTTTTATTTAATGTCTTTAATGGTGACCTTATAAAGTTGTTTTCTAAATCCAATCTCTCTATTTCGGCTGTTAGATTTAAAAATTATTTTGCTATTCCATTTAATAGATTTGGCAGTGTTAATATTTTTGCAGTTAATAGAAAGGGGAGGATAATTGAAAAATTAACAAACAATCCGAGTATTAATGTGTCTCCATCCTTTACACCCGATTTTTCGAAGATGGTTTTTGTTTCAAATAGAGATGGTTCACCTCAAATATATATAAAAGATCTGACAACTAATCAGTCGCCACAGCGTTTAACATTTGATGGTAAGTATAACTCAAGTCCAGCTGTTTCACCCGACGGTAAAAAGATAGCATACATATCACTAAAAAACGGCATGACATATCTAAAGGTGATGAATATAGATGGGAGCAATGATAGAATAGTTATGGAAGGCTCTAATCTTGATTCACCTTCGTGGGCGTATGATTCAAGGTATATTGCAGTTAGTGGGCGAGTGGGAAGCATAAATGTTATTTATATTGTTAACACCATTAATTCTAACTATTCTATTGCAATGAAAACCCCGTTCATATATAATGGATTGAGCGTTAGCTCTAAATTGCAGTAGAGGTGTTGTGATGAAAAGAATAGTTTACGGTTTAATCATTTTTATGGTGTTGATATTTGTAAGCAGTTGTTCTTCGACAAAGTATGTTAAAAAGACTCAAACAGGGCAGGGCAACAGTGAGGTAAGTGCACCCAAGCCGCAGCAGACAACATTAAAGTATCCATCAGTAAATGTAATCGGCAAAAACCAGGTGAGCTTTGAAAAGATAAAGAAACAGTTTGAAGCAGTGGCATCGGATATCCATTTTAAATTCAATAGTTATGCAATTGAGCCGATTCATCAGTATGGAATAGATGAAAACCCACATCAAATACTTGATAGAATTGCAAATTTTTTAAAAACACATCCAGAAGTACGCATTAGAATTGAGGGTAACTGTGATGAGAGGGGAACTATAGAATACAACCTTGCGTTGGGTGAAAAAAGGGCTCTTGCGGCAAAGAACTATCTTGTGCTTCTTGGAATAGACCCCAAAAGGATTGAAGTAGTTTCATACGGAGAAAGCAAACCCGTTGATCCAGCTCATAACGAATATGCATGGGCAAAAAACAGAAGAGATCATTTTGTAATTTTAAAATAAGATGGAGGTGAAGTGATGTTAAAAAGGGCAGGAATTGTAGTTGGTTCTGTTGTTGGTGTTGCATTGATTACTACAGGTTGTATGTGTTCTCACAAAGGTGTTAAAACGCCACCCAAGAAAGTAGTGGTTGAGCAACCTGCAACCACAAACGCCCCTGCAACCACGGGTTCAGCTACACAAACTGAAATTTCAAAAATATTCCAGGATATACATTTCAACTTTGATAAGTATAACTTAACCTACATTGATAAGTGGGGCATTAAGCAGAATGTGCCTGCAGTGCTTGACAAAATAGCTAAGTATATGATTAAGCATCCAAATATCAAAATCAGAATTGAAGGTAATTGCGATGAAAGGGGAACAGTAGAGTACAACCTTGCATTGGGTGAAAAAAGGGCTTTAGCTGCAAAAGAGTATCTTGTATCCAAAGGCGTGAGTCCAAATAGAATCACGATTATTTCATACGGTGAAAGTAGACCTATCGATCCAGCCCATAACGAATATGCATGGGCAAAAAACAGAAGAGACCACTTTGTAATTATTTCAAAATAAGCTGGTGGAGCGATGAAAAAGCTATTGTTATTCTTTCTTGTTGGAGTGGCGATTTTATGCACTAACGCTTATGCACAGGAAAACCCCTATGCTATAACTACTCAGGTTATAAAAAATGAACAGACTATAAAGCTTTTGCAAAAACAGCAGGCAGACCTATACTTAAAACTTGAGGATTTGCTGGTTAAATACGGAGAGATAAAGGGTCAGCTTGATGATTTAAAACACAGAATCGATATGATCAACAACCAGCTAAATCAGTTGTTGCTTAAGAAGCCTTTAACTAATAATAAGCCACAGGTTAAGATTCCTGAAAATCAAACTCCGCCCTCTATGCCTTTGCCGCCAAACAAACCTACTGTTAATCAGCAACCTGCTGGTAATCTGAAACCTAATTTGCCTAAACCGCAATTAAAACCACAACAGAAACCGCAACTTGAACCTGATAAGATGGCATTTAATAATGCCGTGGAGTTGTTTAAGCAGAAGCAATACGATAAAGCGATAGAGGCTTTTAAGTCATTCCAACAGAAATTTAAAGATTCTAAGCTTGTAGGAGATATATATTTCTATTTAGGTGAATGTTATTTTGCAAAGAAGCAGTATGATAGGGCGATTATCAACTACGATTATCTTGTAAATACCTATCCACATAATAAATGGGTTAAAACGGCTCTATTCAAAGAAGGTGTGTCTTTTATAAAGATGGGTGATAAGATTGACGGGAGATATCTCCTTAAAAAAGTTATTCAGCAGTATCCCAGCTCAACTGAGGCTCAAAAAGCAAAAAAAATACTGGGTGGCAAATAGGTGTTGCTTGAAAGTGTAAATTATCCTGATGATCTGCGCAAATTATCTGTAGATGAGCTTAAGGTTTTAGCTACAGAAATTAGAGATTTTATTATTAAAACGGTATCAAAAACGGGGGGGCATCTTGCCTCCTCTTTGGGTGCTGTTGAGCTTACGCTTGCCCTTCATTATGTTTTTGATACACCAAAGGATAAACTTGTCTGGGATGTTGGTCATCAAACCTATGCTCATAAGATTATAACCGGCCGTAAGGATAGATTTCATACTTTAAGGCAGTACGGCGGTATTAGTGGATTCCCAAAAGTAGAGGAAAGTATTTACGATACCTTTAATGTGGGTCATGCAGGAACATCAATTTCTGCAGCCCTGGGTATGGCGCTTGCAAGAGACCTTGCAAAAAGTCAGGAAAATATAATTGCAATAATTGGAGATGGATCTCTATCATGTGGTATCGCCTATGAAGGTCTGGATAATGCCGGGTATATAGATACGGATCTTATTGTGGTGGTTAACGATAATAATATGTCTATTTCCCCATCTTTAGGTTCCATATCTGCATATCTGTCAAAAAAGATGAGTGGTCCTGTTTACAATAAACTCAGAGATGAGATTGAAAAGCTTATAACCACACTGCCTCTTCCTCATGAACCTGCATTGAAACTTGCCAGAAAGATTGAGGAGTCAATGAAGTTTTTCTCGCCCGGTCTTTTGTTTGAGGAACTGGGTTTTAAATACTTTGGACCGCTTGATGGTCATAAACTGGAAGACCTTATAAAGATTTTTAATAATGTTAAGAAGATAAAGGGGTCGATTGTTGTCCATGTTGTAACAAAAAAGGGAAAGGGTTATAAACCTGCCGAAGAAAACCCATCGTTGTTTCATGGGATAGGAAAGTTTGATATAGAAAGCGGAAAGCCTCTTAAAAGCACTAAAAATAAATCATGTTCGTCGATTTTTGGGGATAAAGTTGTAGATTTAATGTCTAAAAACCCCAATGTTGTTGCTATTACAGCAGCTATGCTTATAGGAACAGGGTTGCAGAAGGCTAAAGATATTTATCCAGATAGGGTTTTTGATGTTGGAATTGCAGAGCAGCATGCAACAACTATGGCAGGTGGCCTTGCCATGAAGGGTTATAAGCCTATAGTGGCGATTTATTCAACATTTCTGCAGAGGGCATACGATCAGATTATTCACGATATAGCTCTTCAAAAACTTCCCGTTGTATTTGCAATCGATAGGGCTGGTATTGTTGGTGATGATGGCGAAACGCATCAGGGCGTTTTTGATATATCCTACTTAAGATGTGTGCCTAATATGGTTATATCAGCTCCAAAAGACCCAAAAGAGCTTGAGCAGCTGCTTGAGTTTGCTACTAAATATGAGGATGGGCCTTTTGCCATAAGGTATCCAAGAGGTTTTTGTGAAGAGTTTGATGAAAAATTTGTGCTTGATAGAATAGAGATTGGCAGATGGCAGAAACTGACAGATGGTAAGGATTTAGCTATTTTGGGTGTAGGTAATTGTGTAAAAACCGCCCTGAATGTATCTGAAAAACTCAAACAGAAGGATATATCAAGTAGTGTATTTAACGCTCTGTTTATCAAGCCTATGGATGAGGATGTTTTAAGAAGCTTGAGTAGTTATAAGGCTGTAATAACAATAGAGGAAAATGTTGCAATAGGTGGTTTTGGTGAAGGTGTTGCAAAATTCCTTTTTGAAAACGGTATAAATGTGAGTTTCAGACAATTTGCGCTACCTGATGTCTTTATAGAGCATGGTTCCCAGGATATTTTGAGGCAAAAGTATAACTTAGGTGTTGACTACATAACAAGCCAATCTGAATCCCTGCTTATAAATAAAGGCTCATAGATCTGTGTATTATCCTTTCCAGAAAGCTTACTGTGTATTATAAAGCAGCAGGCCTTTTTGTCAAAATCTCCATATATCGGTTGGATGTATTGTATACCAAAATTGTGATTTTTAAGAATCTGCAAAAGTTCAACCATCCTTGATGGGTGAAATGATAACAACAGAGTGCCTTTATTTTTCAAAGCCCGTTTAGCATGCTTAATAATATCTTCTATTTCAATTTGAGTGGAAAATTTTTCGCTGCTATAGCGCTTAGAAAATCTATAACCTTGAGTTGTAAAATAAGGCGGATTTGATACAAAAATATCTATCGAATTTGTTTTAATTGACTCTATATCATCTATAATGACATTGTTAATATCATTAAGAGTTAGATTTTTTTTTATTATATCTTTAAAGTTTTTGTTCTGTTCAATGGCAAAAATTGTTGATAATGGAAGCTTCGTTGCAATAAGAATCGCAATAATACCGCAGCCACTTCCAAAATCTACGATTTTTTTCTTATCATTTTTGTGGTTTATAATATGCGTTAAGCTATGTGCTAATATGAAGGGCTCAATGGAAAACCGATAACCATTTTTTGGTTGATATATTTTGAATGTTTTAAAGGTATGGAGTTCTAAATCCATAAAGGGGTCTATTAACTTTGGTTCCGATAAGTTACATTATGTTAACTTTTGTTTATACTCCAGATTTGCCCAAACCGCAGCGGCTATCTTTTTTTCCATGTATGGATTGCCAACAATCTCATAGCTATCTTTATCCGCCATCATTTTTCTTATCAATTTGTTGTTTAATTCATGTCCGGATTTATAGGCAAGATAGCGTGCTTTTAAATCGTATCCTAAAATAGATAGATCTCCTATAGCATCCAAAACCTTATGTCTGACAAACTCGTTTTCATATCTCAAGGGGTCTTCGTTTATTATGCCGTATTCATCCACAACAATTGCATTATCAAGGCTTCCACCCAGTGCCAGATTATGCGATTGTAAATATTCTATATCCTTTAGCAAACCAAATGTCCTTGCCTTACTGATTTCCTTTATGAATGTTTTTTCGTTTATCTCTAAAGCGATCTTCTGTTTTCCTATGAACATATTGTCAAAATGAATTGAGTAGTGAATTTCAAAATTCCTTGACGGTATCAGTGCTACAAACTTACCTTTTTCCTTGATTGTTATAGGTTTCTTTATAATTATCTCCTTTTTATACGCATCCTGCTCTATAATGCCTGCTGTTTTTATGAGATATACCCATGGGGCTGCTGAGCCATCCATGATCGGGACTTCATCTCCCCATACCTTTATTAAAACATTGTCTATATGCAGACCGTATAAAGTTGCAAGTAGATGTTCGACCGTTTTTATGTATACATTATTTTTGCCGATAGTTGTTGCAAGTGTTGTGTCTATAACATTTTCTTGATTGATTTCTATAAAAACATCCCTATCTGCTCGATGAAACACAATGCCGTGGTTTTCTGGTGCGGGAATAAGTTCTATCTCTACCCTTTTTCCTGTATGAAGGCCTATGCCTGATGCTTTTATTGCCTCTTTTAAGGTTCTTTGTTTTCTCACTGTTTACTCCTTTTTAGGAATTATTGACCATTTCTGCAAATTTCTCAAAAATGTATTCTGCATCGTGTGGACCGGGGGATGCTTCAGGATGATACTGAACTGACATAATAGGCAGTTCTTTATGCATAAAGCCTTCCACACTTCCGTCATTTAGGTTTTTATATGTTATTTTAAAGCCTTTTTCAAGCGAATCTTTCTCATCTGCTGCATAATTATGATTTTGAGCTGTAACAAATATATCGCCACTTTCCAGATCCTCAACAGGATGATTACCACCATGATGGCCAAACTTCATCTTGTAGATTTTGATATTGAATGCCCTGGCTATGATTTGATGACCAAAACATATTCCAAATGTTGGATATCGCTCAATAATTTTTCTGTATTCCTTTATCCATGTCTCATCCAACCCCCTTGGATCGCCCGGTCCATTGGATAAAAACACCGCATCCGGATTAAATTCCTCTATCTGCTGATATTTGGTGTATGCCCCAAATACATATACATCAAATCCAACCTCGCATTGATATCTTAATATATTGCGTTTTACACCAAAATCTATTACAGCTACTCTTTTGTTCTCCACTATCTGTTTGATTTTTCTTTTTTCAAATCCAAACCTGAATAGCTTTTCTTTGAATTGATAGGGTTTGTCGGTTGTTACAAACTTAACCAGATCCCTTCCGACAATTTCAAACTCATCGATCATCTGTTTGAGTTTTTCCGGGTCTTGTGTTGTAATTCCACCTATCATGGAGCCTCTGTTTCGCAGTATCTTGGTTAATTTTCTTGTATCTATATTTTCTATTCCAATGATATTGTTTCTTTTTAAAAATTCATCTAAGCTCTCTTTTCCCCTAAAGTTTGATACGATTCTTGATGCCTCTTTTACCACAAATCCTTCGACAAACGGTTTGATGGATTCATTGTCATCCATGTTGAATCCATAATTGCCAATCTGAGGATATGTCATTGTTACTATCTGGCCTTTGTAGGATGGATCGGTTAAAATCTCCTGATAGCCGCTCATGGCTGTATTGAATACAACCTCACCCACTATACTACCTTCTGCTCCAATAGATATACCTTCAAAGATTTCACCGTTTTCAAGCATCAGGATAGCTTTCATTTAAGCAACCTTTTACTCATTTCTTCTTCATAGGTTTTGTTGAAGGCTATCTCCCACTCCATACTGCCTGGAATGAGTTTTTTGCTGCGTTTATTGAGACTTTCAATCACCTTTTCGTAAACCTCATCTTCAAGAGCAAAATATTTCTCTATTGTTTCTGCTATCGCCTCTGTAGCCAATTTATCGGTAGATATAATCTCAATAACACCCTCCTCTGTAGCTTGCTTGAGAATTTTTTTCGATAGATACCTGATTCGTGCGCTACTATACCTCATAGCAAAAAACCTTCCTGTTTTGCTACTTTTTTCTTTGCCATAGCAAAAAGTCTTGAGGAATCGGCGCCTTCTTTTTCTATTTCGGTTGAATATTGTTTGAGGAGTTCCTTTGTTTTTGCGTCTATCTCTCTTTCTTTATCTGCATCAGCCTGCAATATATCTCTAACGATTGATTTTAGAATCGATATATCTTTGTTTAGCTTGACATGCCCGCTTCTTATCAGGTTTGCTGTTATCTTATCGGCTAATAATTCAACTTCCCTTTTTCTTAATGCCATAACCAACCCCGCTTTTTATACAAGATTCTTTAAAAAAACTCAAATTTTTATCCTGTGCTCCTCTTTTTTTATCAATCTTGCTATGTTTTCCTTATGCCTGTAAAACATCAATAGAAGTAAAATTATAAATAAAACTTTATTAACAGTTGCTATTTTTCCTGCAATAGCAATAATTGTTGTGATGGTAAATGAAAGCAAAGCAGCAAGTGATGAGTATTTGGATGTTAAAAGAATCGCTATCCATATAGCCATACCAACTAAAGCAGCAAGCGGATACAAAAGAAGCACAACACCGTATGTGGTTGCGACGCCTTTGCCACCTTTAAACTTCAAAAATATACTGAAATCATGACCAACTACAGCAGAAAAACCAGCCACTACTCCCATATAGGTATGGTTGGGAAAAAGACCGCTAAAGATCGCTACAGCTGCCAAGCCTTTAAGTAGATCAAATAAAAGCGTTAAAAAACCTTCTGTTTTCCCTACAACGCGATAAACATTGGTTGCTCCAATATTACCGCTGCCTTTTGAGCGAATATCAACACCTTTTAGCTTTGCAATTATCCATCCAAACGGAATACTGCCCAATAAATATGAAATTAATGCCGCTAAAAGGTACTCCTTCAAGTTATTCTGTCCTCTGTTTTCTTATAAATGCCGGAATATCCACCTCGTCTTCTATTGGAATAGATGTTTCTTTTTTGATTTCCTTCAGCGTATTTGCATCCAGTTTTCTATTGTAAAAGTTTCTGTTTATTGTTGTTCTTGGTTTTGCTTTATCACTGAAACCTGTCGCTATGATGGTTATTCTTACCTTTTCTCCCATGCTTTCATCAAGAACAAAGCCATGTTTAAACAGTGCCTTTTCATTCATGTTGTTTTGGATAATTGTGGTTGCTTCATTGAACTCTTCAAGACCAAAGTTTTTGCCAGCCGTTATGTTCATTAAAATCCCTTTTGCTCCTTTGATAGAGGTATTCTCTAATAGTGGGTTTGATATTGCCATCTCTGTTGCGCGTTTAACCCTGTTTTCTGAGCCGTCGGAGGATGCCTCACCTATGCCCATTAAAGCCACACCCTTTTCTTTCATAACAGAGACAACATCAGCAAAGTCTATGTTCATAATGATCTGAGTGCTGGGCTCTTTGTAGATCAACTCCACAATACTTTGAACCGCCTGCCTTAGTATATCATCTGCCCTTTTGAATGCATCAAGTAGCGTTAAGTTTTTATAGATGTCCATGAGTTTCTGATTAGGGATTATGATTATACTATCAACAACCTCTTTTAATTCTTTTATGCCGTCTAAGGCTATTTCCATTTTCTGTTTGCCTTCCATCTCAAACGGCTTTGTAACAACACCGATTGTTAAAGCACCCTTTTCTTTGGCAACTTTGGCTATAACAGGGGATGCGCCAGTGCCTGTTCCTCCTCCCATTCCTGCTGCAATAAATACCATATCGGCACCGTCTAAAACCTGCTCTATCTCATCAATACTTTCTTCTGCTGCCTTTTTGCCTTTTTCTGGGTCACTGCCTGCTCCCAATCCACGGGTTAGTTTTTTGCCTAACTGTAGTTTGGTTGGCGCCAGTGATATGTTTAAGGCCTGAATATCTGTGTTAGCACTTATAAATTCAACATTCTTTATACCATAGGTTATCATGTTGTTAACGGCATTGCTGCCTCCACCACCTACACCCACTACCTTTATAACAGCACCTTCAGAATAATTTTCTTTTTGAGCGTTTTTTGCCATTTTTTCCTCCGATTAAAACATTTCTTTGACCCAGTTTTTCATCTTGGTCAAAATTACAGAAAATAGATTATTTCCGTCGGCTACCTTTTTTGAGTCGATGTTTAAGAACTGTTCATTTTCTTCCATTTTATTAAAACCATACAACACCAGACCAACACCTGTTGCATACATAGGATTATCAACAGCATCCTTTAAACCAACAATTCCGTAGGGTTTACCGAGTCTAACAGGTAGTTCAAATATGGCAGATGCAAGCTCTAATGCTCCCTGCATTAAAGCCGAGCCGCCAGTTAAAACAATACCTCCTGCAAGCAGATCCATTAAACCCATTTTGGAAAGTTCATCCTTAACGAGGGAGTATATCTCCTCCATTCTTGGCTCAATGATTTCGCTTAACAATCTTCTTGGTATTTCCCGTGTTTTTTTATCACCAATTCCAGGAATCTGAACAACTTCATCGCTATCCACCATCTCGGTTAATGCACATCCGTACTTTTTCTTTATCTCTTCAACCTCTTTGAAGGATGGAATTCTTAAACCAATTGCTATATCGTTTGTTACATGGTCACCACCGATTGCAATAACCGATGAGTGTTTTATTGCGTTTGATGCAAATACAGCTACATCTGTTGTTCCACCACCGATATCTATCAAACCAACGCCAAGATCTTTTTCTTCCGGTCTCAATACAGAGTAACTTGAAGCAATGGGTTGCAAAACTATATCCTGAACCTTTAATCCACTTTTTGTGCAGCATTTTACGATATTTTGCACATTGGTGACCGAAGCTGTAACGATATGTACTCTAACCTCAAGGCGTGTGCCGTTCATGCCCCGAGGGTCCTTTATACCACTTTGGTCATCCACTACAAATTCTTGAGGTATAATATGTATAATCTCTTTATCCGGTGGTATAACAACCGCTTTTGCTGCATCTATGACCCTTCTAATATCGGATTCTGAAACCTCCAAGTTTTTTATAGCCACAACGCCGCTTGAATTGTAAGACCTGATGTGACCGCCAGCAATGCCTGTTATAACGCTGTCGATTTTTACACCGCTCATTCTCTCTGCGTAGGCAATTGCCCTTTTGATTGATAGTACAGCCTCATCAATATTTATAACGACACCTTTTTTTAACCCCTTTGATGGAGTTTGTCCAATGCCTATGATCTTTACATCTCCCTCAGGGGTCTTTTTACCCACTATTGCACAAACCTTTGTTGTGCCGATATCTAATCCAACAATAATATCGCTGTTTACCACCTCACTCACTTCTTTACTCCTTTTTTCCACTTCAGAACAAATTTATTTTCAAAACAGATACTTACTTCTTTGAGTTTACTGGCAAGTGAATTAAGATATGAAATTTTCTCCTTTAGATGTTTTATGGCTCTATCGGGGCAATCAAAACTGTTTATACTCACTGTCAGGCCACCTTTAAAGTGCACCAATTGATAACTTTGCGACACTACTTCAATATAATTTATTTTTTCTACATTGTCTAATTTTTTATACATCCGAAGAACATTTTTTAAAAGATCTTGTGATTTTAAAAACCTGTTATCTTTTAAAATTATAGTGTATAGATTTTCTGGTAGGTGTAGATTTTTGGAATATGAAGATATAATACTGCCGTTTGAATCTATTATGTAAGTCGATTTAGATGTTTTAACAATTGCCTTGGGTTTTTTCTCAGTTATGTTAACAATAATTGTATCTGGATAAACAACGCTGACACTTGCTGAGCTGATCCAGGGATTTGTTATGAGTTTCATATAGATTTTTTGTGGTGAGTAATTGTTTATATTGTTTAAGTTGGGATTTAGAATCGCTGAAACTATTGAATTTCTATCGATCACATGGTTTCCGTTGATATCGATGTATTTAAGTATAGCATATCTATTTGATAATTGTTTGTATCCATAAACGACTACTGCAAAAATTCCCACTACAAAAAGCACAGAAGTAATGAGCTTTGCTATAAAAACAATAAAATCCAGTTTATGTCTGTTTGTTGAGGTTTTACTGGTTTTTTTATCGATATCTTTTAAATCTAACATGCCGCCTCAACAAGCATTTTTGTTAACTTCTCAAAGCTAATACCTTTAGCTAAAGCTGCTTTGGGAAGCAGGCTTGTCTGGGTCATGCCCGGTATGGTGTTAATTTCAAGAACATATGGTATGTTATTCTCAAGTATTATGTCAACCCTTGCATAACTATTGCAACCTATCGCTTTATATGCGTTATAGGCTATCGTTTGAACCAGGTTTTCTATCTTTTGAGGTAGTTGGGATGGTATTATATATTCTGTAGCACCTTTTGTATATTTATGATGGTAATCGTAAAAACCGTTTTTTGGTTTTATCCAGATAACAGGCAGAACAGTATCGCCAATGATGCCTACTGTTAACTCCTTGCCGCTTAGCTTTTTTTCGGCTATTAGTGGATGGTGGTTTTTTAGAAGTTTTTCTGCAACTGCTTTAGCTTCTTTTTTGTTTTCTGCAAACTCAACGCCCACAGATGATCCTTCGTTATTGGGTTTGATACAGACAGGATAAAAGTCGATATCCTCTATATCTTCAGGCTTTTTTATCAACTTAAACATAGCAGTTGGAATATTAAAAGCCTTAAGAATCGATTTTGTTGCAAATTTATCCATTGCAAGGCTGCTTTGAGCAAAACCACAGCCTGTGTATTTGATTTTTAACATATCCAGTGTTGCCTGCAGCTGGCCGTTTTCACCAAACCCTCCATGGAGTGCTATAAACACAATATTCGGTTTTGAGTTCATTATTTTTTCTATGCAGTCACTCTCATCTTTACATTCAAGACAATAAACATCGCTGTATGATGCAGCTAAAGCGTTATAAACAGCTTCACCTGTTTTAAGCGAAACCTCCCTTTCGGATGAATTGCCTCCGCAAATAACCGCTATTTTCATATAAACACCACCTCTTCTGTTAGTTCAATCGAAAATGTTTTAAATACCCTCTCTTTTGCAAGCTCAACAAGATACAGTATATCGTAGGTGTTTGTGATCTGACTACCGATTATAAAATTTGCATGTTTATGGGAAATAGCCGCTGTATTTTTTCTAAAGCCTTTCAAGCCCACCTGCTCTATATACCAGCCAGCATAACCATCTGTTGGATTTTTGAATACACTGCCAAATGTAAATGACAGATGCGCTTTTGTTAGTCTTTTTTTTAGTATTTCAATTACTTTATCTTTTACGCTATTTGAGTTTTTTAAGTTAAATGCAGCTTCTATAATTACACCGTCTATTGAGCTTTTTCTGTATGAAAACTCTATTTCGCTTTTGTCTAAAATCTTTATCGATTTATCACTACTATCAAATATTTTGACATATCTTAGTATATCGGAGATCTCTTTTTCAAATGCACCTGCATTTGATTTTATTATTCCGCCTACTGTTGCTGGAACTCCTGATAAAAACTCAAGCCCTCCTAATGAGTGTTTTATACAATAAAGGATAAGACTTTTAAGCGGTGTTACAGCACCAACAACAAGCTCTTCTTTGTTTTGTTTGATATAGTTGAATTGATCAGCAAGTTTAAATACTTTATTGTTTTTGATTATCAATATATTGCTTCCTCCGCCTATAACAGGGGCGTCTATAAAATTTAACTCATCTTCCTTTTCTATATAAACAACATCAACTATCCCATCCTGATGTATGGTTGTTAAATTTCTTTTTGCTTCAGTTGTTTTTCTCATTAACAAGCTGCCTGATAATACTGCTTACACTGCCTGCACCCAGTGCTATAGCTACACCTGCCTCGTCGATCTGTTCAAGATGTCTTTTGAGTAAATCTATGTTGTTTATATATACTGCATTTGATGATACACGGTTTATTTTTTCAGTTAAAATAGATGAACTTATACCTTCGATTGGCTGTTCACTTGCAGGATAAATATCCAAAACAAAAACCCTTTTTGCCTCTTTAAAACTTTTAGCAAAATCATCCATAAGATAAGCTGTGCGTGAGAAACGATGCGGTTGAAAAATGGCATAAACATTTTTGTTCAACAGCTTGGCTGCTTTAAGCGTTGTTTTTATTTCTGTTGGGTGATGTGCGTAGTCATCGTAGACTTCAAGGTTGTTGTATTTGCCGATGTAGGTAAAGCGTCTATCAACGCCTTTAAACTCCTCAAAAGTTTGCTTGATTATCTCTTCCTTTATGTTTAATAGTTCAGCTACACCTATCACGGCAAGCGCATTTGATATGTTGTGATAGCCTATAATGCCAAGTGAGATGTTTTCTATGTTTTTTGTGGGCGTTTTAACACTGAATATTGAGTTGTTTTTGTTGAGTTTTATATCATAGGCGTAAATATCGGCCTTTTTTGTTTTTGTGCTGTATGTAATCAGCTGATTATCTGAGTTATTGCGATTTTTGTATGTTTTGATTATCGGGTCATCTATATTTACCACGCAATATTTAGAGTTACTGATAAAATCAAAAAATGCCAATTTTTCGTTTTCAAAATTACCATAAAAGCTTAAATGGTCGTTATCTATATTTGTGACTATTCCAATATACGGCATCAAAAGCAAAAATCCACCATCGCTTTCGTCTGCCTCAACGATTAAATAATCACTTGAGCCTATAATCACATTGTTATTAATGTTTCTTAGTTTGCCACCTATAATTGCTGTGGGGTTTATACCTGCGTTGTTTAGAAGTGAAGCGCACAGTGAGGTTGTGGTCGTTTTACCGTGTGAGCCTGCCACTGCAATCGATTTTGATTGATTTACCAAAAAAGCTAAAAGTTGATAGCGTTTAATGACTAAAATACTGTTTCTCTCTGCCTGAATTACCTCTATATTGTTGTTTTTGATAGCGCTTGAGACGACAACAAGGTCAACATCATTTTCGATGTTTTGCAGTGAATGACCAAAATAAACCTTTACGCCCTGCCTGATAAGATTCTCCACATAGGAGTTTTTTTCAAGGTCAGAGCCTGTGATTGTATAGCCTTTTGATAGAAAGTATTGAGCCAGTGAGCTCATACCCACTCCGCCGATACCCACAAAATGGATTTTTCTTGCCTTTTTTATAAATTCACTTAGCATTTTGATATGTAACCTTCCCTGCTTTGTTTTAGTTTTACTAAACCGTTCTTGTTGAATTGTGTTATGGCAGCTTTTAGTTCTATCGAGTTAATCTTTTCAAGATCCAGTTCGTTTTCTATAATCGGTATGGGCAACATACCCATAGAATCACACATAAATATAAAAGTTTCTGTGAGTTTTTTTGTCAAGTGGCTGATAGGAAAGATAATGCCGTCAAAACCATAGATTCTATGCAGATATACCTGATACTCCTCAACAAGTATATCTTTAACAGCAACATTAAGCTTAGGATTTAGCTGTTTTGCAAAGCCCACATTGTCAAATTCAGCTGTGTAGGGCATCTTTATTGCATCGACGAAAACCAAATCTTCCTGAGCATCTATTATCTGTTCTAATTGTAGGGGTTTTAATGGTTGACTATTCTTTAGTTTTGAAAAAATATCCCTGGGCTCTTCAAACAACATATTCAATCCCATCTCCAAAACATGAGGAGGAATTTCCTGTTTTTTTTGTCTAACCCAAATTTTCTTTTGTTCTATTTCCATTTTTCCACCTTATAAATAGTTCTATTGATCCTGTTATTATCATAATTAAGCACAGCCATTGTCCCATGGTTAGGCCGTATATAAAACCTATTTGGGGGTCAGGTTGTCTGGTAAATTCAATAAAAAATCTGAAAAAACCGTAGAGAAATACAAATAGCCAGAATAAAACACCTTCTTTTTTTATGAGTTTGTCCCTGTTAAAATAAAGGATGAAAAATAATACAAGACCCTCAAAGATAGCCTCGTAGATTTGGGAGGGATGGCGGGGTATGTAGCCTCCGTTGGGAAATGCAACAGCCCACGGCAGATTTGTTGGTCTACCCCACAGTTCATCGTTTATAAAATTTGCAATTCTTCCAAAGAAAAGACCTATGGGTACTATTACAACCACTTCATCGGCAATTTTATAAAAACTTATGTTGTATTTTTTTGCAAGTAGAATACCTGCAATAATTGTGCCGATTAAGCCTCCGTGAAAACTCATGCCTCCTTTCCATATCTCAAAAGCCTCTATGGGATGGTGTATGTAATAAGGAAGATTGTAAATTAATACATAGCCTATTCTTCCGCCTAATATAACGCCCAATACGCCATAAAGCAGTGCATCATCTACAAAACCTTTGAGTTTAAACGCACTAAATCGCTTCAATAAATACAGATAACCGACAATAAAACCTGTTGCGTATGCAACACCATACCAACGTATATGTATTCCTTTGTAGCTAAAGATATTCGGGTTTATATCAGGGTACTTTATCATACCGCTTAATTATTGGCAGATATCCAAGATGGAGTTGTCTTTTGATATTTTCTGCCTCATCTTTTGCTGCTTCGTAACCTTTAATCGGACCTACATATACTCTCGTATATTTTTTACCCTTTATTTCAATCTCTTTTGTATAGGCTTTGTGGCCGCATTTTCTTAACTTAAGAACCGTTGCAATGGCAAATTTTCTGTTGGAGTTGGATGAGACCTGCAGTATGTATTTTCTTGTTGTGGTTTTATGCTTTTTAACCTTTGAATGCCTTGTTGCGATATAATGCTTCGCATGAGATGTTTTTTTGGTTGTTAATTTGGGTTTGTGTGTAGATGCAGGTTTTGTCTGTAGTTTGGGTTTTTGAGTTGTTTTTTTGTAAGGATTGATAATTTCAGGACCCTGCGTTTGTTTTTGTGTTTGAGTGGTAATTTGTGCCTGCTGCGTTTCTGTATTATTGCCAACCACAGCTTGCTGCTCTTGTTGGGGTGGTGTAGTTTGATTTTGATTTGGTTGGTTTTCTTTGTTGTTGATTTCTGGTTGTGGTAAAGGAGCCTGTTTGGGTGTTTGAGCTAACTGAATATTTTGCTGTTCATTTATCGGCTGGGTTTGATATTCTATAGGTGTTGGTGGCGGCAAGATTAATTTAAATATCGCATATCCTGCTCCAACACCAATTATGAGTACCACCACAATACCAACAATTATCTCAGCTGTTGAAAACTTTTTGCTATGTCCTTCCAGTATCTCCTTTATTTTGTCTTTGTTCTCAGGATCAGCCATTTTTTCCTCCTACATTTTCTCTTTTGCTTCAACGCCGATTAGATCCATGCCCAATTTTAATGCAACTCTTACAGCCTCAATAAGGATCAGTCTTGATGCAAAAATATTATCTTCTGAGCCTATAATTCTGTGTTTGTTGTAAAATCTATGAAACTTTTCCGCTATAGTTATCAGTCCTTTTACGATAAAATAAGGCTCTATCTCTTCTGTTGCTTTTTTTATAAACTCCTTAAAGAAAATCAGGCTTTTTATCAGATCAAATTCCTCTTTTTGTTCTAAAGCATCTGGGTAATTGCATTTTGGTATGCTGTCTATGTTTGCAAGAATGCTGCAAATCCTTGCATGGGCGTATTGTACATAATATACAGGATTGTCGCTGCTTTGCTTTTTTGCAAGCTCTAAATCGAAATCCAGATGTGAGTCAACGCTGCGTGAAACAAACATGAACCTTGCAGCATCGACACCCACCTCATCCATAACATCCTTAAGTTTTATAAACTCACCCTTTCTTGTGGACATCGATACCTTTTCTTTGTTTCTTAAAAGGTTAACTATTTGCACTAATACTACCTTTAGTCTATCAGGATCTATATCCATGGCTTTGAGTGCTGCCTTTACTCTTGCCACATAGCCGTGATGGTCTGCCCCCCAAACATCTATAACCTCATCAAACCCTCTTAAAATAAATTTATTTCTATGATAAGCTATATCGCTTGCAAAGTAGGTAAAAGCACCGTTACTTCTTTTTATAACCCTATCTTTATCATCGCCGAATCTACTTGATGCAAACCATACTGCACCATCTTTGTTATAGATAACGCCTTTTTGTTCCAAAAAATTAATGCTCTCATCCATTTCACCTTTATCATATAGGCTTTTTTCGTTAAATATTTTGTCAAATTTGACCCTGAAATGAGAAAGGTCATCCATTATCTCCTTTAAGATAACCTTAGCAGCTTCATTTTTGCATATCTCAACTGCATCTTGATTGTCAATCAGCCTATCACCATATGCAACAACGAGGCTTTTTGCTATATCTATAATATATTCACCTTTGTATCCATCCTCAGGTAGTTCATCATCATAGCCTAACAGCTGTTTATACCTTGCATATACCGATTTACCCAAAAGCTCCATCTGAAGCCCTGCATCGTTAATGTAATACTCTGTTTCGACATTATTACCTGCGAATCTTAAGATGCGGGCTATACTATCACCTATGGCTGCACCACGCCCATGGCCTACATGCAAAGGACCTGTTGGATTAGCACTAACAAATTCTACCTGTATTTTTTTGCTGTTATCGGTAAATGGCTTGAAATACTCGTCTTTTTTAGAGTTGATCTCCATCAATTGGGATAAAAGCTCTTTTGGATTTATGAAAAAGTTGATAAACCCTGCTCCTGCAATTTCAATTTTTTCAAATAATTGGTTATTTTCTATGGTTTTTATAAACTCCTCTGCTATGTTCCTGGGCGGTTTTTTTAGCTTTGAGGCAAGCACCATTGCTATGTTGGTTGAGTAATCTCCAAATTTTTCCTCTTTTGGGTGTTCTATCGTATAGTAAACATCTTTAATATCAATTTTATTTAAATATCTTTCGATCAGCTCGCTAATCTTTTCCTTCATGTTTGTTAATTAGCCTCACCGTCTTTTGTTTTTTCATTCTCTATTTCGGCATTTAGTGGTTTTTTCTCCTCTTTTTGCTCATCCTCCTCAATATCTTTCATCGATTTTTTAAATTCCTTAATGCCCTTGCCTAATCCAGCACCGATTTCTGGCAATTTTCTTGCACCAAAAATAACTAAAAGCAATATTAATATAGGAGCTAACTCCTGCATGCTTGGCAGCATCTTTACACCTCCTTTCCTTTTGCCACAGTGTAATTATTAGCTTAAAAAAAGTCAATATCAACGATACTTGAAACTTAAAAATAATCTGTGTAATAATACAAGCATGGATTTTGTGCTCTCCTCTAAAATTGATGTAAATAAATCAAGATGCATAAGGCATAATTTTTCAAAAACTCACTGCCGCTATTGTGAGGATATCTGTCCTGTTGATGCTGTAAGATTTGGATTCCCAAACAGAATAGAAATTGCTCATGATATTTGCATTAAATGCGGCTTATGCTATGCTGCATGTCCTTTTGGGAGTATTGATATCTCAAAGGATGATGAATTTATATTGTCAAATATAGAACAGGCTGAGAAGATTGAGGTTGGTTGTATATTTTCTTTTGCTAAAAACAGGGTAGCTTGTTTAAGCAGACTAACAGATGACCTATTGTTTGCTTTATTGAAAGATAAGTCAGTTGTTATAAAAAGGGGTATTTGCAAAAATTGTAAATTTAAATCCACCCTGCCCTATTTTTATAAAAACCTAAAAAATACTGTTTCCCTTTTACTTTCGTTTGGGGTTGAATTTAGATTAACTATTAAAACATATCCTGATAAAAGCACTTTTATACCCAAGGAAAGTATGGATAGACGCAGTCTTTTTAATATTTCAAGGAAATTTAAACATAAAAAAACAAAAAGAGAGTTGCTACTTGAGAAGATTAAACATGAAGATATTAAACATGATAGGAAATTTAATGATATAGCTAAACTTGAGATTTCAAATGAATGCAATTTGTGTGGGATCTGTGAGCATATCTGTCCAATGGATGCAATATTAGTAGAAAAGAATGATTTAAAAGGCTTAATAAAGTTCAATCCTGCCCTGTGTGTGGGTTGTAGGGAGTGTGAGCACGCATGCCTGCCTCAGGCAATCAAAATATATAAGGGCAGTGCGTCACTATTTAAAACAAAACCGTATGTTGCTTTTGAGGCAGCAAAAGTTGTTTGTGAATCCTGTGGTAAGACCTTTTATACGACATCCAATGAAAAAATTTGCAATATATGTCGCCACAGAGAGGATGAAAAGAACCGCCTGATAAATTTCCTGAAAAATATCTAAATATTTGCAAAATTCCCTTTTTTATGCAATAATATTTTATTATTTTTGTTTTGGAGGATTTTTGATGAAGGTTTCCAAGGATAAGACAGTGCAGATGCACTATGTCGGAAGGCTCGATGATGGAACGGTGTTTGATTCAAGCGAAGGAAAGGAGCCACTTGAGTTTGTTTTTGGCGAGGGAAGTATTATTCCTGCATTGGAGCAAGAACTTGAGGGTATGGAAGAAGGTGAAAAAAAGAGGGTTGTTGTAAAGGCAGCTGATGCCTACGGTGAAAGGAATCCCGAGGCTGTGCAAAGGGTAGAAAGAAATCAACTACCTGCAGATATTGAGCCAGAGGTTGGCATGCAGCTACTTGCCCAGACCCAGACAGCAAGCCTGCCTGTTACAATCATAGAGGTTGATGAGGAGTTTGTAACAATAGATTTTAACCATCCTCTTGCAGGCAAAGACCTTATCTTTGATGTGGAGATCGTAAGCGTAAAATAGAAAAATAGTGGGCTGGCTTTTTGTCAGCCCATGTTGTGCAGATAGATATCCTCTTTGGTTAGTTTATCCTTGTCGCATAAAACGACTGCTCGCTCAATAACATTCTGAAGTTCCCTTATGTTTCCAGGCCACGGATAATTTATCAGTATCTCCATGGCCGAATCGTCTATTTTTTCAATATTTTTGCCAAATGAGCTTGAAAACTGCTTCAAGAAATGCTCTGCAAGTAATGGTATATCTTCTTTTCTTTCTCTTAAAGGCGGAATGGTTATTGGAAAAACACTTATTCTGTAATATAGATCCTCCCTGAATTTTCCCTCTTTTACATAATCCTCTATATTTCTGTTGGTTGTGCAGATAATTCTAACATCCACTTTTATCGGTTCAACGCCCCCAATTCTGTCTATGACCTTTTCCTGAATTACCCTTAACAGCTTTGCCTGTAGCTCAAGTGGCATCTCTGTAATCTCATCCAAAAGCAGTGTGCCTTTATTGGCCTGTTCAAATTTGCCCTTATGGGTTTTTGTGGCACCGCTGAATGAGCCTTTCTCGTATCCAAACATTTCGCTTTCCAATAGATTTGATGGAATAGCTGCACAGTTTACAGCAACAAATTTAGAATTACAGCGGGGGCTTTGTGAATGGATATATTTTGCCAACACCTCCTTTCCTGTGCCGCTTTCACCGATTAATAAAACCGTTGCATCGGTTTTTGCAACTTTGCTTGCAAGGTTAACAATTTTTTCCATCTGTTTGCTTTTGTAAATAAATGCAAAGGGAGTATCATTCTTCTGCGTTGTTGATTTTTTTATTGTTTTATGCGATACAGCAAGATGTAGCACCTTTTGTAGTGCTTCCTGAGAGAATGGCTTAAGTATAAAATCAAAAGCACCCAACTTCATAGCCTCAACGGCTGTTTTTACATCACCGAAAGCCGTAATCATAATAAACGGTATATCTTTTTTTATCTTTTTTACCTCACTCAAAAACTCTATGCCGTCCATTTTGGGCATTTTAAGGTCGCTAATTATAACATCAAAATCCTCTTTCTTTATGAGCTTTAAAGCCTCTTTTGCATTTTTTGCAACGACAGGCGAGTGGTTTAGGTGCTTTAGTGTGGCATTTAGGGCCATTCTCATCTGATCGTCATCATCTACTACTAAAACCCTATACATTTTCTTTTGCCAACCTCACAGCCTCGATAGCGTCTTTTGCATACATATCAGCGCCTATTTTTTTAGCAAACTCCTCTGTCACAGCAGCGCCGCCAACCATGATTTTTACCTTTAAACCTTCCATTTTTATCTTATCTATCACATTTTTCATATTTATCATTGTGGTTGTCATAAGGGCGCTTAAACCCACTGCATCGGCGTTGTGCTCTTTGATGGCTTTTATTATAGTATCATCATCTACATTTTTACCCAGGTCTATAACCTCAAATCCATTTGTTTCAAGCAGTAAAGATACAATGTTTTTACCTATATCATGTATATCGCCTTTGACTGTTGCTATTACAATGGTTTTGCCGGTTTTTGTTTTTTTAGAATTCTTTTTGATCTCATCCTTCAAAATGTTAAACGCCTTCTTCATTGCATTTGCAGACCTGATCATCTGCGGCAGGAAGTATATGCCTTTATCATAGAGCTTTCCTACGACATCTAAAGCGGGTATAAGCATTTTATTGCTTATTTCAAGCGGCTCATATTCTTTTAATGCTTCTTTTGTAAGTGTGATTATCTCCTCTTCGTTGCCCTCAACAACGCACATAAACAGCTTATCTTCCAGGCTGCCTTTTTCAAAAGGAGAGCTAATCAGCTCCATTTTTGCCTTATTGCTCTGACTGCCAGTAAGTGTTATGTCTGATGATTTTTCTATATAGATTGAAGCATCCTTATCTCTATCCACAATAAGATCGCTTGCATATTTAATCTGCCATAACAGCTCATCGTATGGGTTAACAATTGCACTATCAAGGCCGTTGTAAACTGCCATTGCAAGAAAAGAGGCGTTTATCAGTTTTCTGTTTGGCAGACCAAATGATACATTGCTTAAGCCCAATATTGTTGTCAGGTTGTATTTCTCCTTGATTAACCTTATTGTTTTTAATGTTTCTAAGGCTCGTAATTTGTCGCTTCCCACAGTTAGAGCAAGGGCATCCGCTACGATGTCCTCATTTTTTATGCCAAACTCTTCTGCTTTTGTTATTATTCTTTCAAGCACATCTACCCTTTCTTTTGATGTATCGGGGATGCCTGTTTCATCCAATAGCAAAGCCAAAACAGCTGCACCGTATTTTTTTGCTAAAGGCAGGATTTTTTCTAAGCTTTCTAAAGAACCATTAACAGAATTTATCAAAACCTTACCGTCAGCTGCCTTTAGACCCTCCTCTATTGCCTCTGTATTTGATGAATCTATTACAAGCGGAACAGAAACAACGCTTTGGACAGCAAGCACGCATTTTTTCATCATGGCTTTTTCATCAATCATGGGGGTGCCAACATTGATATCCAAAGCTTTAGCTCCATGCTCTACCTGCTGAATAGCCTCTTTTCTGTATAAACCTGTTTTGCCTTCTCTTAGCTGCTCTTTGAGGTGCTTTTTGCCTGTTGGGTTGAGCCTTTCACCGATAAAAACTACAGGTTTTCCATAACCTATCTGCAACAATTCTGTCCTACTTGTCAGAACCGTAGATTTTTCTATTGTCCTTTTTTTAACCTCTCTGTTTTTTAATTTTTTTGCAAGTAGCTTTATATGCTCAGGCGATGTGCCACAGCATCCCGCAACAATGGCTGCATATTGAGCAAAACTTTCTGCATAAGTTGCAAACTCTTGAGGTCCAACGGGAAATATCGTTTTTCCATCAATAAGACGGGGTATGCCTGCATTTGGCTGAATGATTAAAGGTTTATCTGTTACATCGGCCATCTGTTTAACAAATTTATCCAGCAGATCCGGCCCAACAGAGCAGTTTGCGCCGATCACATCTACATCCATCGCCTCTATAGTCTTTGCAAAGACCTCAGGTGTTGTGCCAAGAATTGTTCTTCCATCCTCTGCAAATGTCATCATGGCGATAATCGGTTTATCCGTGATTTCTCTTATGGCAACTATAGCTGCTTTGAGCTCTTTTATATCCATAAATGTTTCAAGTGAAAATAGATCTACACCTGCATCAACAGCTGCCTGCGCCTGTTCTTTGAATATCTCTTTGATTTCATCAAACTCAGCATCACCCACAGGTTGGATAAACTTTCCTGTTGGTCCTATGGATAGAGAAACAAAACCTTTATCTTTTACAACACCTCTGGCTATCTTTACAGCCTGATAGTTTATTTCATAAACCTTATCTTCAACACCAAATTCGGCAAGTTTTAGCCTGTTTGCTCCAAATGTGTTGGTAACAATAATATCAGCACCAGCTTCTAAGTAGGACTTATGAATCTGTGCAATTGCTTCTGGATGAGTGATATTCAGGTAGTCGGGAGAAACACCTTCTTTTAAGATGCCAAGTTGCTGAAGCTGAGTGCCCATTGCACCGTCCAGTATAAGGATTTTTTTGTTTAGCTCTTTTCTAAAATTTCTCATTTACCCACTCCAAACAATTCCAAAGGTAATTCAAGCGTTCTTTTTACTACACCAAAGACACCTTTTGCAAGATTTTTAAAGGGCACGGGTTTTATTGATGGATTATTGATATTGCCCTTGACTTTAAAACACAAACCTGTAAAGCTTTTCTGTTTGCCTGTAAGGATATAGCCAATTATTGGAATTTCTGAAACGATGCTGTTTATAGTTGAGAATGTGATAAATGTAACATAACCGTTTATAAAACTTTTATTTAAGTCGTAAGTGCCGTATGCGAATAGATCGAGTGTTTTGCCTTTTAAGTATAACGGTTTATTCTCTTTTGCCTCTATTGAACCGTTTTTCAAAAAAAGATGAGCTTTTAATGTATCATAATCAATGCCTTTAGAAATTTTGTAGCCACTTAGAGATAGTTTGAATGGATTTAGGAGTGAGAACAGGTTGATTGCTGCAGGTGTATTTTTTATACAGCCATTTCTTGCCTCAAAATCTATTAAACCGTTGAGTTTTAAAGGGTCGATTATATCTGTGTAAGGATTGTGAAGAATAGCTTCTATTTTAAGCTGCAGTGTTGGTTTTGTGCAATCTGTAAGAGCTGACCAGATGGCGGAATCTTTTACTTTAGCTACTATCTTTTTTGAATATTTATCGTAGTTTATATTTATGCGGCTTTTAACAGCTACAAAATACATCGTGGCTTTGTTTTTGTTGTTTAAAAGGACAAGCTTGGCAGGACCTATCACTACACTACCATTCCTTTTTTTGATTTTTAGGGCAATAGTTGAAAAGACAGCATCTATGTCCATTTTGGGTAATTTTATGGTTTTGAGTGAAGTATTTTTATGTTTTTTTGTCAGGTCAACGGTAAAACTATCACAGAAGCCTTTAACGGCCAATGAATTGTTGTTGTAGTTGTATTTTCCATCAGCAGTGACGGTTTCTTTGTTGTGCTTTACATCTACCTTAAAATTGATCAGATTATTTTTTATAGATACAGAACCGTGTGGTAGTATGTAGTTATATATTTTTATATTTTCTAACAGCAGATTGCCTGTTTTTAGATAAGGTTTATTTTTGCCCGGTTGAATTGTTATGTTGCCGTTTACAATGCCGCTGTAGTTTTTGCCCATTAATTTTGAGATGGTTTCTATCTTGAAGTTGTTAAATTGTGCTTTGAGAGACAGAATTTTTTCTTTGCTTAAGTCTATTTTTGCAGATGCTGTTGACTTGCCAAAGCCTTTTATAGTTATGTTTTTTAGGCTGAGTATATTGTTTTTTATAATACCTTCTGCATAGGAGTCTAAAATATCGTCAGTAAACTTTAATTTTGTATTTAATCTGAAACTTAAGTTAGCTGGCGTTCCATCGATAAAGGCTTTTTTAACTGTAATCGCATTTAATAATACCTTTGGTGGTGTTTTGTTGAATTCTTTAAACAGTTTTTTTAAATCAACTGAGGATAATCGTGTTGTGATATTACCTTTGAGGTGCAATGCAGGTTGAATTGTAAGTACAAAGTTGTTTGTATCAAGATAGGATGTTTTTGTTTGGGCGGTGAAATTTTTGAAGTTTAAAAAAAGTTTTACCACCCTACCCTTTGATGTTGTTCTTTTGATTCTTAAATTTCCTTTTGCCTTAATATACCCGTTGGGTATGTTTTTGTTTATCAATTCAACATTGTTTAATACTATATTTATATCAAAGTCAAAATACGGTTTCGGCTTGAAGCGATACCCATAGACATCCACTGTTGCTTTGGCGTATCCTTTTAGATTTGATGTTTTACCTATAATTTTTAAATCGTTTTTACCCAGTATGTTGTTTTCTAAAAACAACCTTACATAATCATTCAAACTGCCATCAAGCAAGAGATGTATATCTGATGAGAGATTTTTTCGATAAACGATAAAAAGGGCTTTTTTGGCTTTAACGCCTTCGAAATTGCCATAACCTTCTGCTTTGAGTTTTTCTGGTGTTATGTTAACCGTTGCCTTATTAACAAAAAATGGTCTATCTTTTGTATTTATTCTAAATTCAGCGTTTTCTATAATCACTTTGCCATTTCTTATAAAGGATATTGGTGGTTTGCCTGCAAAATTTATATTGTCTAATTTTACTTTTCCTTTAAGCAGGTAGTTTTTTAGATCTTCAGGCAGAAAAGGTGTTATGCGGTTTAGGCTTATAAAAGGTGTGGTTATTGAACCAAAGACAACGCTTTTGAGTGGTTTTGTTGCATCTATACTGCCTTTGAGTTTAACTGCATAGCCGTTGTTGCTTCTAAACTGCAATGTTTCTATCTCAAGCGGTTTTTGTAGATTTAGAGTTGCCATTAACCTTGGTTTTATAAATATGAATTTTTTGTAGCGAATATCTAATCCACTTGCATCTATTGTAATCTGTTTTGAACTGCCTATCTTTATATTGGCTGAGATCTGGGTTGCATTTAAACTGTTAAATATAATATGAGGGGTAAAAATATTTAATGTAAGGTACTTTTTTGAAAGTTTGGCTGAGAGTTTTAAAAAGATTGTGTTGATTTTTCCTATGAAATGTATCGAGTTTGAGTTTGTAATGGGGTTAAAATAACTTGAAATACCTCCAGTAAGCTTATAGCCTTTGTATTTTAAGAGTATTTGCTTTATCTCTAAATCAACAGGAATTGTTGGAAAGTGTATCTCGTTTATGTTTGTTTTTTGATTCGAAGATAGCAATACCACATTGGCTTTGCTGATCTTTATCTTGCCAGCGTAGTATTTACCACCAGCCAAAGAGATTAGAAATTTAACGATGTTTATTTTATCGTAAATATCCTCGCAGGTGGCATTAAACTGTCCTGATGTAATTGTTATTTGTTGTGCTCTAACTGTTAAATATGGAAATTGCTTGTTGATAGAGAGATTTTTTATGTTAAGATTTATGTGTTGTTCCTTGAGTTTTGCTTTATTTGAGTTGATGATATTTAAAATAGCCGCTGCGTCGAATTTGTTCCAGACAACTACTACTGCTATAACGATGATAATAAAAAGGGCAGCAAAAGCTGCCCCTATGATCTTTAAGGCTTTTTTCATTGTTTATTTTATGTATGGCGTTATATCCGTTAAACCCAAAATCAGATACCCTTTATCTTTGGATGTTTTAATCAACATTGCAGGTGTTCCGTTTATGCCGGCTTTTGCTGCAGCATTCTGAATTTCATCAAGTACTTTTGAGTATTTTTTGAGCAATTCAGCGGCTTCTTTTGTGTTTGCCATCTTTTCTACATCACCAAAATTTGCAAGCTCTACCTTATTGAGTGCTTCCTTTAGGCCTTTTTTCTTTTCAATATCTAAAAATACTGCACTACCCTTTTTTGCCTGAGGTCCATGCACATCAAACGGCAAAACATGGAGTTTTATCTTTTTGTTTTCTGCAAGTTTTAGTAGTTTGGGCAGCTCTCTTTTGCAAAATGGACACAATGGATCGCTAAAAAGATAAACCTCTCTGCCCTCTCCGATTGATTTCTTTGCCCATTCTGGTAGCTTTTCTATGAGATTGTTTAGCCACGATATATCCACAGGAATCCGTTCAACATTTTGTTGGGGTTTTACTCTAACGATTTTACCGTTTTTGTTTTCAAGTAGAACAGGTATTATCTTTGTTTTGTCCTTTGATACCCACAGGTATCGATGATAGACGGTTCCTGTTTTTTTCTGGATGATTGATACATTTAGCTGGTCAAACCCTTTTAGTTGGCTGTTTTTTTCCACCTTTACCTTGTAGCTAATTGTTGGTGGAATTAGTTTGTTTAAAATGTCGCTGTAGTTTTGAGCAGCAAATGCAGTTGTGGTGTAAAAACCTGCAACGATACTTCCAACAAGTAGTTTTTTGAGATCCATAATCTCTCCCCCTTTAATTTAAGTTATAAAATTATATGAGCTTTCAGGTGTTTTGGCAAGTATAAAGCTTGTGGTTGACAGATGGTAGGGCATACTTTAAAATCATTTAAATAAGGAGTTAAGTCAATGAGGTATGTAAGGTTTTTAATTCCTGTAGTAATGGTGATGTTTTTGACCTCCTGTGGTTTTGACAACAGTTTTATTCTGAAACGATTGGATATTATGCAGCAGCGTATCGATTATAACAGCTTTAGAATCAAAGAAAATAGCAAAAGAATTGGCTCTATTGAAGCCCAACTTGAAAGAATCAAAGAGAGAATCAGAAGGCAAATGCAAAACGATAGTATATTATCGGCTATTCCTCCTGCAGTAGTAGTTGATAACCTTTCAGTTGATGAAGCTAATAATTCAGAGAAAAAACCTGCTAAAACAACTATAACAAAAAAAACAATCAAGATTGAAAAGAATTTAAAACAAAGCAATAAGAAACAGGCTCACTCGATAAATAATATCAAGATAGCTGCAAAACCCAAAAATGAAAAAAAAGTAAAGGTCAGCAGCATACCGCCACCCATTGTAAAAGTAGCTACAACAGGTAAAGGCCCAAATGATAAGAGAAATTCTATAGATTCAAGGCAATATAAACAAGGCAGTAACCTAACGCCCAAAGAGTTATACAAAAAAGCTCTATCTTTATATTTTAAAGGCAACTATAAACAGGCGAGTATTTTGTTTGAAGAATTTGTTGCAAAATATAAAACCTCAGATCTATATGATAATTCCTTATACTGGCTTGCATACTGCAATATCCATATGGGTGATATAAAAAAAGCAATAGCCTTGTTTAAAAAAATCATTAATGAATTTCCATACAGCAGTGTTTCTCAAGGTGGTAAAACAGATGCGGCGATTTTTAGTTTGATTAGGATCTATAAAAAAATGGGTAAGAAAAAACAGGTAAGGATGTACAAAAATCAACTACTTAAACGTTTTCCATTAAGTAGCTACACAAAAAAGATTAAAGGGAGTTAGTTATGAGAAAAACGGTGCTTGTTGTGTTGATTGTTTTTTTTGCGCTGAATAGCTATGCTTATAAGTATGGAGACCTATACATCGTAAAACCGCATGATACATTGTGGGATATATCTAAAAAATTCTATAAAGATCCGTTTTTATGGGGTAAGATCTGGCACAACAATGTATATATAAACGACCCGAATTTGATTTTTCCTGGAGAGATCTTAAAGATCACTGACCACGGTCTTGAAATTTTTTCAAAAAATAAAAATAAACAGAAAACAACAAAAAACATTGGTCAAAAAAAGTATATTGCACCCATCTGGTATGACGGATATAAATTTTACTCAATATGCAATTATCATACATGTTTATGGCATAAAGATCAGTTTAGAATAGGTTATATCAGCTGGGATAGTTACAGCCATGTTGAGGTGTCAAAGGGTGATGTAGTGTATATTCACACGCATTTAAACAACTTGCCTGAGGTTGTTTATGTCTATAGAAATCTAAAGGATAGATTGGATACATCTATGTGCAATGATCTGGATGAGGTTTATGTTGTTGTAGCAGAGCTTAAAGTTTTAAAACCCATAAGAAAAGGGATCTTTAAAGCTAAAGTTATAAAATCTATAGGCTCAATTACACACGACGATGTTATAAGCAGTGTTTATCCCTATATTGTGCTAAAAGGAAAATTAGAAGAAGCTAAAGCAGGCAAGGTTCCTTTGAGACAGATGTTTTCCTATCAAAGCGAGTTTCAAAGCGGACTTGGATTTTTCTTTTTCTTTAAAGCCCAAAAGCCCATTTCTAATATTCTGCTTAAAAAGGTTGAAATCGACAGGATCAATAAAGGTGCCTATGAGCCCATTAAGATTGCAGAAGGCGTAGTGGTTAGCCAGTATAAAAATTATTTTGCAATATTTGTTAACTCTATTGGCGGAATAGATGAAGTGCCAGATAGAACACAACAATACATTTTGAGGTGAGGGAATGTTGAAAATTTATAACACTGCAACAAAAAAGGTAGAAGAATTTAGGCCGTTAAATCCTAAGAAGGTTGGCATGTATGTATGTGGCGTGACAGTTTATGATTACTGCCATATCGGTCATGCAAGAAGTGCTGTGGTGTTTGATATAATCTACAGGTATTTGGTGTTTAAAGGTTATGAGGTAGTTTTTGTCAAAAACTTTACAGATATAGATGATAAAATTATCAATCGTGCAAATAAAGAAGGGGTGAGCTTTGATCAGATCTCCAGCAGATTTATTGAAGAGTATTACAGGGATATGGAAGCAATAGGCATAAAAAAGCCAACTTATGAGCCAAAAGCCACAGAGCATATCAAAGAGATCATTGACCTTACAGATACCCTCATTAAAAAGGGTTTTGCCTATGAGGTAGATGGTGATGTTTACTACAGCGTTGAAAAATTTAAAGATTACGGCAAACTGTCTCACAAAAACATAGAAGAGCTAAAAAGCGGAGCAAGGGTTGAGGTAAGCGATAAGAAAAAAAATCCGCTTGATTTTGCTTTATGGAAACACTCCAAAGAGAATGAACCTTTTTGGGATTCTCCCTGGGGTGATGGCAGACCTGGCTGGCACATTGAATGCTCAGCCATGAGCATGAAGTATCTGGGTGAGTCGTTTGATATTCACGGCGGTGGTGAGGATCTGATTTTTCCCCATCATGAAAATGAGATAGCCCAGAGTGAAGCAGCAACAGGTAAACCATTTGCAAGATACTGGATCCACAACGGTTTTGTAAGGATTAATAAAGAGAAGATGAGCAAATCTTTGGGAAATTTTTTTACAATCAGGGATATCCTAAAACAGTTTAGCGGTGAGGTGTTGAGATACTTTCTACTGCTTACCCACTACAGAAGCCCTATCGACTTCTCTTTTGATGGTTTGAATGCTGCAAAAGAGGCACTCAACAGATTCTATAATTTTATTAAAAGGCTTGAGGATACACCGTTTGATAAAAATGGCGTTGAGGATGATAGCCTAAAGGAAGCCCTTGAGGGTTTAATTAATAGATTTGAGGCTGCGATGGATGATGATTTTAATGCACCAAAGGCTATAGGTGAGGTTTTTTCTACAATAAAGCAGTTCAATAGCTATCTGGATAATGTTGATAAGAATAACGATAAACCAAAAAAAGTATATAAAGAGCTATTCCTTGATGCCATTGAGAGGATTTCAGATGTTTTAGGTGTTTTTGGCAGCTCTTCTGCAAAGTGGTTCATACCCGATGATATTGATGTGAAGTGGGTTGAGGATATGATAGACAAAAGAGCTATAGCAAGAAAAAACAGGGATTTTAAAACGGCTGATGCAATCAGGGATGAGCTTGCAAAAAAAGGCATTATACTTGAGGATGCTAAAGGATATACTCGATGGAAAGTGAAAAGATAGTTCTGGAAGTGGATAAAAACGATACAGAAAGCACAGCGCTTGAGAGTTATCTAAAAGAGATAGCTAACATTCCTGTTTTGACAGCAGATGAGGAAAAAGAGCTGGGCTACAGGATAAGAAAGGGTGATAAGGAGGCTTTAAAGAAGCTCGTTAAACACAACTTAAGGTTCGTTGTCAGTGTGGCAAAAAAATACAAGAATTTAGGCATTCCTTTACTTGATTTGATTAATGAGGGCAATTTAGGTTTAATTAAGGCAGCAAAGAAGTTTGACCCTGATAAAGATATAAAGTTTATCTCCTATGCAGCCTGGTGGATAAAACAATCGATTATGAAATATATAACCGAGCAGTCTGCGCCTATCAAGATTCCCGTTAAAGCAAAAAACAGAATTCAAAAGCTTGATAATTTAAAGGAAGCCTACAGAATGCAGTTTAATGAGGATCCAATGGATAAGCAGCTTCAGGAAATGGCAGACCTAAGTGAAAAAGAACTAAAAAATGCCGAGTTTTCAAGGATATATGTGGATTCTTTGGATGAATATGTTGGTGATGATAAGGATGTGTCTTTGGGTGAGTTGATCAGTGTGGAGGATGAGTCAGCCGAGGATAGGTATATCAAAGAATCTCTTATCGAAGAGGTTAATAAATTTATCGAGACCTTGCCTCAAAGGGATAAAGATATAATAAAATTGAGGTACGGTTTGTATGATGGCAGACCAAGAACCCTGCGCGAGATTGGAGAAAAATACGGCATTAGCAAGGAAAGGGTCAGGCAGTTAGAGAATAATATCTTAAAAAAATTAAAAAAGCGGTTTAAAAACTACCAGTAATGGATCCATACGAGGTTTTGGGAGTAGACAGATCTGCCTCGTTTGAGCAGATAAGAAAGGTTTTTTTGTCGTTGGCAAAACAGCTACATCCAGATACTGCAATAGATGAGGCAGATAGAATAGCTAAAGAAAAACGGTTCAAAGAGATTTCCTATGCATATTCTCTCATAAAAGAGGGTAAGGTTGCTGATATAAACGATAAAGTTAAGGATGAAAAAGATAACTTGGAATATATTAAAAAGAAGGCTAACTATTTCATCAAAAAAGGCGATTACAACGCAGCGATAGATCTGTTAAGACCCAAAGAAGATGAGATGGACTTTGAATGCAATATGCTTCTTGGCATAGCATTGCTTAATAAGAACAGACTCCATCAGGCTTTAAAGTATTTTAAAAGAAGCCTTGATTTAAACCCGTGGGATGCCCTGCCCTATGTTTATATAGGCATGGTGTATGAAAAAAGCAGGCTAAAGGAGTCGGCTGTAAAGTATTATAAAGAGGCGCTCAAGATTGACCCTTCAAATAAGATGGCATCTGAGGCTTTAGAAAAATTAGAAAGAAAAAACCCTTTTGCTGGTTTGGGAAAATTTTTTAAAAAATAAGGTTAAATTTGAAAAAAATCTCGTATCGGAAGCTTCTAAAAGATCTATTAGCGCTTGATGATACACCAGAAAAGATAGCAATTTCATTTGCTGTTGGCGTTTATGTCTCTGTTTCTCCTTTTTTTGGAATTCACACGATTATTATTTTGGCTGTTGCCTTTCTTTTTAAATTGAATAAGGTTGCTGCTTTAATAGGCTCGTGGGTCAACCTGCCCTGGAGTGTGCCTGTGATGTTTTATATAGAATATAGAATTGGTAAGTTTTTGCTAAACGATCCTACTTCATTTGAGCTAAAGCCATTCAGTCTACAGCACTATTTAAGCGGATCAAAGCAGGCGTTTTTTGATATATTAACAGGCAGTGTTATTTTTGGTGTTTTTGTTTCCGTTATAAGCTATTTTTTGATAAAGTATTTAATTAGAAGCTACAGAAGGAGAAAATTAAGTGATACCGCTTAAGGATGATATACCATCATATTCAGCCCCTGTTGTTAATTATACATTGATTGCCGTGAATGTTTTAGCATTTTTTTATGAGCTATCACAGCCTTCATTTACGCATTTTATATTTAGGCATGGATTTATACCGTATATGTTTTTTGAAAAGCATCACTACATAACCCAGTTTCTCAATATTTTTGAGTCTATGTTTCTTCATGGTGGATTTATGCATATTTTGGGCAATATGTGGTTTTTATGGATTTTTGGAGATAATGTTGAAGATCGATTGGGGCATGTAAATTTCTTGTTATTTTATCTTGCTGGCGGTGTAGTTGCCTTTTTGATTCAGGGTGCTGTAACACCTCATCTTAGAGCTCCTGTAATCGGTGCAAGTGGGGCAATTTCGGCTGTTATTGGTGCATATCTGGTATTTTTCCCGAGAGCTCGTATAACAACGCTTATTTTTATTTTTCTGTTTTTTACATTTATACAGATACCAGCCTGGCTGTTTATCATTATCTGGTTCTTTATGCAATACTTCAACGGTGTATTGGCTTTGGCTGGTGGGTTTAGTCATATAGCCTGGTTTGCCCACATAGGCGGATTTTCGTTTGGTTTTCTATTTGCCAAATATTACCTAAAAAGATTATGAGATGTTTATTTGTTTCTGATGCCCACTATCCAAAAAGTTCAGCTATTGTTGATTTTTTAATATCTATTGTTAAACAATACGATACCGTTTATATTCTTGGGGATCTATTTGAGTTTTACTATGGTTATGAAAAAATATACCCTCATCATAAACCGTTGCTTGAGGCTTTGGGATTGGTTGCACAGTATAGCCGTGTAGTTCTCTTTGAGGGAAATCACGAATACAGGCTAAAAAATATCAAAAGGTTTTTACCTGTTGAGGTTATAGATGACTATGCAATTGAGACAATAGACTCAAAAAGGGTTTATCTTGCCCATGGTGATGCTATTGATAAAAACGATAGATTTTATATGCTGTTTAGATATTTTTTGAAAAACGACATAACGCTTGAGTTTATAAACCGTTGTGTTCCACCAAAAACACTTTTAAAACTTGCAGGGTTTGCCTCTGATTTTTCAAAGAGTAAACTAAAAAATAAACCCTACAGGGGCACATATAGGGCACTTGAGGAGTTTGCAAAAAAACAGCTTGATGAGGTTGATGTAGTGATTTTAGCTCATACACATAAGAGTGTGTTTAAGAATTTTAAAAACGGATTATACATAAACACGGGAGATTTTTTTGAGCAGTTTAGTTATGTTGTTTATGAAAACGGTGAGTTTTGCATGAAGAGGTTTGCAGGAGGCAAAAATGGATAAGCAGGAGGCTAAAAAAATCATAGAGGATTTAAGAAAACAGCTACATTACCACAACTACCGCTACTATGTTTTAGATGACCCTGTTATTTCTGATAGTCAATACGATGCAATGCTTAAGAGGCTCAAAGAGTTAGAAGAGCAGTTTCCTGAGTTTTACGATGAAAATTCGCCAACTGTTAGGATTGGGGGAAAGCCGCTTTCAAAATTTAAAAAGGTTGAGCATAAAATCCCCATGATGTCACTGGATGATGGTTTTGAGGAAGGGGAAATTATAGAGTTTGACAGAAAGGTTAAACGGTTTTTAAAACTTGATGAGGATGAAGATATAGAATACTGCGTTGAGCCCAAATTTGACGGCTTATCGATTTCAATCATTTATGAAAATGGCAAACTTAGCGTTGCATCAACAAGGGGTGATGGTTTAACCGGCGAGGATGTAACACAAAACATAAAAACAATTCGCAATGTTCCGCTTGTTATCTTAAACGATCCACCTCAATATTTGGATGTTCAGGGTGAGGTTTTACTTACAAAGGATGAGTTTAAAAGAATAAATGAGGAGAGACTTAACGAGGGCTTGAGTGTATTTGCAAACCCAAGAAACGCAGCAGCTGGCTCAGTCAGACAGCTTGACCCCAAAGAAACCGCAAAGCGCAATCTAATAATGATTTTTTATGCAATCAGAGAGATTGAAGGCTATAAAAAAGAAATTTCCACACAGTTTGAGGCACTCGAGGTGTTAAAACAGATGGGTTTTCCTGTGAGTGATTTGAATAAGTTATGCAGAAATATCAAAGAAGCGATAAAGCATAAAGAGTATCTTGGTTTGATAAGAAAAGATTTGCCTTATGAGCTTGATGGTGTGGTTATAAAGGTTAATAGTTTTGAGCTACAGAAAAAGCTTGGATTTACAACAAAATCTCCCCGATGGGCAATTGCATTTAAATTTGAAGCCCAGCAGGCAACAACAAAGATTAGAGACATAGAAGTGAATGTTGGCAGAACAGGTATTCTAACGCCTGTTGCAATATTAGAGCCTGTTAAAATCGGCGGCGTTGTTGTATCAAAAGCAAGTCTGCATACGATGGATGAAATAGAGAAAAAAGATATTATGATCGGGGATACGGTGTTTGTTCAGAGGGCTGGTGATGTAATTCCTGAGGTTGTAAAACCTGTTAAGGAATTAAGAGATGGCACCCAAAGGCCTTTCAAAATGCCGCAGTTTTGTCCGGTGTGTGGCGCTAAAGTGGTAAAAGACGGAGCGTATTATAGATGCTCAAACATCAATTGTCCCAAGGTTTTGAAGGAGTCGATAAAGCATTTTGTCTCAAGAAAGGCCATGAATATAGAAGGCTTTGGCGATAAACTCATTGAGCAGCTTGTTGATAAGGGTATAGTAAAAAGCGTTGCAGACCTATACAAACTTAATAAAGACACCTTGATGGGGCTTGATAGGGTTGGTGAGCAGCTTGCAGAAAATCTCTTAACATCATTGAGTCGCTCAAAAGGCACTACTTTTGCTAAATTTATCTATGCATTGGGAATCAGGCATGTGGGGGAATATGTGGCAAAGCTACTTGCAGAGAGATTTAAGAATCTTGATAATCTAAAAAAAGCAACAAAAGAGGAACTGCTTTCCATAGATGGTATTGGTGAAGAAATAGCAGATAGCGTAATTGCTTTCTTTGGTGAGGAAAAGAACCTAAAAATGATAGAAGAACTACTAAAGGCCGGCGTGCATTTTGAAGAAGATACAGGAAAAGTTAACCCGAAAATCAAAGGCAAAAGCTTTGTTTTTACAGGCACGCTCTCCAAACCAAGGGATTACTACAAAGAGTTGATTGAAAAACATGGTGGTATTGTAAGAAATTCTGTTAGTAAGAATTTAGACTACCTTGTTGTAGGTGAAAATCCGGGTTCAAAGCTAAAAAAAGCTCAGAAAGCTCAGGTTGAAATTATAAATGAAGAACAGCTGTTGAAGATGTTGGAGGCATAATTTGAAAGAGGGTATTTTGCTTGACCCCAAATGGATTTCTTCATTTTATGCATTGGTTGCGACGGCTCTTTGCACATTGATTTTTACATATAAAGGTATCGATTTTTTTGATGCCTTTGTTAAAACCTTTTTTACCGCTATCTCTTTTTATCTGTTTGGTATAGCAACTGCGGCGGCTGTAAATTTTGTTGGTTTGCAGTTTTTAAAGAAAGAGGAAGATGAAGCACAAGAGGAAAACGCAGAGCAGGAAGAAGAGACTTTAGAAGAGGAGCAACAAGAGGAAGAAACTCAGGAAGCTGCATAATCTAAAAGAGTTGTCGCATGGATATAGAAGAAATTGTTAACGGTTACTATCCAATTATAAGAAGAATCGTTAAAAAGACTGTTGTAAGGATGCCTGAAGGATACGATGAGGATGACTTTGTCCAGATCGGTATGATGGGTCTTTTAAAGGCAATTGAAAAGTGGGATGAATCAAGAAGCTTTTCTGAGTTTAAGTCTTATGCCAACACAAAGATCAGAGGTTATATTTTAGATAAATTAAGACAAATTGACCCTGTTTCTCGCTACTCCCGCGATAAACTAAAAAAAATTCACAAAGCCTATAAATCGTTTATGGATAGTGGTAATTTTAATCCTACAGATGAAGAGGTAGCAAAAAAAGCCGATCTTGACATAGATGAGTTCAATGAGCTGCTTAGAAGACAGGCAAATGCCACGATGATGAGTATAGATGAAACAGTAAGTGATGGCGATGCTATACTGCTTGAGGTAATCGAGGATAAAGCAGCTAAATCACCAGAGGAGAAATACTACGAAGAAGAGCTTGAGGATGTTTTAAAAGAGGGTTTATCTCATTTAACTGAAACAGAGATTATAGTGTTAAACCTGTATTATTACGAAGACCTCAACATGAAAGAGATTGCCTCAATTATAGGCAAAACAGAATCAAGAGTTTCTCAGATTAAAACCAAGGCATTGCTAAAACTTAGAGCTTTTGTTGAAAGGAGGTTTTTACAGTGATAGTTGATGAGGCGATAGATATTGTATCAAAACTGCTTGTGATTGATGCCATTACTGCTCCAAAAAGCGTTGGAAGAGATGATATAGTTGTAGACATTGTGTCGGATAAAAAGATAAAAGAAAAGATCCTTTCACAGATGGAGACTATAACAGATAGGGGCGGTAAGAGCTTCTATAAACGGGATGCTATAAACTGCAAAGATGTATCGCATATTATTTTGATTGGATTCAAGGAGTTTTATCACGGTTTTGACTGTGGTTTTTGCGGATTTTCAGGTTGCGATGAATGTGCTAAAAATGGTGGCATTTGTGCAGTAACCACTACAGATTGTGGTATTGCCATCGGTAGCCTTGTAAAGCTTGCATCAATTTTTGGTGTGGATAACAGGATAATGATATCGATTGGTCAGGCTGCTGTTGAGATGGGGTATTATAAGGAAAGGTATTCTTTTAAAGTTAGGGGTGCTTACGGAATCCCCCTTTCTGCCACTACAAAAAACCCGTTTTTTGATAGAAAGATAAAGGTGTAAGGGGCTCAAACGCCCCTTTTGGCATATTTTTAATGCACGGCCTTTTGAACCTTGCCTGCTTTTAGGCAGCTTGTGCAGACATTCATCCTCTTTACTTTGCCGTCAACCACTACCTTTACCTTCTGGATATTGGGATACCATTTTCTCTTTGTTCTGATATGGGAGTGACTGACTTTATACCATACCTGTGCTTTTTTACCGCATATCTCACATCTTCTTGCCATTTCAAACCTCCTACATAAACTAAAGCCCATTTATAGCAAAAAAAGCAGTTAATCTCAAGAATTTGTTGTGTCAATTCCAAGCAGATCATAGAAGACGCATTTTCTTGCTATGCCTGTTGTAAGCAAGATACATCCAGCTGTTTTGATGATAGGCTTTTTTGTGATGCAGCCAATTAATGTTAAAATAGATCCACCGATTAATCTCAACTCCCTGTCTTTGCCTCCAATATTGGGCTTTGCTGTAATTTTCATAACTCCTCCCTTTTTAGGTATCTATTTGTATAATCAGTTAAGGCCGCAATAGATAACAATATGCACACATACACAGTGATATCAAACAGTGTTTTGTTAAAGTAGGTGTTAAATATTTTAAAAAATACCTCTGCTATAACTACAACCTGCAAAAAAGTGGATATTTTGCCCCAGATACTTGCTTTTATGTTGAATTTACAATTTTTTGAGGTTAAAACACCCACAACACTGCCACTTATCAAAATAATATCTTTAAACAGCACAACACCAAATAGTACAAGAGGAATCAAGCCCTTTGTTGAAAGAATAAGAAATGTATAGTTAATAAGGAATTTATCTGCTAAAGGATCTAAAATCGCGCCGACTTTTGTTTTCTGGTTTAATATTCGTGCAAAAAAACCATCGGCAATATCACTTATTGCGGCAACAAAAAAAAGTATAACCGCCAAAGTGTATTTATCCTTTATTAAAAAAATTGTTGTAGGTATAACTAAAATCAATCTTAAAACTGTTATTGAGTTTGGTAGATTAAGGCTGTTCATTTTAATGAATTAGTTTAAAAAACCTTTTAAATCGTATTCTAAAGGGTGAGAATGTCCATGATCCATAAATGATAAACGCCTTGCCCACTATGTCTTTTTCAGGCACAAAACCCCAGTATCGTGAGTCGTATGAATTATCGCGATTATCGCCCATCATAAAGTATTCGTGAGGAGGCACCTTAACAGGCCCCCAGTTATCACGAGAACCCCATCTTGCTTTTACTATTGGATTATCCGTATTTCTTGGATAAATATGTGGGTCTGTGTAAATCGCATAAGGCTCATTTACCCTTTTACCGTTTCTATATAATACTTTGTTTTTCATCATCAATACATCACCGCCAACACCAACACACCGCTTGATAAAATAGACAGATGGTTTGGGTGGATATCTAAAAATTACTATATCACCAACCTTAGGATGTTCAACAGGTATAATGATTTTTCCGCTTATTGGTACTCTTATGCCGTATATCAGTCTATTTGCAAGTATATGATCGCCTATTAGAAGCGTTGGTTCCATTGAGGATGATGGTATCTTAAACGCTTCAACAAAAAAAGCCCTGATAAACAGTGCAATAACTAATGCTATAATGATTGATTTTATCCATTCACCTACAACATCTTTTTTTTGCTGTTTCAATTTAACTCTCCTTTATCTGCATCAATTTTATAAACGCCTCTTTTGAAATGCTCACATTGCCCAATTTTTTGAGCCTTTTTTTACCTTCTTTCTGTTTCTCTAACAGTTTTTTCTTCCTTGTTATATCACCACCATAGCATTTTGCAAGTACATCCTTTCTTAATGCCCCAATGGTTTCTTTGGCTATGATTTTGCCGCCAACCTTTGCCTGAAGCCTTACTTCAAACAGCTGTTTTGGTATATATTGTTTCAGGTTTTTTAAAACCTCTCTTGCAATTCTGTATGCCTTTTCTTTTGGTACGATTAATGAAAATGAATCGATCTCCTTTGAGTTTACTAAAATTATAAGCTTTGTTAAATCTGCCTTTTCAAAACCTGCAAATTCATAATCAAACGATGCGTATCCTCTTGATAGAGATTTTAATTTATCGTAAAAATCAACTAAAATCTCCGATAAAGGTAGTCTATATCTTAAAAGCACTCTATCCTGGGCTATATAGAGCAACTCTTTCTGGTTTCCCCGCCTATCCTGCAGTAGTTTTATCAGATTACCCACAAATTCTGACGGTGTAATAATCTCTGCATCAACCATCGGCTCATAGATTGCCTTGATTGTTTGAGGTGGTGGAAGTTGAGAGGGGTTTGAAATTTCGATTATTTCAGAGTTGGTTTTCTCCACTTTGTATAAAACGCTCGGTGTTGTCATTACAACATCAAGATCAAATTCCTCCTCAAGCCTCTCCTTGGTAATATTCATACTCAATACACCCAAAAAGCCACATCTAAAACCAAAACCTAAAGAGTCTGATTTTTCTTTCTCAACTGTTAAGGATGCATCGTTTAACTGCAATTTTTCTAATGCTTCTGCTAAATCGTCATAATCCTCTGGATTTGTTGGGTAAAGTCCAGCAAACACAAACGGCTTGGGTTTTTGAAACCCCTCGAACGGTTTTGTTGTTGGGTTTTTTGATAATGTTAATGTGTCACCTACCACAGCTTCTTTAATATTTTTAATATTTGCAATGACATATCCAACCTCGCCAGCTGATAAACCATCAACCTTAACCTGCTTGGGTGTAAAATAGCCTAACTCTTCAACTTCATACTCCTTTTTTGTTGAGTACATCATGATTTTATCGCCAACCTTAAACTCTCCATCAAAAACCCTGACAATAAAAACCACGCCGCGGTAGTTGTCATACCAGGAATCTATAACAAGCGCTCTTAAAGGTTCATTTAAATTGCCTTTTGGATGAGGAATGCGCTCTATAATTGCTTCAAGCACTTTTTCAACGTTTTCTCCTGTTTTTGCAGAGATCTCTATAGCCGTTGATGCATCTATCCCCAATGCATCCTCTATTTCTCGTTTTGTTTTTTCAACATCTGCACTTGGTAGGTCTATCTTGTTGATCACGGGAATGATCTCTAAGTTATTGTCGATAGCTAAATAGGCATTGGCTATCGTTTGAGCCTCAACACCCTGTGTTGCATCCACAACAAGCAGACAGCCCTCACATGCCTTGAGCGACTTTGATACCTCATAGCCAAAATCGACATGGCCTGGTGTATCAATCATATTCAAAATATACTCATTGCCGTTGTATGAATATTTGAGTCTTGCAGTCTGGGCTTTTACTGTGATTCCGTGTTTTCTTTCAACCTCAAGATTATCAAGCACCTGCTGTTTCATTTCACGCTTGCTCAATGCACCTGTAAGCTCAATAAGTCTGTCAGCTAAAGTGCTTTTTCCATGGTCGATATGGGCTATTATGGAAAAATTCCTAATGTTGCTTTTCATCTATTTTCTCCAGTAGAATTTTTTCTATCTCATAGGTTTCATATCGCAAGTCTTTGAAAAATTTTGACATGTCGGGTTTTATGATCTTTAAAAACTCCTCAAGCACCCTTAGGGATTCCTCAGTCCTTTTTGCATTTGCTATGGCTATGTCTTTGATGGTGCTTCTTTGTGTTTCACCCTTGCTAAACAACTTTCTACCGACATCACCTGCACTTTCTCTGAATGCAACAAAATCCAACTCCTTTGCCTTTAAACCCACATCTGAGCGTATCTGCTTTATTCTTTGGGTCGTTTGTTTATCGTCTAAAATAAAGCGCGATATCTCCTCTAAAACCCTCAATCCCTCTTTTGTTCTGTTGAGGTTTGCATCTATAACCCGCTTTATCTTATGAAACTCCTCTTCCATAGGTATTCAAATTCCTTCTCATACACATTTGCTATATCGAATCGATTTATAATTAAAATATTTTCGTCGTTTATCTTGAAGGCGCTTGCTGTCCAGTTAGCAGAGCCTGTGATAACAATTTTTTTATCTACTACGGCAAACTTATTATGCATCAACCCTTCCCTGTTCCAGGCTATATGCGGCGTGGCAAATCTAACTGTGATGCCATTCTGGCGTAAAAACCTGTATTTAGAGTAGATGCTATCTTTATTTGCCTTTTTATCAAGCAGTATTCTAATCTTAACACCCCTTTTTTTTGCCTTTATTATGGCTCTTGCAAGCGGTCTGGATGTAAAATCATAAACAGCCACATCGATCGATTGCCTGGCTTCATCAATTCTTTCAATAATAGCATCTAAGGCTTCATAGGATGGGGTAAAATAGACATATATCCATCGCGCAAAAGAGATAGACGGTATCAATATTGCAATGAAAGCGAATAAAGCTATCTTTTTATACATTGTAATTTGGTGGCTCCTTTGTCATTATGATATCGTGAACATGGCTTTCCCTTAAGGATGCCTCTGTAATCTGAACAAAGGTGGCTTTTTGCTTAAGCTCCTCGATATTTTGTGCACCCACATAACCCATACCTGATTTTAAGCCCCCGATCAGTTGATATAAAACATCGGCAACCTCGCCCTTATAAGGCACCCTACCCTCAACGCCTTCTGGTACTAATTTTTCTGGTTCAACCTCATCCTGGAAATATCTGTCTTTGCTGCCCTCTTTCATAGCCTCTATTGAGCCCATGCCGCGGTAGATTTTATACTTTCTACCCTGATAAATGATAGACTCACCCGGTGATTCCTCTGTTCCTGCCAGAAGGTTTCCAACCATAACAGCGCTTGCACCTGCTGCCAGTGCTTTTACTATATCCCCTGAGAATTTTATGCCACCGTCAGCTATAATCTTTTTATCGTATAAAGCTGCCTCATCGGCACATTCACTCACTGCGGTTATCTGTGGCACGCCAACGCCTGCCACTATTCTTGTTGTGCAGATTGAACCAGGCCCTATGCCAACTTTTACAATGTCTGCTCCTGCTTTTATAAGATCCCGTGTGCCCTCCTTTGTTGCTACATTACCACCCACAACAACGGTTTCTGGATAGAGGCTTTTTATTTTCTCTATAAGGTTTAAAACATAGACGGAGTGTCCATGAGCTGAATCAACAACGATAACATCAGCACCTGCTGCAATAAGATCTTTTGCCCGCTTTATGCCATCTTTTACACCCACTGCAGCTCCCACAAGAAGTCTACCATGTATATCCTTTGAGGCGTAAGGGTATTCCTTTTTCTTTCTGATATCTTTTATAGTAATTAGGCCTTTGATTCTGAAGTTTTCATCCACGATAGGCAGCTTTTCTACCTTAAACTGCTTTAAATACTCCTCAGCCTGTTGCAGTGTAATACCCTCTTTTGCCGTTATTAGATTTTCCTTTGTCATAACATCTTTGACCGGTTTTGAATAATCCTTCTCAAACTGCACATCCCTGTTTGTGATTATGCCCAACAGCTTGCCTGTCTCATCCGTTACAGGAATTCCAGAGATGTGGTAGTTTTTCATTAAGGCAAGGGCATTCTCTATTGTTGCATCGGGTCTAATGGTTATCGGGTCAATAATCATACCGCTTTCTGATTTTTTAACCCTTATGATCTGCTTGACCTGCTCCTCTATCGGCATGTTTTTGTGAATAATACCCAGGCCTCCCTGCCTTGCCATCGCTATTGCCATTCTGTATTCGGTGACCGTATCCATAGCAGCCGAGATAATGGGTATTTTTAGAGATAATCTTTCTGTTAGAGTGGTTGAAACATCCACATCCTTTGGTAGAACATCTGATCTGTTGGGTAAAAGCAATACATCATCAAATGTTAGACCGTATCCACTTTTTAATCTCATGGCTAAATCTCCAGATATTTAAAATTGCCGACATTCAGGACGGCTTTTCTTATGCGGTTTAATAAAGAGAGCCTGTTGTTCTTGATTTTTTCATCTTTATCCATAACCATTACATTATCAAAAAAGCGACTGATTGTATTTTCTATTGCAGCAACGCTGTTTAAAATCTCAAGGTAAGCTCTATTTTTAGCATAAACCTCTATATTTTCTTCAATGCCCTTTATTGCCTCAAATAACTCTTTTTCCTCTTTTTCTTTTAAAAGTGTAGTATCGACATCGATATCATCAAAATCCTTAACAATATTAAATATCCTTTTAATTGCATATTGACCTTTTTTATCGGTGTCTTTTTTGGCAAATTCACTGAGTGCTTTAACCCTTAAGTATGTCTCATATATATCTTCAAAGTTGTCTGAAGCTGCAGTTAGAATATCAAACGGATAATCGCTTAAGTAGTTTATAAATCGTGTTTTGATAAACTCTTTTATCTGATTATTGTCAACATCTACGCCAAGGATAGCCTTTGATTTATCTATGAGTTCATCAAGGTTTAAAAATAGCCTGTTATCTATCAATGTTCGTATAATTCCTAATGCCGCCCGCCTCAAGCCATACGGATCTTTTGCCCCTGTTGGCTTAAGGTTTGCATAAAATCCACCAACGATTATATCGATTTTATCTGCTATAGATAATGCTATGCCGCTTGCTGTTTTGGGTATTTCGTCTTCTTTTGGTAGGTATTGTTCATAAATTGCTTCAGCTACTTCTTTATCTTCGCCACTAAGAAGAGCATACTCTTTGCCCATAACACCCTGCAGTTCTGGAAATTCATAAACCATCTGGGTTAAAAGGTCTGCTTTTGATAGATAGGCAGCTCTTTTTGCCTTTTCTACATCAAATTCCAATTTTTCAGCTATAAAGCCTGCAAGGTTGACAAGCCTGTTGGTTCTATCAAGCTGGCTGCCCAATTTTTCATGAAACATCATTTCATCAAGTTTCTCTACAAAGCTTTCAAGCGGTTTCTTTTTATCCTCTTCAAAGAAGAATTCAGCATCAGAGAATCTTGCCCTTAAAACCCTCTCATAGCCGTTTATTATAACATCCATATTCTGGGTTTTTATGTTGCTTACAGCAGCAAAAATGTTGAGTAGTTTGCCCTCTTTTAAAAAGGAAAAGTATCTTTGGTGATCCTTCATTGAGGTAATGAGGACTTCTTTGGGTAGTTTTAAAAATCTATCCTCAAATCTACCAACAACTACAGTAGGATATTCTGTTAAATTTACAACCTCATCAAGCAAATCATCATCGTAAATAAGCTTTGCTGAGTATTTTTTTGCTATTTCATTGAGCTGATTGAAGATGATTTTGCGTCTTTCTTTGTGGTCAACAATTACATAATGATTATTCAAGATATCTTCGTAGTTATCAAAGTTAACCTCAAAACTACCTTCGGATAAAAAGCGATGGCCGTATGTTTTTGATGTTGCCTTTTTGCCTTTAAACTCAAAGTCAACCACTGCATCGTCAATCAAAAAAACAACACCGTGAACGGGTCTTACAAATTCAAACTCTCCTTCTCCCCATCGCATCTGTTTATTTAAGTGAATGATTTTGAAAAGCTCATCCATTATATTTACAACGATGGGTTTTGCCTCACTTTCCTGACCCTTTTTAACAATCGCTACATATTCGCCTTTTTTTGTATTTTCTAAAACGATATCTTCTTTTGTTGCGTTGTTTTTCTTCAAAAATCCTTCCAGAGCCTTTGTTGGGTTTCCATCTTTATCGAAGCATATGTTTTTTGGTGGCCCCATAACCTTTAAGTCTTCTGCTTTTATTGTCTCATCAAACTTAAATTTTATGGCTATTCTTCTTGGAGTCATATAAAAATTAAGCTCGCTGTATGATACACTATTTTTCTCAAGTAGTTTCTTTAAATTTTCTGTAATTTCGCTTTCAAGGTTTACCATCTCGCTGTTTGGAAGCTCTTCGGTAAATAGTTCGAACAACAGTTTCATAATTCACCCTCCACATAAAGCTTGGCCACAAGCGCAACCATATCTCTTACCCGTTTTATAAATGTTGCCCTCTCTGTGGTGCTTATTGCGTTTCTTGCATCAAGCAGGTTGAAAATATGGGAGCATTTCATACAGTAATCATAGGCTGGCCTTACTAATTTAGCGTTTAAGCAGTTTTTTGCCTCATCCTCAAACATATCAAAAAGTTTAAATAGCATCGATGTATTTGCAACCTCAAAGTTATATACAGAATACTCATACTCATCGTGCTTATGAATGTAGCCGTAGGTGTATTTTTCGTTCCATTTCATATCAAACACATTATCTACACCCTGGATATACATGCCCAATCGCTCTGTGCCGTATGTAATCTCGACAGGTATCGGTTTTAGATCGTATCCTCCAACCTGCTGAAAGTATGTAAACTGCGTTATCTCCATACCGTCAAGCCACACCTCCCAGCCAAGACCCCAGGCGCCAAGTGTCGGTGACTCCCAGTTATCCTCAACAAATCTAATATCGTGCTCATTGAGCTTTATGCCTAAATACTCAAGGCTTTCTAAATAAAGCTGTTGAATGTTTTCAGGCGATGGCTTCATGATAACCTGATATTGATAGTAATGCTGTAGCCTGTTGGGGTTTTCGCCATATCTGCCGTCTGTTGGTCTTCTTGATGGTGCTGGATAGGCTACATTCCACTCATCTTTATCCAATGATTTTAGCGTTGTTGCCCAGTGAAAGGTGCCAGCACCAGCCTCAATATCGTATGGTTGAAGTATTATGCAGCCCTTTTCTTTCCAGAATTGATTTAAAGATAAAACAACATCCTGATATGTCATCATTTTAGCCCTCCAGTCTAAAAACTGCAACCACCGGTGCGTGGTCGGATGGTTTTTTTCTTTTTCTTTCCCGTTTATCGATATAGCAGTTGATACATTTATCAGCCAGAGGCTTTGTTGCCCAGATGTAATCGATTCTTAAACCTATATTTTTCCAGAAATTACCCGCCCTGTAATCCCACCAGCTGAAGGCTTTTTCTTTGTTGAATTTTCTAAATGTATCAATAAATCCCCACTGATAAAGATTTTTTAAAACCTCTCTTTCTTTTATGTGAAACCCAATCTTACCCTCCATAGCCACCGGGTCATAAACATCTATATCATCCATTGCAACATTAAAATCACCTAAAATTATAATGTTATCCTCTGTTTTATAGTTATCTTCAAGGTATTTTTTGAGGTTGTTTATGAAATTGAGTTTGTAGATGAAATGCTCACTGTCAGGGCTTTGACCGTTTGGAAAGTATGCGTTGAATATCGTAATACCTTTAATTTTGCTGATAAGCAGTCGTTTGTGGTTTTTTTGATCCGGATATGGTTCAACAGCTTCAAAACCAAATTTAGATATGGTTGCAACACCATTGAATCGTTTTTGACCATACACTGCAACCTCATAACCTAAATTTTCAAATTCCTCTTTAGGAAAAAGGTTATCCTCGACCTTGGTTTCCTGAATACACAGAATATCTATATTATTTTCGTCTATAAAATTTAAAACCTGATTGAGTCTTGCCCTTATTGAATTTACATTCCATGTTGCAATGGTTAGCTCCATATTTTACCCCTTATAAGTAAAAAAATGGCTATAGTTGAAAGCATAATTACAAGGCCTATGCCGTTTGCTGCAATCAAGACAATGTCTTTTCTTAAAATACCGTATATCAACCACAAAAGAAGCCCACATGAAATCTGAATCATCATAAGCAGGCTTAACCCCTCGGTCTGTTTTGTTTTGATAAGCTTTATAAACTGTGGCACAAAACCGAAGGTTGTCAAAAAAGCAGCACAAAAGCCAATCGCCTTAATTTCTGCCTCACTCATCAAACGCCATCTTTTCTATAAATTTACTCTCAAATCCTTCTTCATTTGCTATTTCAATGTATTGGATATTTTTTGCAATTTCCTTAAGCCACTTTCTGTTTTCTTCACAGAACAATAAATTACCCCCTGCTATAGAGCTGTTTGAAAGCATAACAAAATCTTTATCAAAAGGCAACAAGCCGCTGTCGATTAAATCCCTTTTTGTTAATGATTTAGAAAAACCGCCAGCTATAAAAACCTTATCCGGCATATCAATGTTGAGTTTTTTAAAAAGAATATCCAGGCATGCTGCCAGTGATGCCTTGACAAGCTGAAATTCCCTTATCGACTTTTGCGTTAAAAAGATATTATTGTCAAGCAAAAAACCCTCTTTTTTAAGCCTGTTTATTAGTTGAAAATCACCTTCGGCTTCCCAGTTTTCCAAAAGTCTCCCATCTTTGTCTATAAAACCCACTCTTCTTAAAAGAGCAATTGCACTGATTAGGCCGCTTCCTGTTATACCTGTTGCCTTTTTGTTGTTGATTGTTTTAACTTTAAAACTGCTATCAAAATCTACAGAAGTAATAGCGCCTTCTTTTGCAATTGTTCCATAATCTATGCCACTACCCTCAAGTGCAGGACCTGCAGGCACACTTGCAGCAAAATAACTATCTTTATACTTAATTACAAATTCGCAATTAGTACCTATATCGATAAATAGGTAGTTTTCTTTAACCTCTTTTAACAATATCAAGCCAGCCGTAATATCTGAACCAACAAAGGCGCTTACAACAGGTGGAATATATGTTTCAAAATTATGCCATCTGGTATGTAAATCACCAAAAAACAAGGGTTTATAGGGGTATGTGCCTATGGAGTGTGGATTTTTGCACAAAAAGAAGGCAAGCATTGTTGGATTTGCACAAACAACAATCGATGAAGGATTGAAGGGTTTAATAGTTTCCAATATTGCTTTATTGAGAATGTTGCTTAATAGTTTTTCTCCGTGCTGGTCTGAGTATGTGATGCGGCTGATAACATCTGCTCCAAAGGGAATCTGGGGATTGAGAATGCCTATGTTTTTTATAACTTTACCATTTTCTATTAAAGAGATGGCTATTGTTGTTGTGCCTATGTCTATTGTAGCATGCTTTTTATCATCATCGCAGCAACATTGTTGATTTTCAGCAAAACTTACAACCCCTTTTGCTTTTGTGATTTTGATTGTTGATGCTGTAGCCTTGTGAAGACATGCAAGCCTGTAGCCTTCCTCTAACTGTTTATGTGAAAATACCTCTTTTTCTATTTCAAAGGGAGGCGGTGCATTATCTATAAATTTTATCTGGCATTTTCTACAAATGCCCCTTCCACCACAGTATGCCTCAATAAAGATACCGTTTTTTGCAAGCAGTTTTAGCAGGTTCTCATTTTCGCTAAACTCTATTTCTCTTTGAACATCGCCCACTACAGTAAGTTTCACATGCCAAGATTACAACAAAATTGTTTTTGGGGCAAGTTATAAAGATTATTGAATAATATTTAGAGGTTTGCTAAACTCTCAGTTGTTAAAAGTTAGTATAGATATGGAGGTTGAAGATGAGCCAGAAAGAAAAGATGGAGAGATTTAAAAAGTTGGATGGAGCTCATCTGCTGTGGGCAAGCACCATGGGGGCTACATTTGATCTTGGCATAATGAGTAAAGCGATGCTTATTCCTTCTATGAAAACAGCCGCTTTAAGGCTTGCACGACACAAAATGCAGAATAATACATTTCCTTTTATAGATAGAAGAACGCTAAACAAGGAGCTTTATAGGGAGATTTTTGATGATTTAAATGATTTTTTGTTTTTTGCTGATGGATATGAGGTTGATGGCGATGAAAAAAGTGTTGTAATTCGGATACATAAAGATAGATGTATGTATTGCCCAACAGGTGTTGGAGGAGCTCTTCTTGGCACAACGATTTGTCCCTACCCACAGCTTTTCAGTGTTTATCTGGATATGATTATAAAAAATGGTTATATGGCAAAAAAGGTAGGTATGGTTAAGCAGCCAGACGGCTCATATATGAGACGAGATGGTGAGTGGGATATTATTGAGCTTACGATAGAAGAGGATGAGATCTTTAAAACATTGATAGAGACACTTAAAAATGGCGTAGCAGAAATTGAAAAGATTTTTAATACAGCGGTTGAAAATGGTGAGATATCAAAAGATGACCTATGGGATAGAAACTATATTCCAGTTGAAAACACGAATCCTCAAAAATATAAAACAAAATTTACCGATTTTGCTAAGAAATATATTCAACCTGTTGAGGATAAACTCCTTGAAAACTGTAAAAAAATAGTGTTTGTTGTGCTTGTTGATGAAAACGGATACCTACCTGCGCATAACTCAAAATACGATAAGCCTTTGACGGGTGATTATAAAAAAGACCTTGTAGGTAATCGCTCAATGAGAATCTTTAACGATTTTACGGGATTATCTGCTGCTCAAAATACCCAGAGAAAATATCTGCTGCAACCCTATCCCAGAGATGTCGGTGTTCTAATGTATGATTTATCAGCACCTGTTATGTTTGATGGTAAGCACTGGGGTGGCTTGAGGATTGGCTATAAACTTTAAAAAAACTTGATAATCTAAATCTTTATGTTATGCTAAAGTAAGTAAAATTTGGAGGTTGAAAGGATGAAGGAAGAATTAATCAACAGAACGCTGCAGGAGCTTGTAAATTCAAGCCAGCATATCGAGGGAGCAGCACTTGTCACATCGGATGGTTTGATGATTTCAAGCTACTTACCAAGTGAGATGGATGAAGATAGGGTTTCTGCAATGTCGGCCGCACTGCTTTCTTTATCTGAAAGGGCTGTAGAGGAACTGGAAAAGGGAATCCCACAGCAGGTTACCATAAAAGGTGATAAAGGCTACATTGTTATTACATCAGCAGGTGAAGAGGCTGTTTTAATGGTTATGGCCGAAGAAAAGGTAAAGCTTGGACTTTTATACATGGAGATAAAATCTGCAGCAGATAAGATAAAAAAGGCTTTCTAATGCTTTAATGAAAAATAACCATGTATATTTTTTAGTAGTTTTAGCCTGCTTCTTCTGGGGAGTAGGCTTTCCTATTGCAAAGGTAGGGGTGGAGGTTATCCACCCTTTTAGTTTTGCCTTTATTAGATTTAGTCTGGTTTTTGTTCTGTTTGTTTTTTTATTTAAACTTTCGCCTTTCAATCTTTTATTAAAGCTAAAAGATAATTTTACAATACTGTTTTTGATGGCTTTAACAGGTATATTTCTATATGGAGTTTTCTTTTTATTTGCCGTCAGGTTTGCCAAAGCAAGTGATGTTTCGCTTGTTTCTGGCTTTAATCCTGCAATAACAGCCCTGATTGCAGCGATCTTTTTAAAAGAAAAGGTAAATTTAGTTATGATTGCAGGCATTATTCTGTCTTTTATTGGCGTATCGTTTATTGTGCTAAAGGGTAACTTTTCTGTTTTAGATTTCAATATCGGCAGTCTTTTGATGCTTGTTGCCACAACGATGTGGGCTATCTACTCTGTTTTGACAAAAAAAGCTTTGGTTAGAATGAATCTATTTGAAACAGTAAGTCTTGTTTCATTGATTGGTGCTGTATTATTTTTGCCTGTAGCTATAATTTTTGGAGATTTGAAAAACTTTATCCACTATCCGCTTAAAGGCTGGTTGAGTATTCTTTATATGGCTGTATTTTCAACAGTTTTTGCCTTTAGTGCCTGGTATAAATCGATTGAGGTTATAGGTGCATCAAGGTCAAGTGTTTTTGTAAATCTTGTGCCTGTATTTGGTGTTTTGACAAGCGTTTTATTTTTTAATGAAAGTTTTGGTTTGTATGAATTTATTGGTGGTATTCTGGTAATTGGTGGTGTCATACTCACAAACAAAAGGTAGAATTTTAATAGAAACAGATGGCGATAAGTTGATTCTAAAAGGAACGCTAAACTTCGAAACACTGCATGAACTTGAAAAATTAACAAAACAAAAAAGATTCAATGTAGTTGATATAACACAAGCAGAAAGCCTCGATTCGTCGTTTGCCGTTTATTTAATAAAGCACTTTCCCAAAATTATCAAAAATCACAAACAGGAAGACCTTTTTGAACTTGTTAAAAACTATATCGATTTTAAAAAAACAGAAAAAAGTAAAGTCAATTTTGTTGTAGCATTTTTCAACGAGTTAGGTTTGGCTGTTGTGGAAAGATTAAAGGAATTTTATGCCTTTCTGTCTTTTTTGGGCATAGTAGTATTGAATATAATCGATGTATTGACCCATCCAAAAAGGATTCGCATTAAATCGATTGTTGCAGATATTGAGCTTATGGGGCTAAAAGCTGTTGCAATTTTGACCACAATCTCTTTTTTGATCGGTGCCGTTATAGCCTATCACGGTTCTATAAAACTAAAACAGTTTGGTGCAAATATATTTGTTGTGGATATAGTGACGATTTCGGTGTTTAGAGAGCTTGGTCCACTACTTGTTGCGATTCTTCTTGCAGGGCGCTCTGCCAGTTCCTATACAGCTCAGATTGCCATAATGAAGGTGACAGAGGAGATAGATGTTATCAAAACAATGGGTATTGAACCTTTCGATGTATTGGTTTTTCCCAAGGTTGTTTCACTGCTAATCAGTGTGCCTTTATTGATTGTTCTTGCAGATGTTGTGGGTGTGTTTGGCGGAATGGTTGTAGCTGATATTTCGCTTGGTGTATCGCCTCACGATTTTATGTTGCGTCTTCATCAGGCTATAGGTCTGCATACATTCTTTTCAGGTATTTTAAAAGCGCCAGCCTTTGCGATTCTTATTGCAGCCATTGGCTCATTTAAGGGCTTTACCACTCAAAGGAATGTTGAAAGTATAGGCAAAAACATTACAATTAGCGTGGTCGATAGTATCTTTGCCGTTATTATAGCTGATGCAATATTTTCGGTGTTGTTTAGATGGATGGGAATTTAATAGAGGTAAGAAATTTAAGGGTTTCGTTTAGAGATAGGGTTGTGCTTGATGGGGTAAATATTACTGTTAAAAAAGGTGAAATATACACGATTCTGGGAAAAAGTGGCTCTGGCAAAACAACCCTCATGCGCTCGATTTTGCTTCTTAATAGTTTTGATGGCACAATAAAGGTAAACGGAATAGACTTGAAAAGTGTATCAGATGAAATAAGAAAAGCTGTGTTGAGGTCATACGGTGTAATGTTTCAGGCTGCAAGTTTATTCACATCGTTGACTGTAGGAGAAAACATTGCAGTGCCGCTAAAAGAAAATGCTTCCTTAGATAAAGATACAGTTGATGATATTGTGCGATTTAAATTGAGGCTTGTTGGTCTTGATGATTTTGTATTTGATTTATATCCTTCCCAGCTGTCAGGCGGCATGAGAAAAAAGGCTGCTCTTGCAAGGGCTTTAGTTTTAGACCCCGATATTATCTTTCTTGATGAGCCAACAAGCGGTCTTGATCCTGTAAGTGCAGATGATTTTGATAACACAATAAAAAAGCTCAATGAGACGATGGGCATCACGGTTGTAATGATAACGCACGATCTTGCAACATTTTTTGGTATAACAGACAGGGCATGTCTGATTAAAGATAAAAAGATTTTGGCCGAGGGTGAGCCTGAAGATATTTTAAAGGTTGAGGATAAATGGCTAAAAGAACTGTTTTTTGGCTATAGAGGAAGGAGATTTTTAAATGGAGCCTAAGGCAAGGTATGTGCTTGTTGGCATATTTGTAATTTTGTTTTCAATTGCTGGTGTTGTAATTGTTTTGTGGTTTTTAGGACCAAAGGAAAAAAACTTAAAGGCAAAATATGTTATACCCACGCCTTATTCTGTTGCTGGTTTACATGTAGACTCACCTGTTAAATACAACGGCCTTGATGTGGGAAGGGTTTCAAAAATTGAAATTTACAGACAAAATCCTCGCTATATTCTGATTTATATAGAGCTAAGCAGAAAATTGGGTAGCGTTGACGATATAGAGGCAAAAATATCTTCAAACGGTTTAACCGGCATCGCCTATGTCAACTTATTCTATAAAAAACACAAAATCAAGAATAGATTAAACGGTTTAAAATATCCACAGATCGATGCTGCTCCTTCAACAATACAATCGATAACACAACAACTGCCGCCTTTGATAAACTCATTAAAAGTTGCAGTTGATAAGATTAATCAATTGCTAAACAATAAAACGATTAAGGATGTTCATTCATCTATCTTTAGGCTCAATAAACTGCTTGAGAATTTAAACGGCGATGCAGTAGAGCTTGCCAAACTATTAAAAAGCAGCAGAGATGTTATGCCACAGCTTAAGGTTACTTTAAAAAAGATAGACAACCTTTCGGCCAGATCAAACAGGATGTTGAATAAGATCAACAGTGATGAACTCCCTGCAGTTTATGATTTAATTCAATCTTTAAAGATTACGAATCAACATCTCAGAGGCTTAATTGATGAAATTAACCACAATCCTCAAATATTAATAAGGGGAAGGAGTCAGTGATGAAAAAAATTTGCATAATACTGGCTGCTTTTATTGTTGCAGGGTGCTCTTTTGCACCGCTAAAGCAGCCCACACTCTATTCAATATCACCACCCATAAAGCCATCCCAAGAGATAAAAAAACCATCAACTGTTTATATTTCTCTTGCAGGTTGCCCTGCCCCGTTTGACAGCTATTTTATCTATTACAAAAATTCGCCCTTTAGTTTTAAACCATTCAAAGATGCCCGCTGGATCGATTTACCATGCAACATGCTGAAAAACACCTTTTATAAAGCGTTAGCAAAAAACGGATTTAAACCTGCCCTACCCTCGGAGGCTTTTTGCAGGATTTCCTTTAATGTATATGATTTTGAGCTTGTTTTTATAAAAAAAAGCTATACTGCAAAAATCGATGTAGATTTTCTTATAAATTGCGGCAGAAACAGCTATGAATTTGAATTTTTAAAAAGCTTAAAATTAAAAGATAACTCAACCTATTCTTCTGTTAAAGCATTAAATAAGCTTACAATGTTGGCAGCTAAAAGTCTTGTTGGAAAAATAAAAAGGGGCAAAAGCCCCCGCTAATTTACACTTTGAAACGAGATACCATCGATGTGAGCTGTTCAGATGATGTTTTTAGCTGCTCGGCAAGAGATGCGATCTGCTCTGTAACTTTTGAATTATCCTCTGCAGCCTGCCTGATTTCATCAGCCTGAGAGTTGATTTCTGCAACAGTGGATGAAAGCTCCTGCGTTGCTGCAGATGTTGAGTTTATCTCCTCGATAGTTTTGTTGATCTGCTCAACCATTGCTTTAATGTTATTTTCATCCTCAACTGCTTTTTCGGCTTCTTTCAAGATGCCATCCTCTGTTTTTTTGGTCATCTCAATCGATTTTTCAGCATCGGCCTGCATCTTAATTATCATTGATTTGATTTCTTCTGTTGCCCGCTGCGTTTTCTCTGCAAGCTTTCTTACCTCATCTGCCACAACAGCAAAGCCTCGTCCTGCCTCACCAGCACGGGCAGCCTCAATTGCTGCATTCAATGCAAGAAGGTTGGTTTGATCGGCAATCTCATTTATCACATTAACAATTTGACCTATCTGCTTTGATGATTCACCCACTGTATTAATCTGTGTCATTGCTTTTCTGACAAGGTCTGCGTTATAGTTCATTCGTTTAACTCGTTCTTCAATGTCCTTAAGCATCCTCTGGTTGATTTCGCTAACTGTTTCAGCCTGCATATTGATGCCTTCTGTGGATTGTGCAACATTATGCACAGCCTCATTCATATCGTTAATTGCCTGCACCATCTCCTCAAGGTTTCTTGTAGTTTCTTCAACGGTTGAAGACATCTCTATAGCCTGGGCTGCTGTAGTTTCTGACTTACTCATAACATCGTTTGCTGATTTTCTGATGTCTCTAACAAGCGTTTGCAAGCTCTCAAGAAAGCTATTGAATTTATTGGCTAAATTCTCAAATTCGTCGTTTGTATCAAGCTTGATTCTACGCGTTAGATCACCTTCGCCTTTAGCAAGCTCATCCAACTCATTCGCCATCAGGTTGATTGGTTTAACCAACTTGTTTGCCAATGCCATACCCACAAATACCACTATAATTAGAGCAACGAGTACAACAATAATTGAAATAGTGAATGATGAAACCATCTCAGATTTTATTTTTGCAGCTTGAATAGAGGCAGCTTTATTGATCTCATCAAGATATACACCACTGCCAATTATCCATTTGAGTTTGGGTATGGTCATTATATATGAAATTTTTGGTGCAATACCACCACCTGGTTTTTTCCACCAGTAAAAAACATAACCTGCACCTTTTGTTTTTGATATTTTAATCATATCCTGAAACAGATAATGCCCCTTTTTATCCTTTAGACCAAGAACATCCTGACCATTCAGGCTGGGTTTTGGTGGATCAAGTATCATTTTTCCGTTTTGATCGATAACAAAGAAGTAGTTGCCGTTATCGTATCTGATTCTTTTTAGATCATCAAATATGGCCAACTTCACATCTTCTAAACTTGCCCCATTTTGGATCATTTTTATGTAGTTTGAGGCTACCGTTTCCACTAAGTTTTTAATCTTCTGTTTTTCTACCTTCAACAGCAGTGAATAGGTGTGGTTTTCTCTAACTTTGAGCTGATCAATATTCCACCATATAGCATAGGCTCCAAAAATAATAAGGAAAATAATAACAGAACCAATGCCGTATAAAACAAGTTTTGTTTTAAAACCCATACCAATCCTCCTTTAAAACTTTTTTTGCAGTATGTCTATTGTTTCTCTGTCAAACAGTTTAAAATACGCATCGTATTGAGCAAAATTTGACAATGTGTCTTCAAAACTCTCACCCAAAAAACCATCTGTTGGTTCAATTTTTATGTTTGATAATGCAAAGTTGATTGCATTAAACGCCTCAGTTTGAGCCAGTATTGCCTTTGCAGCGCATCCTTTTTTGGCACCATCGCAAAAAACGCCATAACTTCCCTCAGCGTATATCTTGAAAGCATCAAAAAATCTATCAAATCTATTTTGCAAATATAACACAGCTCCAAGCACACCAACGCCTGCTGCATGGATCGTTCCACAAGTGGAGGAAACAAAACCAAATTTTGCCGTAATAAGCGATGTTATAAGACATGATAAAATCACAGCCTTTGTTGTCTGTTCATTATCGGCGTTTATTTGTTTTGCAAAATTTACCGCAGGAATAATTGCCGTAAGGCCTTTGTTTCCACTACCTGCACAGCTTGCCACCTCTATATTATCACCTCCCATTCTGGCATACACCGCACCAAACACCAGAGAATTCTCATCTTTGGTATACCGCTTTGCAAACTCCGCTGCTTTTATATTTGTGTCTATAGCTTTTTTAACTTTTTTTCTAACCCCCTCAATACTATAAAGCTCATCAACGATCTTCAGCCACTCTTTGGGTTTATATAGCTTTTTTTCAAACTCAATCTCCTCAATTTTTTCGTTCTCTTTTTTTATTATGTATTCGGAGTTCTTTTTTAGAGCAGTGATGCCTGTGTGGGTTTTTTTGGTTATAACCTCAACCGCATCTCCTTTTTTATTTTTTGCCGTTGTATGGATGTATAGGTATTTTTTGTCTGAGATTTTTATATCTACCTTTAGATGACAGCTGTTAAATTTCTCTCTTATTTCATTATTTAATCCCTTGAATATCTCCAATTTTAAATCAGGGTTTGCGATCAAAAAACCAAAAATTGCAGCGTTTTTTGTGCCATGCAGACCGTTTGAATTTGGAATACCAACAGCAAATGCGTTTTTGAAAGTCATCTTATCGATTTCTATTTTTAAAGTTGTAGCATCGGGTAGGTATTTGCCCACAAAAGATGTATTGTATGCGATGGCTGAGGGCTCCGTACATCCTAAAGAAAACTCAATCATAGAAAGAAACTTTTCTTTTAACTCCATATCTACTCCTTAAACATTTATATTCAATATTTTTCTTGCAAGATAACCTATGCCAAAGGAAATGATGCTAACGCTGAAACTTATAATAAACATCTCAAAGAAACTTTTCTTAAACGAAACCTCTTTAACAACACTAACAAAGAAGCTAAAAAATAATATTACAACAGTTGCATCAAAAAACATCAAAAGAAGTGCAAAGATTAACTTTTCAAAGATAAAAAACGGAACCACAAGCATAATTACCGTTATAAAGTAAGCCACTGTTGTATAAAAAGCAGCCTTTAGTGGATGTTGTTGACCTTCTGATTTTTGCGAGAGATATTCGCTTGAACCCATACTCAAAGCAGCAGAAATGCCTGTAACAACACCAACTACACCGATCAGGCGTGGGTTTTGCAGAGCAAGGGAAACACCAGCTAAGGCTCCTGTTAACTCAACAATTGCATCACTTATGCCAAGCACCATCGAGCTGATATACTCAATACGCTCCTCTTTTAACATTTCAACAAGCTGTTTTTCATGATTTTCTTCATCTTTTATGATAGACTCTGCCTCTTTTACATCCTTAAGGATTGATGAGTAATTTTGTTGTGCTTTATCCTCACCTGCTTCCATCATTTTTATGCTGAAAACTATGCCAAAAATGTAGGCCATCAAAACATAGAAAAAAACTACGAGACTGTTGGGTTTAATCTCTTTTTTTGTGTATTTTTTTAAAATTTCATAGTGCTTTTTTTCATCCTCGGCTATCTGTCTTAAAATTTCAGCGTTTTTTGTTGAGACTCCTTTGAGACCTGAAAGCTTTAAGTAAATTGTATAGCCGTTTATTTCATCCTTTTGAAACCTCTCAAGTTCCATCCCCCCTCCTTTAAACCTCAAAATTATAGGATAGAGAGAGCTTGATTTCAAGGTTAAATATATGGTAAATAAAGTTAATTAATGTTTATTTAAAGGGGGATATTTATAGAAACCATGGTTTTTATGTAAATCCAGTGCAAGCTGGTTGGTGATTTGACATTTATTTGTAATTTTATCGATTTTATGGATCGTTTTTGGTATAATTTTAAATGAAATCTTAAAGAAAGAAGTTATATCGATGGGGCGGTGGATTTTAAAGTAGAACAAGGATTGTTGAATAAAAAAGGCGCATATGCTTTAATATTAAAGCTTGATAGGAAAACAGTTATAGCAGTTGGTGCACTCGGCAGGGTTACATTTAAAGCAGGGTATTATGCCTATGTGGGTTCAGCTATGGCTGGCATAAAAAGGAGGATAAAAAGATATTTTAAACCCATTGAAAAGCCGCGCTGGCATATAGATTATTTGCTAAAGCATGCAATTATTGTGGGGGTTGTTGTTTTTCCGTCAAACAGAAAAAGAGAGGATGTTATAGCAAGAAGGCTTGCAAGGCAGTTTGATTTTGTTGATAATTTTGGTGCAAGCGACTCAAAGCTTAAAAGCCATCTTTTTTATTCTGAACAATTTGAAAAACTAAGAGATGCTCTACTGAAAAGCTCAAAAAACGCTGTATTGATAGAGTTTTAAATTTACACAGGAGGCTCACATGCCGGTTGCTAAAAAAGAGTCTATAAAATATAGCTATCATGATTATCTAAACTGGCCAGATGATGAACGCTGGGAGATAATAAATGGCACTGCATACAATATGACACCTGCACCAAAAGTTAAACATCAGAGGATAAGCTGGAATATAGTAGCAATCTTTGCTTCTCATAAGAAGGAATTTTCACAGAAGGGTTGCGAGGCATTCTCCGCCCCCACAGATGTGGTTTTTAATGAGTTTAATATTGTTCAGCCTGATATCTTTGTTGTGTGTGATAAAAATAAAATAACAGAAGACAACATAAAAGGTGCACCGGATTTAATCATTGAAATCACATCCCCATCCACAGAAATCAAAGACAGAAGAGAAAAAAAGCAACTCTATGAGAAATTTGGCGTAGGAGAATACATAATCGTTTTTCCAGACAGGGAATACATTGAACGATACTTTCTTGAAAATGGCATATATCAGGCTCCTGAGATATTCAACTGGGACGAAACTGTAAAACTCAAGACCTTTGATATAGAACTTAAGCTATGGGAGATATTTGAAAGGGAGCTGGAAAATAAGAATGAATGATAAACCACACGATAATATTGATATATTCTGGGACTATAAAAAACTATCAAAAAAGGCAAAACTGCAAAAAATAGCCTTGTTTTTTCCTCAGGTTGGAAGAGATAAAAATACCGTTATTGAACTTTATAATATGCTTGATGAATTGGATGTGCCAGCCGCAAACAAAAAGCTGATCAAGCTTTACTATGAGCTTATACAAAAAGGTGAACTTGAATGAAGATATTGACTGACACTCAAAGGCTTTTTTTAGACCAATTTAGAAGTTCTGCATTGAATAAGTATTTTTATTTTACTGGTGGAACTGCGCTATCTGAATTTTATTTAAAGCATCGCTACTCCTATGATCTTGATTTTTTTACAAAACACAAAGAAGCACTTGATATAAATACGATTATTTCATTTCTTAATTCCCTGCCGCATATTAGAAAAATTAAATATGAAAAGATTTACGATAGAAGGCTTTTTTTTCTTGAGTTTACAAATGATTCATTGAAGGTTGAGTTTAGCTTCTATCCATTTGAGCAAATCAATAAATGTATAATAATTGAAGGTTTGCGTGTGGATAGTTTTGATGATCTTTTTGTAAATAAAATTGCTGCCTTAATTGATAGAGATGAAGAAAAGGATTTAATCGATTTGTATTTTATTTTGAACTCAAAAGATGAGAATTATTTGTTCTGGGGATTAGAAAAAGTGAAAGAAAAATTTGGAATAGATGGTGCTCAATATATAATTCAGAGAAAATTTGCCAATCTGCCTGAGAATTTAGAGAATGTGCCTTATTTAATAAAGCCATTAGAGTATTATAAGCAATTTTTTGAACAAAAAGCCATTCAAATAGCAAAAAAATTCTGGAAATGATGAAATTTTCACGATTTTTTAACGAAGAGCGAGTAGCTTTAAAATAAGAATAAAAAGTTGAGGTGGGGTATGAAAAGAATAAAGGTATTGATATTGGGTTTGTTAGTAATTTGTTTGTTGTCTGTTGATGTGTTTGGTTATGATTTTCCTATCAACAATAAATCTCACAATATAAATGAACAAATTACTGTTTTAGAGCTATCAAATGTAAAAAGTTTAGGTGTCGAGCCTTTGATGGTCAGAGCTGTTGTTGTAAAGAAAAAAGCTAACCAAACCTTAATAAGAATTGTTAGTGAGACATACAGGAACCGTCTGTTTTTAATAGACGGCAATATTGATGCTAAAAAGGGCGATTATATTGAAGGTTTTTTGGGTAAAAATAAGTTTGCGCCAATTAATAACAGGAGGCTAAGATGAAAAAAGCAAATAAGATTATTTTATTGTTTTTGTTTTTTTCTTTTACAATGTTTGTGAATGTTTCCTTTTCGGCAACAGTTGAATTGAGTAAATATTGTTCAATTCCTCCGTTTTTAATATCAGAATCACCATCCAATGTTATGCTTGTATTGGATTATTCGGGCAGTATGACTTTTTTTGCTTATCCTGGAGATACATCCGGTTATGATCCTAATAAAACTTATTATGGTTATTTTAAACCAGATAAAATGTATAAGTGTAGTAAGTGGAACAGTGTAAGCATATATGGTTTGAATGGCTATGATTGTTATGGTTATTGGTATATAGATTCAACTGTTTCGTTTAGTAACTCAAATAATGATACAGTAAAATATGATGCATCATCGACAGCAAATTTTTATGATTCTTATTTTTATTTTACTAAAAAACATGCTTTTAGCGGCAACGTATTGAATTGGTTGATTATGTCCAGAGTTGATATTCTAAGATGGATTTTGACAGGAGGGAAAATTTATAACAGTAATTATATTGAGACAACGTTTACTTATTCAGGTAACTCAAATTGGTGGGAACGGATAAAGAAGCAAGATGCGTCAACTTACAATTCAACATTGGGGCAAGTTGAGGGAATTTTGCAGGAAATTGAAAGACTTAAGCAGAAACCAAGAATTGGTTCAATTCTTTTTAATGGCGATATTATTGATAGGATTGGGTTATCTTATGATTATTCAACACTTATTAATAAAATTAATAACACATCTCCAAACGGTGCAACAGCGACAAAGATAGCTTTAGATGATGTAGAGAAGTTATTTAAAGAAAAGAATCTATCTAATTATGGTAATGTTGACCCTTATGAATTTATAGTTAACGGTCAGGAGCAGAAGGTTAAATGTACAAAGAATTTTATAATTGTAATGTCAGATGGTGAGTGGAATACTCCAAGTACTAAAACAAGCAGTGATCCAATAAGACCGATAGATGAAATGTGGCGCGGGGGAACAGCCGATTTAGTCCCATCCTTAAGCGGTAACCAAAAAGTGGAGACTTACTCAATATCTATGTTTGCAAGCCCAACAGATTCAGGAACAAATGCTTTAAAATGGATGGCTGTTTATGGAAACTATCTTGATAAAGATAATAATGGTAAGCCCTATAATTTGGGCTCAAACAATTCTATTGCCTTAACCAATGATGGTTATCCTAACACATCATTAACTCAAACGGAAAATCTTGAAAATCTACAAAATAATCCTGAAGTGAAAAAGAATAAGGATAATACAGGTCCTTATGGGTTCTTTCTTGGTAATAATCCGGAGGAATTAAAAAAGGCAATAACCAATGTATTTTCTGAGATTCTCAAACAAGCCTCTTCTGGATCTTCTGTTTCCGTTTTGTCAGAAAAAAATCGTTTCGGGTCTTTGATGTTGCAAGCTGCGTTTTATCCTTCAAGAAGCTTTAGTAGTAACTATTCAGTTGATTGGATGGGTTATTTATTTACATGGTGGTTGTATAATTATTATGCCAATGGAGAGTTAGTTAATAATATCAGAGAAGACACAATTGAAAATAAAATACTTGATATTTGTCAGCCCAATGGAGATAGCGGAGGAGATAATATAATACAGTATGGGGAAACAGCAACCAAAATATCTGTGTATAAAAGTACCTGCGGTGGTATTATAGATAATAGCTCTCAGCCTCAAATTAAAACTCTGAATGAATTAATACCTGTGGTGGAATCAGGAAAAATATTGGAAGAAGATAATGACCCCTTGAATAATAGGAAAATATATACACCCGCTTTTGACGATAATTCAGAAAATCACTTAATAGAACTCAAAGATGTTGATAATTCAACCATATTTGGTGATGAGAATAATGATGGTGTAATTGATGATGACAATGAAAATTATAAATTGTCTAAAGCAATAACATTAGGAAACTTAGAAAAATATATTTATGGAATTGACATAAATGGTTACAGGAATAGAGATACAGGTAATGGTATTTGGAAACTTGGAGATATTATTTATTCTACACCCAAGGTAGTTGACTACGATAATTTTTCTGTGGTTTATGTTGGAGCAAATGATGGTATGCTTCATGCCTTCTTGGTTGGTAAGGTAAAATACAATCATCTTGAGTCAAATCAAAAATTAAGACTTGTGAATAACATAAATTCAACTGTCGATGAGAATAATGATGTGGGTAAGGAGTTATGGGCATTTATACCAAGGAATGCCCTGCCCTATTTAAGGGTGTTGGCTGATCCTGATTATTGTCACTATTATTTTGTTGATTTAACACCTTATATTTTAAGGTTAGATACGAATGGCGATGGATATTATGATAAAATTATATTAATTGGTGGTATGAGGTTGGGTGGAGCAGTTGGTTGCACAGATAATGGCTGTATAAACCCGCCCAAGGATACATGTAGTAATACATCTTCATCAGATTGTATAGGTTTGTCATCTTACTTTGCTCTTGATATTACCAATCCTTTAAAACCTAAGTTTTTATGGGAGTTTACAAATAAAGATCTGGGATTTACCTACTCCGGCCCTGCGATTGTAAAAAGAGGATCTAAGAGATATGTTGTGTTTGGCAGCGGACCTGATAACTACAAGGGTGGTGTATATACGGATTTAAGATTTTTTGTTCTTGATCTTTTAAGTGGTAAACTTGAAAGGGAAATCGATACAGGTTTACAAAGGGCATTTTGCGGAAGGCTCTTTAATAACGGTGTTGATCTGAATAACGACGGCAATACAGATGCGGTTTTTGCAGGTGCAACAATCTTTGACGGTGATATAAATAATATGAAAGGGGCATTGGTAGAATTGAATACAAATAGTGATAATGTAAACGAATGGACAACAACAGTATATTTTAATAGAGCTATTACACCGGTAACATCAAATATCAAGTTTGCTAAATGCTTCAATAGGGGTTATATATATTTTGGAACAGGAAAATGGTTTTTCAAAGAAGACAATCCATTATCTGGCCAGAAAGAAAGATTGTATGGTTTAGCTTTGAGTTTAGATGATAACGGTAAAGTTCTTGTAAATGCTAATGTTGCTGATGTCACAAATGACAGCTCAGCTATCTGTTCCGACCTTGGAAACAATGTAATAAGAAGCTGGTATAGGGAGCTTAATGGTTCTGAAGACGGATATCTTAAAGAAAGAGTTTTATCGGATCCTATGGTAAGCGATTTCAATGTTGTATTTTTTGCCACTACTGAGCCTACCTCTGATATATGTGGTTTTGGTGGACGTTCAAGAGTTTTGAGATTAAACTGTGCAACAGGGGATTCTATATTAAATAAATGTGGTTCTTATACTGTTAATTTAAAATCACTACCTCAAGCAATATTGCTTTTGCAAACTTCAACAGGTGCTGTTCATACTATAAATGCAAAAACATCATTTACCGAAAACAACGGAATGGCTACACAATGGCATAAAGGAGTTACTCCTGAACAACCAATGCCGTTGAATGAGTTTTCTCATTCGGGCAACGAAGTAATCTATATCTGGGAGCATTGATTTTGAAAAACAGGGGTTTTAGTTTAATTGAACTTATTGTAGTAATGGCAATAGCGGTTATATTGCTTGCGATTGGAATCCCTATGTATGCAAGCTGGTCTAAAAAAACACAGGTGAAAAAAGACATATATAATATTTACTCGCTGCTTAATGATGCACGAGTTAAGGCGTTTACCATGAAAACCAACTGCGCAGTTTCGTGTAGCTCTTCAAATGAATTAAAATTGACTTGCGGCAATAAGCTTGTGTCTGTAATAAATACAAAGACACGATTCGGCCATCGTTTTCAATTGGGATCTGACAATATGACTTTTGGGATTGATGGTTCTGCAAATATTGTTGGTACAATATATTCTTTAGAATTAAAAAACAAGCCAGCTACATGTATAAGCGTATCAAGGCTAAGAATCGCTGTTGGTGAATGGGATGGAGATAATTGTAATGTTGAGGAATAAGAAGGGTTTTACACTTATTGAGATTTTGGTGAGCATGGTGATATTCCTTATAATTTTTATGGGTTTGTTTTCTGCCTTAGCTATGTATACAAAAATAAATGTTCAAAATAGTTTAAGAAATGCTGCTATCAATATAGCACAAAGATGCGTTGAAAATTTAAGAGCTGGCTTGAAGTGTGATAATGTAACAAAGGATTTTCGCAATTTTAAAGAACTCTATGTTGTAAATGCTCCAGACCCATCAAGTTTTGTTAATGGTAATAATAATGTTGAGGTTGTGGTTGAATATTTTTATCCACCATCTAAAAAACACTCCTACTCAATTGATACGGTGATTTACAAATGAATAAAAAAGGTTTGACGCTTGTAGAGTTATTGGTTGTTATGGTTATATTTGTTCTTGTAATAGCTGCTGTGTCTCAAAGTTTTATTTATGTTTTAAGACATCAAGCAAGACAGGTGGGCATTGCAGAAAATAATATAAACAGCCTTGTTGGTTTAAACATATTAAGAAAAGATATAGAGATGGCTGGTTTTGGTTTGCCTTATGTGCTTGATAACTACAACGAAGCTGTTGACGATTCAAAATACTCCCCTAACCCTACAACATTTAACGATGCCCCAAACAACCCCCCGCGGCCTTTTGTATCTGATAACGGTAGTGGACCAAATAACTCTGATGTTTTGGTAATTAAGTCAACAGTTGCATCTTTAAACGATTATGTAAGAAACTGGGGTTATTTAACAAAATATAAATATATACCTTTAAATCAAAGTGATGAGATATCAGATACCTATTTTTCTGAGATTGACCTTAATAGATTTAGGTTTATAGGTTACAATAAAAAATCATCTTTTCAATATCCATCGGGCCAGAGGATTTTTCTTGCCTTTGGTATTAGCTCTCAGCAACCACGTATGCCGTTTAACAGGGCAGATTATTTTCTTTATTTACCCTCAACCATGCCTTCAAGATGTGCTTCAGGAACATATGAACTCTACAGAGCCAATATAAATCAGGCTGATGGAAAAAGAAATAACCCTCAGCCTCTTCTTGATTGTATTCTGGATTTTCAGGTTGCTTTTGGAGTATATGATAAAAACAGTAATAAAATTATCTGGAAGCAGGTTATGACAGATGATGCAGCTGCTCAAAGAAGTAATCTAAAACAGGTCAGGGTTTTTATTGTCCAGCAGATAGGTAAGTATGATCCAAATTTTTATTACGATGACTCAACAATTGCAGTTGGTGATGATAGAACAGGGGTATTGAATGTCGACCATTTGACTGAAAAACAGAGGCATTATAGATGGAAAACTATAGAGCTTGTTGTTAATCCGTTAAATCTATCACCCAAGGAGAAATAAATGCTGAGCAGCAAAAAGGGCCTTGCGCTTGTAACAACTTTATTTTTATCTTTCATAGCTCTTGCCCTGATAGCTATTTTGATGAGTTTGGTTTTTAGATCCACAAAGATTTCGGGTAGTTTTAAGGTTTACACATCAGCATTAGAGGCAGCAAAGGGGGCTTCAGAGCTACTGCTTTATTACGACATCGACAGGCTGGATGCAAGCGATTGGAGAAGAGATGTTATTTCCAGCGTAACTGTTTTGCATAGTTGCAAGCTTAAACCTGCAGAGTCGGTTGATGATTGGAAGTGGCCAAATAGCTCATGTTATCAAATATGTGGCGGAGATGAAGAATTCCAGCACTGCATAAGTCATTCAAGCCCGCAGGATATAATCAATTACTACGACTGGAAGAGGGATTTGGGCAACTATACTGTTTATGCAAAGATTACAGATGTTACACATGTAAATGCACCTACTGCAGTAATTCCTGAGAATAGAAATTACTGGTTATACAGCGTGGATTTAGTTGCAAAAAGTAAAACGAATCAGCAGGAGATTGCCTGGCTGACCGTGTTGTTTAAAAAGTTTTAATATTACTGGCCAATTGTGAAGAGTAGTGAATTAATAAGTATAAACGACCTAAAACAATACCTGATAGATTTTTTCAAAGACTCCAAGGTTAAGATTTATCTATTTGGCTCAAGGGCTAAAAAGATAAACTTTCCTTTTTCTGATGTGAATATTGCTATTGTTTCAGAAATGGATATCTCAGCAAAAATTGTGTTGTTAAAAGAACTTCTTGAGGAAAGTAATTTTCCTTTTAAAGTTGATCTGGTTGTTTTAAATAAAAACAGTGAATTATACGATAAAATCCTAAAAGAGGGAGAAAGATGTAGATGAGTATTTTGAAACTTTGCAAAAGGCATTTGATAGATTTAGTCAGGCATATTTTAAAGCTAAACAGGCAGATGAAGACTAATACGGCTACTTTAGAGATAGTGCAATACAACGCTTTAAATTTACAGTAGAATTATTGTGGAAATTTATGAAAAGTTATTTAAGGGAGATTGATGGTATTGAATGTAGAAGCCCAAAGTCTTGTGTTAGAGAATTTTTTTCTGCAGGTTATATGAAAGAGAAAGATGTGGTGCAATTTCTTAAAATGATAGATGATAGAAATCTTACTTCCCATACTTACAGAGAGGAGGTTGCAGAGGAGCTATTTTCAAGATTTAATGTTTATTTAAAACATTTGAAAAATGTTTTAGAGTGGTATAAAAACCTTCAAGACCCCTCACAAAAACTGTGTAAATCCTGACAAAATAGGCTTATCCATCACAGTCATATACTCAATATTCAAGGGGAAAGCTATAGACTTAAACAGAAAAGAAAGGCTGGTGTTCTTTTAGATTTAGAAAAAATTTTTTAGTAAAGTGGTGCATTTTTGTATTGCGCAGGTGGTGCAGTTTGGGATTGCAGTTGACACTAAACCACTGTTTTTTTACCTATTGCATGACTTGTTTTCATAAGTTAGAATAAAACTATGCGATACTTTAAAGGTGTGAAGGCTTTAACTGGCGCAGATAAGAATGAACTTTATCTGTATTTTCATATTCCTTTCTGCTACAAAAAATGTCCATATTGTGGCTTTTATTCCCTTGAGAAATCTTTTGGCTTAATTGATGATTATGTTGAGGCATTGAAAAGAGAGATAAGTTTGAGCGATTGTAGTGGTGTGGTAAAGAGCATTTATTTTGGTGGTGGAACTCCGACGGTTTTGAAGCCTTCACATATTGAGGATGTTTTATCTGCAGTACATAAAAAGTTTAGCTGCGACATCAAAGAAGCCACTATTGAGGCGGTGCCGTTTATTAAAAAGGGATATTTAAAAGAGCTTGTTGGTTTTGGATTTAACAGGCTAAGTCTGGGTGTGCAGTCCTTTGATATAAAAAAGCTTAAAAAGCTTGGCAGATGGCATAGTGTTGAAGATAATTACAAGGCAGTTGATGAGGCTGTAAGAAGTGGATTTGAGAATATCAGCTTAGATTTAATGTATGGCGTTAGTGAAGGTGTTGATTTATTTAAAAAAGAGCTGAAAGAAGCTGTGAACCTTGATATTAATCACATTTCAATTTACCTTTTGACTATTGATGAACATACTGAGTTTTATAGATTATTTGAAAATGGAAAGCTGGTAATTTCTGATGATGATGAGGCTTGGCTTATGTATAATGAGGCGTGTAATTTTTTAGAGGCAAACGGTTTTTTGCAGTATGAAATCTCCAATTTTGCAAAAAAGGGATTTAGAAGCATCCATAACTGTGCATACTGGGAGTTTAAAAATTACTTAGGGTTTGGGGCATCGGCAAGCTCGTTTTGTAATAAACAGAGGTTTAAAAATAAGGAAGATGTGCTAAATTACATGAAGGATCCACTCTCCTGCAGGGTTGTTGAGGAAAATCTCAAAGATGATGAGCTTTTAAAAGAGGCTTTTGTGTTTGGTTTAAGAAAAACAGATGGAGTAAGTATAAAAGAATTTGAGGATAGATTTGGAGTGGATTTGCTTGATTATTATAAGGATCAATTGAATTATTTTAAAACTGCAGGTATGATAGAGATAAAGGGCGGGAGGATATTTTTAAGTTCAAACAGTGCTAAATTTGTGTCTAATTATATTTTAAGCGATTTTTTATAAGGAGCGGTTATGGCAGATAGATTCTTCAGAGGAGAAAAACTTATAGACAGAGAAAAAGAGATAAATTTTCTTGTTGATTGGTTTAATGCTTTACCAAAAGAAATATTATGGATCTATGGTCCTAAATCATCGGGCAAAACAACAATTGTAGAGTATGTTGTTGAAAAAGAGCTATTTGAGGATTTTGATCAGCTAAAACCAAAGAAAAATTACTGGGTTAAGTATATGAATCTAAGGGGATACTTGATTACAAATTACAACTCGTTTCTTGAGGCTTTCATAAAACCTACAGATAAAAAAATAAAAGAAAAAAAGAAGATTAATGCCCGTATGTCTGTGGGTATATTTGAGATAGAAGCCGAGATTTTAAAAGAAATTAAAAACAGAGAAAAAGATCTGTTTAATGTGATGATAGGAGAAATAAGTAAACTTGCAAAGCATAAAAGAGTAATAATAATTATTGACGAGATTCAAACTTTAGAGGATATTTACATAAATGGAGAAAAAGAACTTCTCAAGGAATTCTTGAATTTTTGTGTGAGGTTAACTAAAGAACTCCATATATCGCATGTTGCTATTATTTCTTCCAATACTGTTTTTATAGATAAAATCTACAACGACGCAAAACTAAAACTAACAAGTGAGTTTTATAAAGTTGACCATCTACCCTTTGAAATTGTTTATGATTGGCTAACCTCTGAAGGCTTCAAAAAGAATGATATAGATATGATTTACTACTACCTTGGTGGATGTATACCGCTTTTGCAGAAGTTGAAGAGAAATATAGGTGAGTTTAAAAATCTCAAAGAGTATCTTGAACACCAGCAATGGCTGGCATACACTGAGATAATGCATTTTATGAATTTCTCTGGTAAAGTTAGTAAAGAAGATAGGAAGATATTTGAAGATATTGCATCCTCTATAGTAAAAAACGGCTACTTTATCCCAGACAGTGATAAGTATACCAGGGTTATAGACACCTTTGCTTCAGCAGAAATCCTCTTCTTCGACCCGCTAAGTCTGAAGGTAGTGGGTAACAACAGGCTCTATGAAAAGGCTATGGAGCTGTTAGTAAAAGGATAATTTAAACCTTACATGGTTAGTATTTGAATTGACAAAGATAAACTTTTGATTATAATCACTTCAAAAGTGCCGAAGTGGCGGAATTGGCAGACGCGCTAGATTCAGGGTCTAGTGGGCTTTACGCCCGTAGGGGTTCGACCCCCCTCTTCGGCACCATTTTTTTGTATAGAGGAGTTGGCTATGAATAACAACGAAACCTTCCTTTTTACCTCAGAATCTGTTACAGAGGGTCATCCAGATAAGGTTGCAGATCAAATTTCTGATGCTATTTTGGATGCCATTATTAAAGATGACAAAAACTGCCGCGTTGCCTGCGAAACAATGTTAACAACAGGCATTGTGTTTGTAGCTGGAGAAATCTCAACAAACACCTATGTTGAAATTCCTGAGGTTGTAAGACAGACGATAAAAGAGATTGGCTATACCAATGCAGATTACGGTCTTGATTATAAATCCTGTGCTGTTGTTACATCTATTGATAGGCAATCCCCTGATATTGCCATAGGCGTCAATAAAGGTGAAAAGTTAGGGGCAGGCGATCAGGGTATGATGTTTGGTTATGCAACCGATGAGACTGATGAGTTTTTGCCTCTGACTATTGTTTATGCCCATAAGCTATCAAAGAGGCTTGCCGATGTTAGAAAACAAGGGCTTCTGCCCTATTTAAGACCCGATGGTAAAACGCAGGTAACGATAAGATATAAAGGTTTTGAGCCTGATAAAGTAACGGCGGTTGTTGTTTCTGCTCAGCATGATCCCAATATTGAGCTTGAACAGTTAAGAAAGGACATCGTGCAGTATGTGATAAGGTATGTAATTCCGCAAGAGATGTGGGATCCAGATATTAAGCTATACATTAACCCAACAGGCAGGTTTGTGCTTGGCGGACCCCATGCAGATACCGGTTTAACAGGAAGAAAGATTATTGTTGATACATACGGTGGTGTTGCAGCCCATGGCGGTGGTGCATTTTCTGGAAAAGATCCAACGAAAGTGGACAGAAGCGGCGCCTACATGGCAAGGTATATTGCTAAAAATATCGTAGCTGCAGGTCTTGCAAGACGCTGCGAGGTGCAGCTTGCCTATGCAATTGGTGTTGAGGAGCCTGTAAGTATTATGTTGCATACCTACGGAACAGGTAAGCTACCAAAGGAGGATATTAAAAAAATAATCGTCGATACATTTGATATGACGCCAAAGGGTATGATCGAAACATTGGATCTTTTAAGGCCTATTTATAAGAAAACTGCTGCATACGGCCATTTTGGCAGGAAAGAGCCTGAGTTTAGCTGGGAGAAAACAGATAAAGCCGAAGAAATAAGAAAGAAAGCGGGGTTGTGAAGATGGATTACGATATAAAAGATATCAATTTAGCCGATGAGGGTAAAAATAGGATTGAATGGGCATTTAAGCAGATGAATGTGCTTAAGTCCATTCAGGATGATTTTGAAAAGAATAAACCCCTTGAAGGCAAAACGATAGGTGCTTGTCTTCATGTAACAACAGAAACGGCAAATCTAATGGTAACCTTAAAAAAGGGTGGAGCCGATGTTTATCTTTGTGCCTCAAACCCCCTTTCCACTCAGGATGATGTGGCAGCAGCCCTTGTAAAATATTATAACATACCTGTTTTTGCTATAAAGGGCGAAGATAGAGATACCTATTATGCCCACTTAAATGCCGTTCTTGATAAAAAACCCAATATCACCATGGATGATGGTGCAGATTTGGTGTCTTTGCTTCACTCAAAAAGGTCTGAACTTGCCGATAATATTATCGGTTCCACAGAAGAGACAACCACAGGCGTGATAAGACTCAAAAGCATGGAAACAAATGGTGTTTTAAAGTTTCCTGTGATTGCGGTTAATGATGCAGATACAAAGCATATGTTTGATAATCGCTACGGCACGGGCCAGTCAACAATAGATGGTATAATCAGGGCAACAAACAGGCTTATTGCCGGGAGCGTGTTTGTTGTGTGTGGCTATGGCTGGTGCGGCAAAGGGCTTGCCATGAGAGCTTCTGGCATGGGTGCCAATGTTGTTGTTGTGGAGGTTGACCCATTAAGGGCGCTTGAAGCTGTGATGGATGGCTATAGGGTTATGCCTATTGCTGAGGCAGCAAAAATTGGGGATTTCTTCTGCACAGTAACGGGTGATATGCATGTAATTAGAAAAGAACATTTTGAGTTGATGAAGGATGGAGCTATTGTAGCCAACTCGGGTCATTTTGATATAGAAATAGATGTTAAAGGTTTGAAAGAGATTGCAGTTTCAGAGCGTGATGTAAGGCCTTTTGTTAGAGAATATAAACTAAAGAATGGCAGATGTGTATATCTATTAGCCGAAGGCAGGCTTGTTAATCTATCTGCTGCTGAGGGCCACCCTTCTGCTGTTATGGATATGAGTTTTGCCAATCAAGCTTTGAGTGCTAAGTATCTGGTTGAGAATGGTGATAAGCTTGAAAAAAAGGTTTACAGGGTTCCAGAGGAGATTGACAAGGAAATTGCAAGACTTAAACTTGAATCGATGGGTGTTAACATTGATGAGTTAACAAAGGAACAAGAAGAGTATCTAAACAGCTGGACAATTGGCACTTAAAAGGAGTTAAAGATGAAAGAGAAAGTTTTGGATGAGCTGAAAAAGGTTTTTTATCCGGGTAAAACGCATAGTGTGCTTCAGGAAGGAATTATCGATGATGTAGTTGTTGAGGGCAATAAAGTTGTTGTCAAAATAAAAACTCAGGAAAAAAATCAGGCCGTTATTGATATGCTCAAACGCAGCATACCGATTGCGTTAAAGAAATTGGACGGCGTTGAAGATGTAGAGCTTGTTATTGAAAAGGTTGTTGATGCTAAAGATAAGATTTCGGATATTCGCTATGTGATTGCAACAACAAGTGGTAAAGGTGGCGTGGGTAAAACCACTGTTAGTGTTAATACAGCGCTTGCACTTTCAAAGTTTGGATATAAAGTTGGCCTGCTTGATGCTGATATCTACGGACCCAATGTTCCAACAATGATGGGGATTGAGGGTGTTCCTGTTACACTTGATCCAAATCACAAGGATAAAATCCTTCCTATAGAAAAATACGGTATTAAGGTTATCTCTATTGGAAACCTTGTTCCAAAGGATGCTGCTGTAATCTGGCGAGGAGCTTTGATTCATAAGGCGATTCAACAGTTTTTAGAGGATGTCAGTTGGGGGAAACTTGACTTTCTGGTTGTTGATTTGCCACCCGGTACTGGAGATGCACAGTTGACGCTTGCGCAGGAGACAAAGGTTAGCGGTGGAATAATTGTTATTACACCCCAAAATGTTGCAATGAGCGATGCTTATAAGGCAAACGATTTCTTTGAAAGGCTAAATATCCCTGTTTTAGGAGTTATAGAAAACATGAGCTATTTTATCTGCCCACACTGTGGAGCAAGAACCGATATCTTTGACCACGGTGGTGCAAGGCGTTTTGCAGAGGATAAAGGCTTAACTTTTTTGGGCGAGATTCCGATAGATGTTGAGGTAAGAGAGGGTGCAGATAAGGGTAAACCGATTGTTGTAGCAGATCCCACCTCTCCTATAACCCAGGCATTTGAGGATGTGGCAAGGAATATTATCGAAAGGGTTAAAGAGCTGAATCAGGAGGGTTAGATGGGTATATTTGACCTATTTAGAAAATCTCCCTTTATAGCCTTGAGGGAGATGATGAAAGAGGTATTGGAATGCACTTCAAGGATTCCGCAACTCTATAAGGCCTTTATGGATGGTGATGAGAAAGAGGTTGAAAGGATAGCAAAAGAGATATCAGATCATGAATTTCAAACAGATAATATAAAAAACAGCATAAGACAGAGTCTTCCAAATAGTATCTTTATGCCTGTAGCCCGCGGTGATGTGCTGCAGATAATAACATCGATGGATGCAATTGCAGATAAAACAGAAGACCTGGGCGTCTTGATGAGCTTTAAAATCATAAAAGTACCCGATGAGCTTAAAGATAAAATTGATGAATTTATTAAAGCTGTATTGGATGTTGTAGAGTTGTCCAGTAATGTTATAGATGAATTGGAGGCATTGAGAGAGGCAGGATTTGCAGGACCAGAAGCAAAAACAGTTATTGATCTATTGGATAAAGTAAATGAAAGTGAGCATAAAACTGATGTGCTTCAATATAACCTTACAAAGATCGTAATAAATAGATCAGGGGAATTAGATTGTGCTTCGCTGATGTTATGGATGAAGATTTTAGAGACAACTGGTGATATTGCCAATGCAGCCGAAAAAATGGCAAATAGAATCAGGTTGATAATCTCACAATGAGCCCCTTAATCGTTATTTTACTTGCCGCAGCTTTTGGATTCTATATGGCCTGGAATATAGGCGCTAACGATGTTGCAAATGCAATGGGTACAAGTGTTGGCGCAAGGAGTTTGTCTTTCAGGCAGGCTATTATTGTAGCGGCTATTTTTGAATTTACAGGTGCCATGCTTGTGGGCAACCATGTTAGTTTGACTGTGGCAAAAGGTATTGTGTCACCTGCTGCATACAGTAAAGATGCGTTGGTGTTTGCTCTGGGTATGCTTGCAACACTCCTTGCTGCAGCCCTGTGGGTAAATATGGCAACAAAATTGGGAATGCCAGTGTCCACAACCCACTCAATTGTCGGTGGTGTAATGGGATTTGGTATAGTTACGCACGGTCTTGCATCGATTGAGTGGGGAAAGGTTATAACTATTGTTGCAAGCTGGATTGTCTCACCAATCAGCGGTGGTATTATATCGTTTTTTATTTTTCTTTTTATATCAAAGAAGATTTTAGCCGATGATAAACCGGTTGTTGCAGCCAAAAAATACGCTCCCTTTCTGGCTTTTTTGGTGTCTATGGTGCTTGTATTTTCAATGCTTTATAAAGGACTAAAAAACCTGCACTTAAACTTTAGTTTTACACACGCTTTATTGATAGCAATTGCTGTTAGTATCGTTTTTTATGCTGTTATTTATAAAATTGTTGACAACATACCGGTTGATGCTACCCTGCCCTACAAAAGAAGATTCCCTCAGGTTGAGCGTGTGTTTGCTATCCTGCAGGTTATAACTGCATCTTATATGGCATTTTCTCATGGTGCAAATGATGTTGCAAATGCTGTTGGTCCACTGATGGGAGCTGTTTATGCATCTGCTTTGACTGCCCATAAAGCACTTTCCATGCCTATATGGGTGTTGAGTGTTGGTGCGGTTGGCATAGTGGCGGGTCTTTCGATGTATGGGTATAAGGTTATATTGGTTGTTGGAAGAAAGATAACAGACATGACACCATCAAGGGGATTTGCAGCCGAATTTGGGGCAGCCACTACAGTTCTTGTTTGTTCCAAGATGGGTCTTCCTATCTCTACTACCCACACACTTGTGGGTTCAGTTATTGGCGTTGGACTGGCAAGAGGTATAGGTGCTTTGAATCTAAAGGTTTTGAAGGATATTGTTGTTTCCTGGCTTTTAACCCTGCCTATTGCAGCTGCTTTATCTGCCGCTATATTTCTTTCTCTTAAAGGTCTCTTTGTTGGATAATGAGAGCAGCATCAATTGATATTGGAACAAACACTATCAGATTGGCAATAGTTGAAAAAGATAAAAATTGTAATTTTAAGTTTCTATTAAGAAAAGGCAAAATAGCACGACTTGGTGAGGATATTGCAAAAACACACCTATTAAAACCTCAGGCTATAGATAGAGCTATAGCAGTTTTAAAACAATATAAAGCTATTATAGATAGTTATAAGGTCGAGAAAGTTTTTTGTCTTGCAACATCTGCAACAAGGGAGGCAGAAAACTCAGAATTATTTATTAATAAGGCTAAAGAGTTAGGTTTTGATATAGAGATTATTGATGGAAAGAAGGAGGCCTTTTTAACACATCTTTGTATTATTTACTTTTTAAGGGAAGTATTAGCCAATAAATCGTGGGTTGCAGTTGATATAGGCGGGGGTTCAACTGAATTTATATTTAGCCGTGGTTTTGAGCTTATAGATAGCTTTAGTGTGCCATTGGGTGTTGTAAAGCTGCTTGAAATGTTTATTAGACATGATCCACCTCAAGAAAGTGAGCTGAACGAGGCATGCGATTATTTTATCGATAACCTAAAGCGCTTTGTTAAAAGCGATTTTAATATTGATTGTTTTGTGGCCAATGCAGGCACGCCTACAACGCTTGCTGCAATAAAATTGGGTCTTGTTGAGTATGACTATTATGCCACAGAGGGTCTTGAGTTGAGCAAGGATTTTATTGAAAAAATCATAGATGAAATGTTAAAATATAATTCGGATAAATTACTTGAGGTTTATCCTATTTTGCAAAAGGGTCGGGAGGATGTTATAGTCTTGGGGGCTTATCTATTAAAAAGATTGCTTGAGTTTTTTGGGATGGAAAGTGTTGTTGTAACAAACGGATCTTTAAGAGAGGGTATTTTTATAGAAAGGTTGTGTGATGGATAACACAAGAAAGGATATTTATATCAAATTAAAAGAGAATGCAGAAAATCTAAGAGAGTTGCTTGATAAAAAAGAGTTTAACCTTGCAGAGGTAGATAAACTGTTCAGACAGAGAAATAATCTATTTTATCAGCTGAAGGATTTATTTGTTTTAAAAGAAGCAGATGAAGAGGAGCTTAAGTTTGTGGAGGGAATGATAAATGACAACAATGATTTACTTAAAAAAATTACCAGAAAGAAGGAGATAATGCAGGGTGAGTTTAATAAAAAGAAGTCTGATGCCAACAAGATTTCAACTTATTTAAAAGGCTAAAGGGGGTGATTTATGTTTGCAAAAGAGGATTGTTTGCTGGTTGTTATCGATATGCAGGAAAAACTATGCAAAGTAATGAAAAACCTTGACAGAACAGTGAAAAACATAAGATTGCTGATTGAGGCAGCTCATGAGTTTAATATGCCAGTGATTTATACAGAGCAATACCCCAAGGGTCTTGGTGAGACTATAGAGCCTCTAAAGTCTCTTCTTGTTGATTATTCAGCAGAGAGATTTGATAAAATGTCTTTTTCTGCCTTAAAGATAGATGAAATTAATAATAGAATTAAACAAACTGGTAAGAAAACCATTATTCTCACAGGTATAGAATCGCATATATGTGTCTTATCGACAGCTGTAGATTTAAAAGCTGAGGGTTATAATGTTGTTGTTGCCAAAGATGCAACTACATCAAGAGAGGATGAGTTTTATCAAACGGCCATGGATTTTTACAACTCTGAAGGTATTGCCGTTGTGCCTGCAGAAACACTTGTTTTTTACTGGCTTGAATTTGCAGGAACAGATTCGTTTAAAAAGCTGCAAAAGATTATACTGGGTAAAGCACATAGAATTAGCGTTGTTTGAGCGTTTTTTTAAAGATAAAAAATCAATTTTTTTATACTCTTTTGTGCTATTCAGTATAGGGGCATTTTATACCTCACTTTTTCCGCCGGATGAGCCAAAATATGTAGATGCAGCCCTCAGAATGATTTCTAATCACAACTACATTATCCCGTTTTTTAATTGCCATGTGAGGTTTGATAAACCAATTCTATTTTACTGGGAGCTTGTTGCATCTTTTAAGCTGTTTTTTGTTAACTATTTTATAAATAAAGGTATTGATCCAGCTGGCATTATAGAGTATGCTTCACGACTGCCAAGTATAATCGCTGCCTCTTTTAGTAGTATTTTTGTTTATAAACTCTCAAAAAAACTATTTGATGATGATAATATTGCAAAATTTGCCGTTTTAGGTTTTATATCAAACGGTTTCTTTATTTACCTGCCAAGAGCAGCCACGCCGGATATGAGTTTAACCTTTTTTGCTTTGGCAGCGCTTTATTACTTTATTGAAGAGCGTTTTATTATAGCATGGATTTTAACTGCCCTATCCTTCTTAACCAAAGGCCCTATAGGTCCTGTTATGGTTGGTGTAACCTACATCATCTATTTGATTTTGGTATCGAATGAAAATCCCATTAAAAAATTTTTTGAAAAAAAGAATCTTACTGGTTTTGCAATATTCTTTATTGTTGGTTTGCCCTGGTATGTGGCAGTATATAAGATGTATGGTTATGAATTTATCAATAAATTTTTACTCTATCACAACATTGAACGATTTACAGGCACAGCCCATCAGCATCCCCGCTCGTTTTTTTACTACTTTCCCGTTGTTGTTGGTGTTGTTTATCTGTGGTATCCTTTTGTTTACGATATTGTAAAATCTTTTGATTTTAAAGATAAGTTTAACAGGTTTCTGATTTTGTGGTTTTTGTGGATTTTTCTATTTTTTTCCATTTCTGCCAATAAACTTGCTCATTATATAGCATTTGGCACCATCCCACTTTCTATTATTTTTGGCAGATATATCTTATCGTCAAAGCAAACCTTAATAAGGGCAAAAATTTTTTTTGTTATTGAATTTTTAGCTGCAATGTTTTCTGCCTATTATTTTTATAAAATCCATTATGCATTTGTTGGTTACTGGTTGCTATTTGGCTTGTTTGTTGTGGCTTTACTTAATTTTCAAAAAACGCCACAAAAGGTTGTGTTTTATAAAACAGTTGCAATAACCGTTGCTTTTGGTGTATTGCTTCTGCAGCTTGATAGCCTAAGAGCTGAGAAAAAAATCTGGAGAATGGTAAAGTTTGAGCATGCAAGGGTTTATCAATTTGCCGTTTTTAACGAATCGTTTGTAGCATATACAAGGCATTGTTTAAGAGAGATTCGCAATCCTGCCCTTTTTGGTAAATTAAAAGGAAGCTTTTATATCTACACCAGACCAAAGTATTTAAAATATCTCTCATTTAAATACAAAATTGCTTATAGATTTTTTGAAAACGGCAGAACAACCCTGCTGTTGAGGGTTGATAATGGATGAAAAAAATGCACACCAGAAGCTTTTAAAATTTATGGAAAATGAATATAAAGGAGAGGATATAAGGTTTTGTTCAGCTTACCTGTTTGGAGACTCAAAGTTTATCGAAAAACACAGGCTTCTTGCTGATGAGTTTAATAAAAGGGCTATCATTCAAAGGCCTAATATTATTTATGTCAGATGCGATGTTGATTTGATGATAAACGGCATAAACCTTAAAGAGCTTACTCAAAAACTCACGCTTGCTGCTTTTTTTGGTGGTAGAATTGAAACCTTAAAAGTTAGTAAAGCTACAGTTGTTATCTCTGAAAACCTGTCTTTTTTTATGAGTGCAAATCCCAACAACGCTATTTTTCTGTATAACAAAGGTTTTCATCTAACAAAGCAAATAACGGCATTTGTAAAAAGGCTTCCTTATGAAAAATTGATTTTTTTTGGCGATGCGGACGCAAACGGTATTGCCATATACAATAGTTTCAAAGAAAATTTTAAAGATATCGAGTTTTATCCAGATTTTGAAACGATTGAGTTTGTGATGGAAAATTTTTATGATAAACTACCAGCGTTAAATAATACAGACAATTTGAACTTCAACCATTTAGAAGATGTTTTTGAGTATCTGAAGATGAAGAACAAAAAGATAGAACAGGAGTTTTTGCAGGTATTATTTGCAAAAGGGGGTCTTAAAAAACCGTTATGGATTGGATAGAGCAGTTTTGTGCTAAAGATTGTCCTGATACATGTGCATTTTTGGCGAGGATTGAGAATAATAAACTAAAAATAAAACCAAAAGGCTGGGATTTTTTAAAAAAACCGTTTGTTTGTGGTAAGCTTAAGCAGTTTTTCAACAGAGAAATTGCTTTTAATGACGCATCATGTATGGTTTCAGGAAAACCTGTTTTGCTTGATGAGGCCATAAAAGCTGCAGTTAAAATTATTAAATCTTCAAAGAGAATCTTGTATTACAGGGGCTCGGGTAATCTTGGTTATTCCATGTTTGTATGGGATTTGCTTCTTGCTAAATTTGAGAATGTTTATTTCGTTGATGGAAGTCCATGCGATGAAACAGGTATCGAGGCTCATATTGAGGATTTTGGAGTTTGTATAAATCCTCCTATTGAAAACCTAATAAACTCTGATGCCATCGTTATATTTGGTAAAAATGCACACGCAGTTTCGCCTCATCTTTTTGCACTTTTAAAGCAACTCTCAAAAACAAAAGAGATTGTCTATATAGATCCTGTCAAAACGCAGGCAGCATCGATAGGCAGATACATAAGAATCAATCCAGCCTCAGACGGAGCGTTAGCCAAAGCGCTTCTGGATGAATTAGATGGATTTACAAAAAACGGTAATGATGCTTTTGAAGAAACAGGATTGACGGATGAGGAATTTGAATATTTAAAAGACATTTTTAAGAAAAAAAAGGTTGCAATTATTGAAGGATATGGCCTTCAGCGTTATGTTAACGGCAAGAATACTATAAAATGGCTCAATAGACTTGCATATTTTACAGGCAATTTAGATAGGCTTTACTATTCTCGCTCATCCAAAGAGGGTTTAAAGAAACCCGCTGTAAAGCCAAAAAACAGTATCTTTATAAGCGAACTGACAAACTATATAAAGGAAGGGTTTTTTGATGGTGCTATAATTGTGGCATCAAATCCTTTAATTAGTCTGCCCGATAACGATGTGTTGACAGATTTTTTTGAAAACAACCCTACTGTCGTTGTTGATGCAAACTGCACCCAGACTGCTGCTTTAGCTGATGTATTTATAAGGGTTGGAGGCATGTTTTCTCAAAAGGATATTCAGGGTAGCTATTTCTTTCCAAAGACCTTAAAAAAAGAAAAGCTTATCGATTTGCCCAACGATGTTGATGTGGCAAAGAGACTTGCAGCCATCTTTAATTGCACCATAGATTTTTCGACTGATAATATTGAGGATAAACGGAGTTTGAAAAGAAAAATTAATTTTGAAGAGATTGATCTAAAAAAACCGTTTAATATTAAGGATAAAGTTAGATTGCTGAATATTTCTCATCATGCCTATCTCAATTCGCAGTGGGATTTAAAATCGTTTAGCAGGGTTTATGTATCACCACAATTAAAAGAAAAATACACTCTGGTTAAAGGTCAGCGTGTGTTTTTAAAAAACCTTTCAAAAAAGGCTGTTTTTGAAGTAGAATTAAGCGATAAGATATACGGAGATATTGCTTTTGTTTATAAGGATTCATCAAAATATGTAAACTATATCTGCTCAAACATCCCAACCGATACGAAAAGAGGCATAGCATTCAACGATACATTCGTTGAAATTGTAAAACTTTAAAGATAAATAAAAATATACTTGACAAAGTTCCATAATCTTATAATTTTAATAGTAAGGGCTCATGCATAATGTTAAATGAAGTATGGAGGTGTGTATGAAGAGATTGTTAAGTGTAATGAGCGGTGTTGTGTTTTTTGTTACCATTCTTTTTTCCTCGGTGTCGTTTGCTAAGTTTCATGGGGTATGTAAGGTTCAAAACAGGACGGCAAATGTTAATAGGGTTTCCGGTGTAATAGACTTTGGTAAAACGGTTTTTATGGATGGTAAAGGTGGCTGGAAGGGTTATATTAAATTTCCAAGCAAATTTAAATCCGATCTTGGAACATGGAGTAAAAACAACATTCATACTATAGCTGGAACGGTAAGAATCAAATTAAAGGTAAAGGTTGCTGGTGTAAGAAAATATGGTATATGGAGGAAAAAACAGAACCTTATTCAGGTTTCGTTGGTAAGAGAAGGAAACGGTGGAAAGCTTGTTGCCTATAAGCAGCTGAATGTCTATGTGTCTAATCCTAAATATAAAACTATAGAGTTGCCTGCTTATGCTCCAGACCTTGAAGCGGGAAACGAGGTGCATTACAGATTAGAAATCCATGTTAGTAAAAATGTAGGTGGCTCAAAAACCTGCAAATACCGTTTTACCGTTGTTGCTGACTAAATAAGAGGGGGTATTCCCCTCTTATTCTACATTTACACCAACAGTATTTTTCCAGTAGTTTCTAATCGTATTCTTCACACTTTTTGGAAGCGGCACATAGCCAAGTTGCTGCGCTGTTGCATCTCCATGTTTAAAAGCCCAGCTGAAGAATTTAACGGCTTTTTTGTTCGATGCGGGTCTATTGTTTGCAAGCAGGATCATTGTTGCCACAGTTAGAGGCCAGCTGTTTTTGCCTTCTGCTAACAGCAGATTGCCATATATATAAAACGATGTTTTTGGGCTCCAGCTTGCATATTTTGCCGCAGCTTTAAAGCTTTCATCAGAAGGTTTTATAAAATTACCTTCCTTTGTCATAAGCTGTGCTGTTTTAAGGTTGTTCTGAAGTTTATATGCATACTCAACATATCCAATAGCACCCTTAATCTGTTTTACATAGTTTGTTACACCCTGATTGCCCTTGGCTCCTATGCCAACAGGCCAGTTTACAACCTTGCCAAATCCAACCTTTTTGCTCCACTGAGTTGATATGTGTGATAGCCAGTAGCTAAAATTCCATGTTGTTCCGCTACCTTCAGATCTGTGAACAACGGTGATTTTTAGATGTGGCAAGCTAAGCGATGGATTATCATTTTTGACTTCTGGGTTATCCCAGTATTTAATCTTTCCAAGAAAAATGTCAGCAACGGTTTTGTTTGATAATTTAAGCTGACCATCTTTGATATTGTCAAGATTGAATACGACCACAATTGCGCCAATTACAGCAGGAAACTGATATAAACCCTTTTTCTTCAGCTCCACTGGTGACAACATCTTATCAGAACCGCCAAAATCCACTACCCTGTTTGTGATTTGCCTGATACCACCGCCAGAGCCAATGCCCTGATAGTTTACCCTGATACCTGTGGCTTTGTAGTAATTGTAAGCCCATGCTGTGTAAACCGGATAGGGAAATGTTGCCCCTGCGCCATTTACCATGCCACCCGCATAAGAAGTAGTGGCAAAAAGCATAACCGTTAACAATAAACCCAGCAACCGCTTCATACACACCTCCTAAAAAGATTTTCTGCGATAGTTTTAAGCTTTAAGTGTGAAGCTTTTATGGAAAAAGTGTTAAAAAAATATTAAACTTGAAAAATTCCGGTTGGTGGATTATAATAGAACAAATGTTCAAAAAGAGGTGTGTTTTATGAAGGATTATAAACAGAGATGGATGGTTGCTTCGGTTATATTAAATATCTTTTTTGCAATAACTAAACTTGCCGCTGGTTACCTAACGGCAACAGCTGTAATTATTGCCGATGGCATTCACAGTTTAAGCGATATTATAACTTCATCTGTAATTTTGCTGTCTGTTAAGTTTGCAGGTGTAAAGAATGAACGATTTCCTGAGGGGTTGCACAAGTTGGAAGACCTTGCGGCTCTTTTCAGCGGTATTTTTATTATTTATGCAGGATATGAGATTTTGATTCATGCTCTAAAATACCACCACCCAATAAGATATAGAGCTTTTGCTGTTCTTTTTTTGATATTTATTTTGATAATTCAGTTTGTGTTTACATTTTTAGAATCAAAGGCTGCTAAAAAATATAATTCTCCTGCGCTGAAAGCTGATGCAGCTGAATGGCTTTTTGATACTTCTGTTACAGTAGTTGCAATTTTTGGTGTGGTTTTTGATTGGCTGGGTGTAGTATATGCCCAAAAAATTGCTGTTTTTGTAATTGTGGTATTTATTTTTAAAGCTGCATATGAGTTAATAAGGGATTCTGTTTTGGTTTTACTTGATGCAAGCGTTGATAAGGCTATTCTTTCAAAAGCAAAAGAGATTATAGAGTCATTCGATGAAGTTGAAAGTATAGATATGCTGTTTATAAGAAAAGCTGGTAGTGTTTTAATTGGGGATATTATACTGAAAATAAGACAAAAAAATATGGTTAAGGCTCACGAGGTTGTGGAAAAGATAGAAAATAGCCTAAAAAAGAATATTGAAAATCTACATTTCTTGACCATTCACTACGAGCCGGCTATAAATTTCAATAAGAAAAGGGCTATTTTGCTGGATATGAATGGCAATATCGCAAAAAGAATAAGGGATGCTTATAAAGTCAAATTTGAAACGGTTGATGAAAAAGGTGACCTGGTCAGTGTTTTTGAGAGAGAAAACCCATTTTTTAATACGCAGCGCGGTTATTTTGTAAGATTTCTTTCATGGCTTGTGAAGCAGAATGTTAATGAAATAGTATTTAACTATTCAAATATCGATAGTGATCGAATAGCTCTTCTTGAAGGTCTGGATATAAAGGTTTCAAAGTCCAATTAATATAACTTTAAAAAAAGATTAACATTTTCTTAACATATTTCATTATGATAGATTTTAATGAGGCAGAAATCTCTTTTTGTAAAAAACAGAATATTTATGGTTTTAACTGCATTGAGCGCGGCGACTGTAGCTATAGTTGTTATTGCTATGCTTGTTGTACTAACCTGTGCGTCTATTGCAGCAATCAAGCATTTTGGTGTGCTGCATTTTATTTTTAGCAGTCAATGGAATCCTGTTAAAAAAATTTTTGGTGGTGCTACAAGTATCTACGGCACTTTGATGACAACGATTTTGGCTGTTCTTTTTGCCACGCCCGTTTCGATAGGTATAGCAATTTTTGCCACACAGATCTGCCCTTCCCGTTTTAGATTGTTTTTCTCAAATGCGATAGAATTGCTTGCCTCTATTCCGAGTATTATTTATGGCATGTGGGGTTTGTTTGTCCTTGCACCAATTATGAAAAATTACATAGAGCCAGCCCTGCAGGCTATTTTTTTGCCGATTCCAGTAGTGAGATTATTTTTTGAAGGCACGCCCCTTGGAATAGATATCCTTACAAGCAGCATAATTTTAAGCATCATGATAATTCCTTTTATATCCTCTATTTCACAGGATAGCTTTGATTTGACGCCAAAGGAGCTCAAAGAATCAGCATATGCTATGGGGGCAACAAAATGGGAGGTTATAAAGGATGTAATTTTACCCTATTCAAAGATAGGGGTGCTTGGTGGTGTCATACTTGCAGTTGGCAGGGCTTTAGGAGAAACAATGGCTGTAGCATTTGTGCTTGGAAACGATCATCATATTCACCTATCGCTTTTAAAGTCATCAACCACGATTTCTGTTACGCTTGCCAACGAATTTACAGAGGCTGATTTTGGTCTTTATATTTCCTCTTTGTTTTATCTTGCGTTGATTCTGTTTGTTATAAGCTTTATTTTACTTGGTATCGGTAAGATCTTTGTAAAGAGGATTGAGCAATGAATAACTTAGAAAAAAGAAAACTCATAAGCAATATAGCCCTATCTTTGAGTGTAATTGCAGCTTTAATTGGCATTTTCTGGCTTGTTTTTATTATTATCGAAGTTCTTATAAAAGGCCTGTCATCTATAGACCTATCGCTATTTTTAAAAGATCCAGCGCCTCCTGGAATTAAAGGAGGCGGTTTGAGAAGTGCTTTTGTTGGACAGCTTTTAATGAGTCTGGTTGCAACAATTATTGGTGTGCCAATCGGAATTCTGGGTGGCACATTTATTTCAGAGTACGGTAGAAACCTCAAAATCTCAAGAATCATTAGCGATGTTTCAGATATTATGATGAGTTTTCCATCTATTGTTGTAGGTACTTTTGTTTATGCGATAATAGTTAAACCTATGGGTCATTTTAGCGGTATTGCCGGTAGTATAGCATTAGCGATTATTATGATTCCAATTGTTTTGCGTACAACCGAGCAGACATTAAAGCTTATACCGTGGGAATTGAGAGAAGCTGCATTTGCACTTGGTGCACCCTATTACCGCGTAATCATTGATGTGGTTTATAGATCAGCATCAGCTGGACTTCTAACCGGTGTTATTTTATCGATTGCCCGTGTTGCTGGAGAAACCGCACCTTTGCTGTTTACCTCTTTTAACAATCCCTTTTTTACTTTGAATATGAACCAGCCCATGCCATCTTTGACTGTTACGATTTATCAATATGCAATGGGGCCTTATAGTGATTGGCATAAACTTGCCTGGGCTGCATCATTTGTAATTACCATTACGATATTGTTTGTGAGTCTATTCAGTAAATGGATGATAAGGAGGTTTAAGGCTTGAGCGAAAATATTTTGATAAGTGTTGAACATTTAAACTTCTATTATGGCAACAATCAGGTGCTCAAAGATATAAATCTTAGCATTTATAAAAATAAGATTACGGCGTTGATTGGGCCATCAGGTTGCGGTAAAACCACTTTTTTGCGTTGTTTTAACAGAATGCATGACCTTTATAAAAATAATCGATACGAGGGTAAGATTATCTATCAGGGAGAAAATATTCTTACAACAAAAAGGATTATTGAATTGAGGGGAAAAATTGGTATGGTGTTTCAAAAACCAACACCATTTCCCATGTCGATATTTGACAATGTTGCATACGGTTTAAAACTAAAAGGTGTTAAAAATAAAGAAGAAATCAGGGAGAGGGTTGAAAAAGCACTCAAACAGGCTGCCCTGTGGGATGAGGTTAAAGATAAATTGTTTGAAAGCGGTTTGTCTTTATCAGGAGGTCAGCAGCAAAGGCTTGTAATAGCAAGGGTTTTGGCAGTTGAGCCCGATATTATTCTGTTTGATGAGCCAACAAGCGCACTTGATCCCATTGCAACGGCCAAGATTGAGGAGCTTGTTAGTGAGTTAAAAAACATCACCACAATCTTAATCGTCACACACAATATGCAGCAGGCAGCAAGGATTTCTGATTTTACAGCTTTTCTTTTTAAAGGAGAATTGATAGAATTTAGTGAAACAGAGAAGTTATTTACCAATCCAGAAAAAGAGTTGACAGAAAGGTATATTACAGGCAGATTTGGTTAAAAGGAGTTTTTTATGGTAGCTTTTATTGATGAGGATTTAAGACAGCTGAAGGTTAAAATCTCAAAAATGACTCATATTGCATTGGATATGGTAGAGCTTGCATCAGATGGATTATTTAACAGGAACAATGAAAAATTATTAAAGGCAATTGAATTGGATAATGAAGTCGACAGGATAGATAACGAAATAGATGAAATGGTTATAAAGATTTGTGCTATCAGGCAGCCAGAGGCTACAGATTTGAGGGTGATTCTTTCTTCGTTGAAAATCAATGTGTCGATTGAAAGGATAGCAGATAATGCGGTGAGTATCGCAAGGTGGGGTTTGAAGATTAATAAATACTCACAACTTAAGCCTTATGTGGATTTGCCAAAGATGAAAGATATTGCTGTTTTGATGGTAAAAGAAGCAATGGATGCGTTTTTTGCTAAAGATATTGAGAAAAGTCTTAAAATTATTGAGGAAGATAAGATTGTAGATCAGTATGAAATGAAAATATTAGAAGAGCTGTTTGGGTTTATTGCAAAGGATGCCTCTAATTCAAAAACAGCAATGAGATTAATGTTTGTAGCAAGGGCGTTTGAAAGAATTGCGGATCAAGCCACGAATATAGCAGAGCAGGCTTTATTTGTAGCGACAGGAAAAATTTATAAGCACAAGAGGGAGCCACAATGAAAAGACAGATTTTGATCATTGAAGATGATAATTACATAGCAGAGCTTATTGAGTTTAACTTAAAAAAGAAAGGTTGCGGTGTTATAAGAGCCGATAATGCCAACGACGGACTGGTGTTTTTGCAGTCTATGGATATCGATTTAATGCTGCTTGATTTAATGTTGCCTGGCCTACAGGGTGAGGAGTTTTTAAGCCTTGTAAAATCTCGTCCCTCTACAAAGGATATCCCGATTATGATAATAACAGCAAAAACGCAGGAGGATTTGTTTGTAAAACTGCTTGAGATGGGAGCCGATGATTTTTTGGTTAAACCGTTCAGTATAAAACTTCTTGTTGCCAAGGTTGAGGCGCTTTTAAGACGCATTAATAAACTACCAACCAAAATATCTTTATGCGGCATAGATCTGGATGTTGAGTCATACACAGTTAAAATCGAAGGTAAGGATGTTGATTTTACGCAGACGCAATTTGAGATCTTAAGACTCTTGCTTACAAATCCCAATAAGGTATTTTCAAGGGATGATATTCTAAAAAACATCTGGGGTGATGATCCTGCAATAAACGATAGAACTATTGATGTACATATTTCAAAGATAAGAAAAAAATTGAAGGATAAATCTGAGCATCTAAAAGCTATTCCCCGCGTTGGTTATAAATTTGTGGTATGAAAAGACTCATAGCACTGTTTAATATTCTGCTTGCCATAGAAATAATTTTAATTTCTGTGAGTGGTTTTTTTCTATACAGTGAGATCAAAAAGGCATCTGAAAGCTCATCAAGACATCTGCTCTTTACAACAAAGAACATACTATTGCATTCAAAACATTTTAAACCTTTAAAACAGGTGGGCTCTGTAAAGATAGAATTTTTAAAAAAACCTCAAGAGACGGGATTTTTTGAAAGAAACAATACCGCTTACTTGATTTTTAAAAGAGGTAAAGAATATATAAGACTTTCATATACATTTCATCTTAATAAATTTGTTGAAGATATATTAAATTTACTCGGTTTGTTGTTTGCTTTATTTACCTTTTTATCTTTATTTGTGAGTTATTTAATAAGTGTACAGTCTGATAAGGTTTTCAAATATATTAATGAAATCATAAAGAATATAAAAAACGACAAAAAACCTGAGTTTCCCAAGTTTAAAGACAAAAACTTAATTCGATTGTTTTACGGCATAAAGGAGATCTACAAAACGCTTCAAAAAAGAAACCAGCAGATAAACCAACAGAAGGAAAGACTTAATCATATAATCAACTCCATGAGTGATGGATTGCTGTTTTTAAAAAATGGTAATATTGAACTTTTCAACCCTAAAATTGAGGAATTTATTGGGGTAGAATTAAAAGATGGCTTAAACCTTCTTGATTGCTGTCAGAGTGTTGAAACGATAGAATTTTGTGAGAAGTTGCTTGAAAACAGGACTGAAACTTTTGAATATAAACTTTCAAATATGTGGCTTTTTGTAAACAAACAGCAGGTGCTTGATGGTTTGCTTATTGTTGTTAGCGATATAACTGAACAGAAAGAGTATGCCAGTATAAAGGCAAAGTTTTTTGCAGATGCATCTCATGAGTTAAAAACACCGATAACCTCTATTTTAGGCTATTCAGAAACGATTCTTGATAGTGAGATGGATAACGATACGCTAAAAAAATTCCTCAAATATATAAATGTGAATGCCCAACATTTAGCTGAGTTAATTGAAGATATTTTGATGCTACATAGACTTGAGACAACTAGAACAAAAGAGGTTAAAAGTTGTGATGTTGATATTGTAAAGGAGGAGTTAGGGGTATCATTTTCAAAATTTGCATCAGAGAAGGGAATTGAATTTATCATCAATTGTGATGTTGATAAAGCGCCTATACCGTGTGGCTATCTTAAATCAATTCTGTTTAATCTTGTTGACAATGCCATAAAATATACAGAAAAGGGTTTTGTTAAGGTTGAATGTTTTATTGAAAATAATCAATTTACAATTGAAGTTTCAGATAGCGGTGCTGGAATCCAAAAGCAACATATAAATAGAATTTTTGAGAGGTTTTATACAACTCACAAAGGCAGAGATAGAATGCTTTCTGGCACAGGATTGGGGCTTGCTATTGTTAAGCATATTGTTGAGCTGTATGGTGGTGATATTGAGGTTGAATCTGAGGTTGGTAAAGGCTCACGCTTCAAAATCACACTACCCTCCTTGACTTAAATTTGTCACTTTTATATTATCAATCGCATGAGAATAGCAATATTTTATAAGTATTTTAGAAAATACGGCGGACAGGAAAAGGTTATATACAATCTTGCTTATTTTTTAGCAAAAAAAGGTTTTGATATTGAGGTATATGCAAAAAAGATATTTGATCAGCCAGAAGACGGTAGAATAAAAATCAACAGAGTTTTTGTGCCTTTTGGTGGTAGTGTGGGTGTTTTGTGGTTTGCATTGTATAGTTTTTTTAAAGCAAAATCGTTGAAAAAAAGATATAGTGACATATGTATTCTTGGTTTTGGTAAAACATTTTATCAGGATATTTACAGAAGCGGCGGTGGCGTTCATAAATTCTACTTTGAAAGGGCAAAAAAGAAATATTCAACTAAAATCGGCAGATTGTTTTATACTTTTAAAAAAAAGATTTTGCCCTACCACTGGACTGTTAGATTTATTGAGTATTTAACATTTAAAAATCCAGATCTTAAAGCCGTTATAGTGCCATCTGAGTTTGTTAAAAAACAGATTGTTGATATTTTTGGGTTTAATGAGAATAAGATAGTGATTATTAGAAACGGGGTGGATTTGAGTCGATTTAAACCTGATGAAAAAAAAGCAATCGAGCTAAAGGATAAAATCGGTGCAAAAGATAAATTTGTTTTAAGCTTTGTTTCAACCAATCACAGACTAAAGGGGCTTGAGTATCTTTTAAAAGCTTTAAGATTGCTTATAGATCAGGGAATTAATAACTTCAAACTTGTTGTTGCTGGAAGCGGCGATGAACCCTATTTTAAAAAACTTATAAAAAAGCTTGGGCTTGATGATTATGTTATTATATATGGTAGAATAAAAGATGTTGAGAAAATATATCAGATGTCTGATGTTTTCGTATATCCAACCCTGTTTGATACATCTGCCCTTGTTGTGCTTGAGGCAATGGCATGCAGCTGTATTCCTGTTGTTAGCAGATATTGCGGCAGTAGCGAAATTATAGAAAACGGCAGAAACGGTTTTATTATTCATGAGCCTGATAAACCCCACGAAATTGCAACTCTTCTAAAACCTATTCTACAAAGGCAGATAAATATAGATCAAATAAAGCAGCAGGCTATCAAAAGCCTGCAAAAGTTTGAGCTTTCTGGTGGTTTTGAGAAAATCGAGAAGCTAATTTTAGATAAATGCTTTACTGATTAAACTGGTCCATTATTTCATCAGGTATATCGAAGTTTGCATAAACATTGGAGACATCCTCATCATCTTCAAGTGCACTCATCAGTTTAAGCATCGTAATGGCCTTTTCACCTTCTAATTTTACCGTTGTTTGCGGTATTCTTGTGAGTTCAGCAGATGATGGTTTAAAACCCTGCTTTTCTAAAGCCTCTTTTACAGCAACAAACTCCTTTGGATCTGTGATAACTTCAAAAATACCGTCTTCTTCATTCTCTCTAACATCGCTTGCCCCGGCCTCCAATGCAGCTTCAAACAACGCTTCTTCATCGGTTGAGTTTTTATCAAAGGTAATATAGCCTACATAATCAAACATCCAAGATACACAGCCAGTTTCTCCGAGGCTTCCACCGTATTTACTCAACAGATGCCTTACGCTTGCTGTGGTTCTCTGCCTGTTGTCGGTTGTTGCCTCAATTATCATTGCAACACCGCCTGGCCCATAACCCTCATAAATTACATCCTCATAGGAGACTCCGGGTAGCTCACCTGTGCCCTTTTTAATGGCTTTTTCTATATTCTGTTTGGGCATATTTGCCTCTTTGGCTTTTTCAATGGCGATACGCAGGCGTGGGTTATTTTCGGGGTTTCCACCCCCGTTTTTGGCAGCTATTGTTATTTCTTTAATAAGTTTTGTAAAAATCTGGCCCCTTTTTGCATCTTCCCTTGCCTTCTTATGTTTTATAGAGCTCCATTTATTATGTCCTGACATCGCATCCTCCTTATAATTTTGGTGGAGTTAAACCCATCTGTTTTTGATATTTGCCTTTTTTGTCGGCATAGCTAACCATGCACTCCTCATCTGCTTCAAAAAACAACACCTGTGCTATCCCTTCAAATGCATAAACTTTAGCAGGAATTGGTGTTGAATTTGAAATCTCAATCGTTACATACCCTTCCCATTCAGGTTCAAATGGTGTTACATTAACGATCAACCCGCACCTTGCGTATGTGGATTTGCCAACGCATACGGTTAGAATATTGCGGGGGATTCTAAAATATTCAACACTTTTTGCAAGAACAAAGCTGTTTGGCGGTATGATACAAACATCGCCCTTAAAATCGACATAATTCTTTTCTGTAAAGTTTTTAGGGTCAACGATTGTATTGTTGACATTTGTAAAGATTTTGAATTCATCGGCAATACGCATATCATATCCGTAACTTGAGACACCGTATGATATAACGCCCTCTCTAACCTGTCTTTCTGCAAACGGCTCAATCATACCCTTTTTTGCCATCTCTATAATCCAGCGGTCGTTTTTAATGCTCATACGACAGACCCCTCTTTTCTAACGATCTTTCCTGCAAAATGGAGCAAAAAAAGCCTTTTTTGATTGTCTATTTCTGCTGTGTTTTCAATCTTCTTTGCAAAAAGTGTTTCGTCTGAGAAATCTATGCCGTTTTCCTCAAGTAGCTTTTCCAAAAGCACAACATATTCTGCTGTTTTTTCCAATTCATCGATGATTGCATGGTGAGGCGCTTTATTTAATACAGTTTCGATAAACTCAACAACTTCCTCATAGCTTGCCTGACCTATCTGGCTAAATGGCGATCCAAATATAGCATCCTTTTTATCCATAATTACCCCCTTATTAGTTGATAAACATTTTGCAATAGTTCTTGATCAAACCTCATTAAATGTATGCCGTCTATTAGTTTGAGATACCCCTTTGTAGTAATTTTTTCAATCAACTCAAGGCTGAGTTTTTTTGTTTGCTCCTTTTCATTATTTGCATCCTGTAGGCGTTTCAGGTAGTTTTCTGGAATTGTTATACCTTTAACATTTTTATGCAGATAAACCGCTACCTTCAAACTTGGAGGTGGAAATATGCCTATAATTTTAAACATATTAATGCCATCTATTGCCTCTAAAAACAGCTCAAGCGATTCAATGCTGTATATTGGCTGGGTTATAACGAATTTAGCAGAATGCTCATGCTTGCGTTTTAGCCTGTTTCTAATGCCTTTAAGCGATAGTTTGGTTGGAATATTGCTTGCCACTCCACAAAAAAAGTTTGTTTTTGATTTTAACTGATTTCCGCAAAAATCAACGCCTTTATTTAGGTTATCAATTAAAGAAAGCAGTCCGTATGTGTTAAATTTATAAACATTTTCTTCAGGTTTATAAAAGATCGGGTCACCGTTGATGGCAAGAACATTCTCAAGACCAAGGGCATTTGCACCAAGAAGATCCGATGTAATAGCAAGTCTGTTTCTGTCCCTGCAGGTCAGGTTAAACACAACTTCTTTTTGCAGGTGTTGCCTTACAAGATAAGATGCGGTTATTACATTAAGCCTGATGCTTGCCATTGGACAGTCTGTTATATTTATAAAATCTATAAATTGACTTACCTCTTTGAGTTTTTCTAAGTTTGGATTTGATGCACCCTTTGGTGGGTTATACTCAACACTCAACAGCTTCTTTTTTCCTATTGTTTCTCTTAAGCTCATCTGGAAAATATTACTTATTTGCCGCTCTTTTTCAAGGTAATTTTAATGTGTCACCGCAAAGTGATAATGTCCTCTTTATGCAGAATAATAATGTCCCCTCCCATCTTTGATGGGAGGATTAATTATTATTCTCTTTTTTTAATAATCCTCTCCTTTCCTGGTATCATTCAGGTAAGGAGGTTTTATGGAGGAACATTATCTTATGAGCAGGAAGGAATTGGAAAGAGCAACCTATATGGGTATGGTTTTAAAGGGTTCTATTACACTGAAAGAGGCAAGTGAGATTCTAAGGATTAGCTACAGACATTCAAAAAGGATATTGAAGAGGTTTAGACAGGAAGAAGAAAGAGGGTTGATTCACAGATCAAGAGGCAGAAGATCACCAAAAAGAATTGATGATTATCTGAGGGATAAAATAGCTTCTCTTTATAAGGAGAATTATTCAGATTTTTCAATATCTCTTTTTAAAGAAAAGCTTTTTCTTATTCACAACATCACATTAAGCAGAGAGACAATCAGAACAATTTTGAAAGAATACGGAGTATATAAAAGCAGAAAAGCAAGGAGAAATTCAAAATCTGTTCATGTATTTAGAGAAAGAAAAAGACATGCAGGAGAACTTATTCAGGTGGACGGTTCTACCCATAGATGGCTTGAGGATAGATGCAAGGATAAATTTACACTTATGGGTTATATAGATGATGCAACAGGTGAGATATTTGCAAAATTCTACGATTATGAGGGTGTATACTCATTTCTGGATTCCTTCTTAGAGTTTGTAAAGATAAATGGATTGCCTAAATCTATCTATACAGATAGACATTCAACCTACAAAACAACAAGGAAACCAACAATCCAGGAGGAGCTAAAAAACAAAAGACCTGCTACACAGGTAGAAAGAATACTAAAAAGGGTTGGTGTTGAGCTTATACATGCCTACTCTCCCCAAGCAAAAGGAAGAATTGAAAGGCTTTTTAAGACACTACAGGATAGGCTTATAAAAGAGATGAGATTAAAAGGGATAAAAACAAAAGAAGAAGCAAACTGCTTCTTGAAGGAGTATATACCTCTCTTCAATAAACAGTTTGCAAAACAACCCAAATCAAACATATCCCTTTTTAAGAAGTTAGACAAGGATTTTGATTATGAGTGGGAGTTTGCACTTGAAAGCCAAAGGAACATAAACAACGACTATACAATAAGATACAAAGGCAGGCTCTTTCAGATAAAAGATGTATTTTCAGTAAGAAGAAAACAAAAGGTTTTAATAAAAGAATCCATTTATGGACCAATAAGAGTGTTTTACAAAGACAGAGAATTGCAAATAGAAGAGGTAAACAAAAAAGAAACCTCTTCTATTTGCAAAATTTCTTTAAATCATTCTTTTATTTCTTCTTCTTTTGAACAAAAAGAGAAAGAGAAATAGAATGGAAGGAATAATAGTAATGGGGACATTTTTATTTTGCAAAAAAGGGGACATTTTTATTTTGTATTGACAAAGGTAATTTTACTGTTGACTTTTTGGTGATTTTTGTTCATTTTATAAGAAGAAAGGGGGTGATAAAATGGCATTGAAGATCGATGATAGATATCAAAATTACATCAATCAATATGTGGTTAATACACTTTTTGGAAAATCCAACAAAAATGGCAACGATGTTGTTGAGACACTGCAGAAGCTATCTGAAAATTATGCCACAATTTCTAATTTTGGCAAAAAGCTCAACGATATCTACAATACGCTTTCTGAGAACAATGCATCCGGTGAGGCTTTAAAAGGGGCAAGAGAGGTTATTTTAACTTTAGCAAACTCAAACGACTCACCACTTAAAACGGCCGAAACTATTAATGCGATAGATAATCTAAAACAAAAACCCGAGCTGTTTGAGAACTTTTTTAAGACTGCAAATACCATCAAAAACAACAGCTACGATTTAGGTTTATGGCTTAATGATTTTAATGGTGTTTCTAAATACGGTTTCGCAGATAAATTTATTAACGAGACAAATTCAATTCTATCTTTAGATAAAAACCAGAATCTGTTTAATAACTTTATAAATAAATTAAACGATATGCTATCCTCTGTGCCTTCTTCAAAGATCATTACAAATCAATTAAATAACTTTTTTAAAGGGTTAGCATCCTACTCCTCTTTGGAGGAGAAGAATGCCTTTATCAGTAATTTTAAAGCGGGGTGATTATTCCTTGTTCATAACCTGAGTTGTCCAGATCTCATGCATTTTATGGAGGTATCTTACTACTGTTGAAAAGTTTTCTTCTGAATAATCCTCAATCGCTTCTATGCTTTTTTGGATAAGGTAGTTGTAAAGCGCTGTTAAATAATCTACTGTTTCTTTATCGGCGTTTGGATCAAGAGAATCCCTTAGGGCAAGCAGAATACCCAATACCCTGTTTATATTGTCTATAAATTTCTCCTCATCGTTTTGTTTTGCAGCCTCAACAGTATTTTTTGCGAATCTTAAAGCGCCTTCATAAAGCATCGCCACGATCTGTAGCTTATCAACCGTCGTGTTGATCATCATGTTTTTATAAGTATTATATGCCTCTGTAGCTGTCATCGTTCTACCTCCTTACTATCAAATATTATTCCTACAACCTCTGAGAGTTTTTTCTGCAAGTTTATAACCTCTTTTGGTGGAATTTCCCTTATAACCTGCCCTGTTTTTGCGTCTATAACTTTTACTACCAGCGACTTGATCGTGTCTGAATAGGTGAATTTAACATCCTGTGTCAGTTTGCCAACATTTTCATTGAGCTTTTCAATGATTTTTTTGATCTCGTGGGGCTTGAGCTGTTTTGATTGAGTTGAATTTTTTGTGTAACTCTCATTGATAGAGATTTTTGATATATCCTTAGGTGAGTTGATTTGTTTGTTGGTTTGTTGGTTTTGTGTTATACTCTTAACCGCAACCTCATTTGCAATTTTATTAATTCCGGAAGACATTTTTACGCCTCCTTACTTTTTATTCATACTATCAAACATTTTTGTCATATAATCGCTCTGATTCTTTAAAATCCCTATATACTCATCCATTTGAGAGAATGTTAATGTTAGCATTACCCTTTCCTGATCAAGGCTTTTTTGCATTAGCTTGATCTGGCTATCTAAGCTGTCTATTCTGCTGTTTATATAGTTTTTTTGAAGCTCTATAGAGCCATTTGAGGAAGTCATATTAAAAATCATATCGTGCAGTTTGGTTAAGAAGCCATCATTGGCTCCAGTTGAGCTTTCAACAAGCATCTTTTTAACATCTTTAAAATCATCTTGTAAAGCGCTTAAAAACTTAGATGAGTCAAACTCAAGTGTGCCATCCTTATCAAAGCTCAAACCGATATCGGATAGTGTGTGGTAGTTGTTGTTTGAAGAGGTGTTGTAATTGGACACAAACAGATTACTCAATCTATTTTGAAGATTTTCGATTGTGCTATTGCAAAAGAAAGCGTCGGCTACATTTGTCTGATCGTTGTAGTTATTGTTCTTTTTGATGTAGTCTATAACATCGTTGTAATCTTTTACGATGGTTTGCATATCTTCAGCAAGCTTTGAATAGTCAGTCGATATAAACACGCTAAATGAGCCTGTATCTTTAAGCTTTATTGATAAGCCGGGGATATAATCGTTTAATGTGTTTGTGTGTGAGGTAATATCTACGCCATCAATTGTTAATGTAGCATCTTGAGAATCTTCAGCGGGGGTTGTATTTCCGTTGCCATCTCCAAATGTTAATGTTGTGTCGTTTTTTACGATTGTTAAGTTGTTGTTTGTACCTTCAGGTGTTTTAAGAATGATTTTATAACCTGTTCCATCGTATATAAGGCTTGCCTGAAGGCCACTACCATTACTATTAATCGCATTAACAAACTGCTCAGCCGTTGTAGGTGTTGAGCTTAAAATATTGTTGTCAAGGTTGATGGTGTATTCCTTATCGCCGATTTTATATGTAAACTCCCCGTATCCTGAGGCTATTGTGTCGGTTTTTGAGCTTATATCAGAATTAGATATCCATGTTTGACCTCTTGCAAGTTGGTTTACGGTTATATTATGCATACCGTTAACAGGATTGGAACTTATGGAGACTTCGGCTTTGGAGTCATCGCTTACTGTGGCAGTCTGAGTGGAGAAATCTGTAATCATTTTATTTGCATCGCTCATTAGGGTCATTAGTCCCGATTCTAATTTATTAAAGGTTTGGTAGTAATCCTGATATTGAACCTTTTGAGCTTGAGCAAGTAGTAGAGGCTGGCTATCGGCTTTTACCAGTTTATCTACAAGACCCTGAAGGTCCATTCCGCTTCCCAATCCCAAAACGGTGATGTTACCTACATTCATAGCCTTCCTCCTTTCGTATCTATTATCGGATGAAAGCTGTTAAACTTTAAAAATTTGCGGAATTTTTAAGCCTGTAGATGTAGCTTAGAATTTCTGCTACTGCTTGATAGAGTTCGGGAGGGATTTCACTGCCTATTTTAACCTTTTGGTAAAGTTCCCTTGCAAGTTGCGGTCTTTCTACTATGGGTATATCGTTTTCTTTGGCCACTTCTTTGATTTTTTCAGCTATGAGATTTATGCCTTTTGCAACTACCTTAGGGGCGTTCATCTCATTTTGTTTGTATTGAAGGGCTACGGCATAGTGGGTCGGGTTAGTTACGACCACAGTGGCTTTTTTTACATCCTCCATCATCCTGCGTCTTGCAATCTCCATCTGCATGCTTCTTATTTTTTGCTTTACCTTTGGGTCACCCTCCATCTGTTTGTATTCATCTTTTACTTCCTGCTTTGTCATCATTATGCTTTTTTCAAATGTGTATTTCTGAAATAGATAATCCAAAATCGCCATAAAGATTATAAAGATTAAAATATAAGATACAATTGAGAATGTATCCTTTGCAAGATTAACAAAGACAGTATTTGGCTGTGTTTTGGTTAGATTTAGCCATATAGGTAAATTGTGTTTTATAAAGATCCACAAGATATAACCCATTACGATAGCCTTTAGAAGTGACTTAACAAGTTCCCCAAATGATTTTAAGGAAAATAGATTTTTAAGCCCGTTTACTGGATTGATTTTGTCAAATTTAATCTCAAGTGCCTTCGGGGTTATCATAAAACCCACCTGAACGACATTGATTAAGAAGGCAGCCGCTGTGATTAAAATAAAGAATGGTAAAACAAGCTTTAGTATAAATTCATTTATTGTTTTTAAAAGAATTCCAAGACTTGATAGTTTGATGTCAAACCACGCTGACATGTTTATGTAATACTCAAACATATTTTCTATAGTTTCAGTCATTGTTTTAGCAAAAAAGTAGAAGAAGATAATAGAAATAAGTAGCAGGAATGCAGTGTTTAGCTCTACAGATTTAGCTACTTTACCCTCTTCTCTTGCTTCCTGTCGCCGTTTGGGGGTCGCAGGCTCGGTTTTATCCTGATCTGGCATTTAACCCACCTTTATTATTGCATAAAGATATTGAATTGCCTGATGGTAGTAGTTAATTAGCGATTCGGCTGCAAATGTAAATGTAGCACCCAACACCACAAAACCTATTGCTATACTCAATGGAAAGGCCACTATCATTATGTTTATCTGCGGCATTGTTCTTGCAATTAGGCCAAACACCACCTGAGTAATAAACAAAGCTATTATTGCAGGGGCAAGCACAGTAAATGCCACTGCAAACATTGTATCGATCATCCTGTTGAGTATTTCAAATAGAGATTGATTGAGAAAAAATCCTCCTACGGGTATGGTTTTGAAGCTGTATGCTATGGCTTTTATGTATTCGTAATGTCCATTTATTGCTAAAAAAACCAAAATAGCAAAGATGCTTTCAAACTCAGAAAGTACTGAAATCTGAATATTCTCCTCAGGGCTTACAACATTGGCAATCGAAAATCCCATATTGAATCCTACAAGCTGTGCACCAATCTCTATACCGCTAAAGATAAAATGGATACACAAAGAAAGCAAGGCTGCAAAAACCACCTCTTTTACTGCGGCAAGTCCAAGATACAATGCGCTTAAGTTTTCTATGTGGATAAAAGGTTTTGCAACAGGATATAGGGCAAACGAAAGAACCACACAAAAAAGGGCTTTTAGTTGGGCTGGTATGGATGATGATGAAAACACCGGTGCAAAGACAATAACGGCTGACACCCTCAACAAAACAAACAGAAATATCAAAAAGCTATGGTAAAAGGTGGCAGAGTAAACAATAAGCTCATTCATCTAATAAAATTTGGTATAGATGAATATAGTTGAATCATATAATTAACCATTAGTTTAGCCATCCACGGTGCAAGGAATATCAATGCCACTGCCGTTGCTATTATTTTTGGAATGAATGTAAGGGTCATCTCCTGAATCTGCGTCACAGCCTGAAAGATACTTACTAATAATCCAGCTATTAGACTTACAATCAACAGGGGCATCGAAAGCAGCATAGTAACCTGCATGGCGTTTTTTCCAATACTAACAACGGTTGCTATATCCATTTTTCACCTCATAAAGCTTTTAAAGAGAGACATAACGACAAGATTCCAGCCATCTGCAAGCACAAATATTAATAATTTAAACGGTAGAGAAATCATAATAGGTGGTAGCATCATCATTCCCATACTCATCAAAATACTTGAAACCACCATATCGATAATTAAAAACGGTATATAGATTAAAAAGCCTATCTCAAAAGCCGTTTTTAGCTCACTGACTAAAAAAGCAGGTATTAATATCCCCATCGATAAGGATTGTGGATTTTTTGGATTCTTTTTGTGGGCTATACGCAAAAACAGAGCAATATCCTTCTGCCTTGTTTGTTTGAGCATAAATGTTTTTAGCGGTGTTGTGGCTCTGTAATAAGCCTCCTGAAGCGTGATTTGATTTTTTTCAAGCGGTAGGTATGCGTTGTAATAGATGGCGTTTATCTGTGGAGTCATGATAAAAAATGTTAAAAAAAGGGCAATACCTATAAGAATCTGATTTGGCGGCATCTGCTGTGTGCCAAGCGCCTGCCTAAGTATGGCAAGCACGATAATAATCCGTGTAAAGGATGTCATCATTATAAGAATTGAAGGTGCAAGTGCAAGAACCGTTAAAATTACCAAAAGCTTTATCGATGTTGCTATGGTTGTTGGATTATTGGTCGCAGGAAGCGTTATGTTAAGAGAAGGTGCTACAACATTTTGCGAAAAAACAATTGAAGGAATAAGAATTGCTGTAAATATAATTGCAAAACTAATCGTTTTCTTCATTATCAAGCTCTTTTAAAAGGGTTATGTTATCTGCTATGCCTATAAGTAGCTCTTTTTTATCTATCTCAACAATGGCAAGTGAATGTTTGTTATCCAGATAAAGCCTCCCCTTTAGCCTTAATCTACCCGATGAAAGTTTTGATGGTGAAGAGATTTTTTTTAAAAGATAGAAAAAAACAACTATAACACCCAAAACAAGTATCAGACTGCCTAAGGCTTTAAGCGTATAGCTAAAATAGCCAACACCCTCAGCAAAGGCATCGCAGGGGAAAAAGAGAAATAAAACAAAAAAGAGTTTTTTCATTTTACATTGAGTTCCATCAGGTCATCTTTTGAATAGATATTTGTAATTCTTATGGCAAATTTGTTGTCCAGAACGATAACCTCGCCTGTTCCCAGAGGTTTATTCTCTATATCGATGTTTATATACTCACCTGCCATTTTGTTTGTTTCAACTACATCCCCTTCTTTCCAGTTTAAAAGGTCTCTGATTGTTACTTTTGCTGTTGCCAGATCAAAAATTAGCTTTAGAGGAATATCGTAGTATTTTTCAAATTCTTTTTTTATCTCTTCAGCTTTTTTCATTGTATTATAAATGTCAAAAAGTATATTTTTCTTACTACAGGCCTATGCAGTGCCCTATTGATTGCAGTCATTAGCTCATTTTTCAATTCTTCTTTGCCAGAAATAGACAGTAGATCGTCGGATGTTTTCGATGAAAGGACGGTTATTATTGTATCTTTTATAACAGCATCCTGGAGATTTATACCGGTTTTGTTTTCTTCGCCTTCTTCTTTTTTTTCCTCCTTTTTGGCTACGGCCTCAAGAAGCACAAGTTTTATTTTTAAATATCTATCACCGCCCACATCAGCAAGGTTTACAATTAGCGGCCCAACAACAACAGGTGTTAGATTTGCTTCATTAACATATTCACCCCCGCCATATTCAGGCTGAGGTTGGGGCGGTGGTTCTTCCTGTTTTTGATGCTCAACCTGTTTTTCTTTTGGTTTGGCTTCTTCCGTTTTTTTACCGCCCAATACAAACATCTTTACAGCAACACCTGCCACTATAAGTACAACAACCGCAACGATTATAATCAGCAGCTTACCTTTTGATTTCTTTTTGCCGCCTTCGTTTTCTTTTGCTTCTTCTTTTTCCTTTGCCATATCTGACTCCTTTTTTATTAATTAGTTAACATAAAATTGCTTTAAAGTAAATAATTTTCTTGTTTTTTTGGTCTACTCATCAGTGCTGATATGGCATTTAATGGATTTTTGTTTTCAAATAAAACCTCATAAACCTCACTACAGATAGGCATTTCTATATTGTGTTTTTTACTGAACTCTTTAACTGCCAATACAGTTGATACACCCTCTGGCACCATTTGCATGCTATTCAGTATATCGTCTAATTTTTCACCTTTTGCAATCCTTAAACCCACCTGTCTATTTCTGCTTAAGCTGCCCGTGCATGTTAAGATTAAATCTCCTATACCTGCAAGTCCGTTGAATGTTTGCTCATCTGATCCAAATGCCAATCCCAATCGTTTCATTTCAACCAAAGCCCTTGTAATCAGACTCGCCCTTGCATTAAAACCCAGACCCAGGCCATCACTAACACCGCTTGCGATCGCCATTATATTTTTTAAAGCCCCACAGAACTCAACACCCACAACATCTGAAGATGTATACACCCTGAAGTAATTTCTGAAAAAGAGTTTTTGAAAAAATTCTGCAAGCTCTAAATTAACCGATGCAACAACAGTTGCGGTTGGTAGTTTCTTTGCAACCTCTACTGCAAAATTGGGTCCGCTTAAAACAGCGATTCTTTCATTTTCTATTCTTAAGGTTTCTGATATGATTTGGGAGGGTCTTTTGAATGTTTTGGTTTCGATGCCTTTTGAAAGCGATATAACATAACTGCTTTTATTCAGGATTTTGCCTGTTAATACCGACCTTATAAATTTTGTTGGAATTGCTATTACAATAATTTCGCTTTCTTTGAATAGCTTGTCTATATTATTTGTGTAGTTAAGGTTTTTGTTTAGTTGTATATCTTTCAAATAGATATTGTTTATGCCTGTTTTCTTTAATTGTTCTAACAGTTTTCTGTTTCTTACAAATAGCTTAACATCGTTGTTTTCTGCTAATAAATCGGCTATGGTTGTTCCCCAGCTTCCAGCACCTACAACACCGATTTTATACATTTTTTTCATAAATAACCTTTAGTCCAAACAGCGTAAGGTATGGCCTGAAGTGGTTTATCTCTGATAGGTGTCTATAAAAAAGTGCGCTCTCACCACCTGTTATAACAACGGTGCAGTTTGTTTGCATCTCCTTTTTGATTCTTTTAATCATCCCCTCAATCATTGATAGGTATCCGTAAAACAAACCCGATTGAATACTTCTAAGTGTTGTTCTACCTATAACAGTCTGCGGTTTTTCTATAGGAACGCGGGGTAGTTTGGCTGTTTTTTCAGCTAAGGCATCAGCTGAAATATTGATACCCGGAGCTATTGCCCCACCGATATATTCACCTTTTTTGCTTATCACATCAAATGTTATGGCAGTTCCTGAGTCTATAACAATCAAGGCGTCTTTGAACTCCTCATAAGCGCCAACGGCATTGACAATTCTATCTGCTCCAACCTCCTGAGGGTTGTGGTATAAAATAGGCATTCCAGTCTTTATACCCGGTCCAACCTCAAGCGGTTCAATATCAAAAACGATCTTTATGGCGTTTTTAACAAGTGGTGTTATCTGGGGCACTACAGATGAGATGATTGCTCCTTCAACCTTTTTGTTTAAGCCGTATAGATTGAAGAGGTTGTAAAAGTTTATGCAGTATTCATCCTGTGTGAGTTTTTTGTTTGTGCTGAGCCTAAAGTTCAAAAATCTATCATTTAGAAATACTCCAATTACGATATTGGTATTGCCTATATCAACCGCAATCAACATCTACTCAATCTCCACTTTTGCAATCTTTTTCTTGCCAACTTTTATGATATAGCTGCCTTTTTCTAATTTAAGATTTTCATCGTTGATTTTCTTTTTGTCTATGGAAACAGCGTTTGATTTTATCAATCTTTTAGCCTCAGATGTGCTTTTCGTAAAGCTTATATCCTTAAGGAGTCTGCATATCCAGATATTTTCATCTTCCAATTTGTAGTTGATGGTCTGTAGATTTTCTGGTATATCGCGCTTTGAAAAGACCTCTTCAAAATAGCGCTGAGCTAAATCGGCTGCCTCTTTTGAGTGAAATCGAGCCGTTATCTCAAAAGCAAGCAGTTGCTTGGCTTTTTTGGGATGGAGTTTGCCATCTTCAACATCCTGTTTAATTTTTTTGATCTCCTCTATGCTTCTGTCGCTTAAAAGCTCATAGTATCGCCACATCAGCTCATCAGAAATCGACATGATTTTACCATACATATCGTTTGGTTTTTCTGTTATACCCACATAGTTACCCAGCGATTTGCTCATCTTTTGAACACCGTCAAGTCCCTCCAAGATAGGCATCATAAGCACTGTTTGAGGCCTTTGACCGACAAGTTTTTGTAGATGTCTGCCTACAAGCAGGTTAAACTTCTGATCGGTGCCTCCAAGCTCAACATCAGCTTCCAATGCCACTGAATCATAGCCCTGAAGCAGAGGGTATAAAAACTCATGTATAGAAATCGGTTTATTAGCTGCAAACCGTTTGGCAAAATCATCCCTTTCAAGCATACGAGCAACGGTCATTGTGGATGCAAGTTTTATTAGATCAACAGCTGAAAGTTTCTCACACCAGCTTGAGTTATAGACTACCTTTGTTTTTTTCTCATCAAGGATTTTAAAAATCTGCTCTTTGTATGTTTGAGCGTTTTTTTCTACTTCTTCCTTTGTCAAAGCTTTTCTTGTTTCGCTTTTACCTGTTGGATCACCAATCATGCCTGTAAAATCACCGATTAAAAAATAAACCTCATGGCCTAAATCCTGAAACTGTTTGAGTTTTTGGATTAAAACCGTATGGCCTAAATGCAAATCGGGTGCTGTTGGATCAAATCCTGCCTTAATCTTTAAAGGTTTATTTTTTTGCAGGCTATCCTTTATTTTTTCCTTTAATTCTTCTTCATCTATGATTTCAGCTGCACCGCGTTTAATAATTTCTAACTGTCTTTTTACCTCTTTTTCTAAATCCATCTTACCTCCCTAACCGCATCGCGAATATCCACAGTTTCTGCAAACTGCGCATCCTTCAACAATCTCAAGAGGAGAACCACATTCAGGACACTCCTCACCTGCTAATTTTTTTGGTTCAGCAGGCTTTGCGTCGTGATTGAGGAAATGATCCCTCAACACCTGAGCAATAGCATCGGGCACAGATTTTATCAACCTGCCGTTGCTCCAGATGGGTTGAGCGCCCGTTATACTGATAAGCGTATTGATTATGCTTTTTACATGAACACCGTTTTGTAGAGCAATTGATATGAGTCTGCCTATTGCTTCACTGAGAGCAGATATATCACCGCCGGATTTGCCTATATTTGCAAACACCTCAACAGGCTCACCATTAACCGTATTGACTGTTACATAAAGTGTTCCGCGGGATGTTCTTATCTTTTCTGTAAATCCAGTTAAAACCACAGGTCTAACAAAACTATCTGCTATTTTTTGTTCCTTTTTGGGTGTAACAAGCACCTGATCGACTCTTGAGCCATCTCTGTAGACTGTAATGCCTTTTAAGCCCTTTTTGTATGCATAGTTATAAGCCTCTTTTACATCATCTACGGTAACTGAATTTGCCATATTAATTGTTTTTGAAACGGCGTTGTCTGTGTATTTCTGAAATGCAGCCTGAATATCTATGTGCGCTTTGTATGAAATATCCATAGCTGTCACAAAGAGCTTTTTAACATCCTCAGGAATTTCTTCAATACCCTTTAGGCTTCCCCTATTGTCGATAATTTTTTCTGACAAGGCATCTGAATAAACCCCTCTTTCCTTCAATATATTGAACAGCCTCTCATAAACATACGGTAGCCGTTTGCCATCCAGAACCTGTTTGTAGTAGGCAAGTGCAAATATTGGTTCTATGCCGCTTGATGCATCAGCTATCATGGATATTGAGCCTGTTGGAGCTATTGTGGTTGTTGTTGCGTTTCTCATAGGTATTTCGTCTTTTGCATAAACACTGTATTTGTAATTGGGGAAATTACCCCGTTTTTCTGCAAGTTCGCTGGATGCCTTTTTGGATGTTTCTTGAATAAATCTCATAACCTCTTCGGCAGTTTTTACAGCCTCCTGTGAATTATAAGGGATACCAAGATCAATTAAAAGGTCTGCAAAGCCCATAACACCAAGGCCGATTTTTCTGTTTTTCTTTGTATTTTCCTCTATTTTTTTGAGTGGATATTTATTTACATCAATAACATTATCCAAAAAATGCACGGCTATTTTGACAACCCTTGCCAGACTGTCAAAGTCTATTGCTTTGTTTTTTACAAATTTACCCAGGTTTATAGATCCAAGATTGCAGCTTTCATAAGGCAGAAGCGGCTGTTCACCGCAGGGGTTTGTGCTTTCTATTATCCCCACCTCTTTTGATAAGGGGTGTTTTTCATTTATTCTGTCTATAAAGATTATACCTGGCTCTCCGTTTTTGTGCGCACCTTTTGCTATTTCATCCCACACAAAAGAAGCTTTGAGCTTGCCTGTTGCCTCACCGTTTCGAGGATTTACAAGCTCGTATTCTTCGTCGTTTTCAAGCGCCTGTAGAAATTTATTTGTTATGGCAACAGATATATTGAAATTGCTGAATTCCCCCTCTTTTTCTTTGCAGTGGATAAAGTCAAGGATGTCTGGATGATCTACCCTTAAAATGCCCATATTTGCGCCGCGTCTTACGCCTCCCTGCTTGATTGCCTCTGTTGCGCAATCAAAAACCTTCATAAACGAAACAGGCCCGCTTGACACGCCCATCGTTGAGCTGACTATGTCGTTTTTTGGCCTTAGACGGGAAAAAGAGAATCCTGTGCCGCCACCAGATTTGTGGATTAAAGCGGTGGCTTTCACAGCATCAAATATGCTTTCCATGCTATCATCAATCGGAAGAACAAAACAGGCGGATAACTGACCCAGCGGTCTTCCAGCATTAACGAGGGTGGGTGTATTGGGTAGAAATTGCAACTCACTCATTATCTCTTTAAACTCTTCGTATGTTTTTTGAATCTCCTTTTCATCAGAGGTGTAGAGTTTGTCGGCATCTGCTATAGCTTTTGCCACCCTATCTATAAGCTGATCGGGTGTTTCTATAATGTTGCCTTCTTGATCTTTTTGCAGGTATCTACTTTTTAATACAACCAATGCATTTTCGGATAATCTCACAACAACCTCCTAATCTAACTTAAAAACATCTTTTATATTAAAAGACACATAACCGTTTTTCATATAAGCAGTATAAACAACATCGTAGATACCGCCAACATCAAGCTGTAGCTTATCGAAACTAACCATCCATAAACTTGCAGTTCCATCATCAAGAAGGTATCGTGGATAGCGGTTTAATATCATTGTTTTATTTTTAACGATTACATTCTGAGTAAAAAAAAGCGGCTCTTCGTTTAGCGGGCCAAACGGCTCAAGCAACGACAGTTCCTCAACAAATTTTTTTGAAAATATATTGAAGTTTGATAGGCAATCTATGTTAAGTGTAGAAATGGTGGCCTCTTCTGGATATTTCTCTTTTATTATATCGTTTATGTTTTCGTAGAATTTATCAATGTTTTTTGTCTTTATTGTTATACCAACGGCCATTTTATGGCCGCCGAATCTTTCAAGTAGATGGGATGTTTCCTTGATAATACTAAATAGATCGATATCGCCAAAACTTCTGCCGCTTCCAATGGAAAACTCACCCTCTTTTGCTATTATTATCGATGGTTTTTTATGCCTGTAGGCGATGGCGTTTGCCACTATTCCAATCAAACCCCTGTGCCAGCCTTTTTTGGCGGCTACAATGATTCTACTTGATGAGTTGCAAGCGAGCTTATCAACCTCTTCTATTATCTGATTTTGCAGCCTTCTTCTTTCGTTGTTGATCTGCTCAAGCTTTTCTGCTATGAGTTTTGCCTCCTCCATATTGTCGTTTGTAAACATATCTACAACAATGGATGCATCGGATAATCTACCTGCTGCATTTATCCTCGGGGCAATAACAAAACCCACATGTCTTGATGTGAGATTACCCTCAATGCCAGAAACCTTCTTCAAAAGCTCAATACCCGCTGTTGAATGTTGTTTATTAAACAAACCTATTTTTACGCAAACCCTGTTTTCATCTAAAAGCGGCACTATATCGGCTAAAGTGCCAAGTGCTACAAGGTCAAGGTATTTTTTCAGGTTGGGCTCTTCTTTGTTTGTAAAAAATCCCTTTTTTCTCAGTTTATTTCTTAAGGCCATTATAAGGTTGAATGCAACACCAACGCCTGATAGCTCCTTAAAAGGAAAACGGGAGTTGTTTCTTTTAGGATCTATTACTGCAAATGCGTTGGGCAGTATATCCTGCGGCTCATGATGGTCTGTAATTATGACATCGATACCAACAGTTTTTGCAAACTCTACCTCATCTATACTTGTGATGCCGTTATCCACTGTTATTATTAAAGATGCCTTGCTTTCTATTGCCCTTTTGATAGCCTCAACGCTTAAACCGTAGCCATCCTCTCTTGTTGGAATGTAAAAGGATGCATTAATGCCAATCTCTTTAAGAAACATCAAAAGCAGGCTTGTTGCTGTAACGCCGTCTGTGTCGTAATCGCCAACAATTAAAATATTCTCCCTTTTGCCAATAGCTCTAATAATTCTATCAACGGCAATATCCATATCCTCAAGTAAAAAGGGATTGTATAGCTGATTTAGAGAGGGAAAAAGAAACTCTTTAATCTGTTTTGCGCCTGTGATGTTTCTGTTTTTTAATATCCTTCTTGTTGCATCAAATAGCGTTAGCTGCCCTACCCTTACGGGAATATTTTTTAAACATTCATCCAAGATATTGAGTTTTTTTATCTCGCCTGTGATGCTTTTGGCTGTTTTTGTTTTTGACATTATAGTCTGCTAAAGTAGTCTTTTAAAATATCTTCATGATCAAAAACTATTGGCTGAGGTAGATTGTCTTTATCAAATAAACCTATTTCAAGTGCATCGTCTGAAGCCTTTGGTGTTCCTTCTGCCTTTGCCACAAAAACAGTTGTTATTGTGTGGTTTCTTGGGTCTCTGTCTGGTTTTGAATAGACACCCAAAAGGGATTTTAGCTCAACATCAAGCCCGGTCTCCTCTTTTGCCTCTCTTACTGCTGCATCTTCTGCAGATTCACCGTAGTCTATATATCCGCCGGGTATTGCCCAGCCAAAAGGCTCATTCTTTCTTCTAATTAATACAATTTTGTTGTCAACCTCAATAATTATGTCAACCGTTGGTATGGGATTTTTGTAGATTTTTACAGGGTATCCACACCTTGGACATTCGACCCTGTCATTTATATCAGGCTGTTTTAATTCACTTTTGGCTTTTTTTATCATATTTTTAACATTTTCTCTTGCTGTGCCGCCGTAGCTTGTTCTTGAGTCAACAGCCTTTTTGTAGGATAAAACATCTATGATATCGCTTTCGATAAGCTCAAAAAACCCTTTTAGTTCGTCTATGCTTAACTGATGGAGCTGTTTGTTTTGTTTTTCTGCATAAGCTACGATCTCTCCAACAATTCTGTGTGCTTCCCTGAAAGGCAGGCCTTTCTTGGCCAGGTAGTCTGCCACATCGGTTGCTGTTATGTAACCTTTTTGAAGCGATTTTTCCAGCGATTCAGATTTTGGTTTTATCTTTGGTATAAAACCTATCAAAATATCCAGGATTCCCATTATTGTGTCTGTTGAATCAAAGAGCGATTCTTTATCTTCCTGCAGGTCTCTGTTGTATGTTAAAGGCAGTGCCTTCATTAGTGTTAGCATCTGGATGAGATTGCCGTAGGTACGAGCCGTTTTGCCTCTAACAAGCTCCATTGCATCGGGATTTTTTTTCTGCGGCATAATGCTTGAGCCTGTGCAGAATTCATCCGGCAATTCAAAGAAATCGAATTCACTTGTTGAAAAAATAACCATCTCCTCGGCAAAACGGGACGCATGCATAGCGCAGATTGCCACATCGTTTAGATACTCTATTGCAAAATCCCTGTCAGATACTGCATCCATTGAGTTATTTGAGATCTTTGAAAATTTTAATTTTTCAGCTACAAACCTTCTGTCAATAGGAAAACTTGTGCCAGCTAAGGCTCCACTTCCAAGTGGCAAAACATCTATCCGTTTGATTGTATCTAAAAATCTTTCACGATCCCGTTTAAATTTTTCATAATAAGCCATAAGGTAGTGGGAAAAAAGAACCGGTTGTGCATGCTGAAGATGCGTAAAGCCAGGCATTACAACATCGATATATTTTTCTGCCAACTCTACAATCTCTTCAAGCAGTTTTTTTAATTTATCTGAGATTTCTACTGTTGCATCGCGCAAAAAAAGCCTTATATCTAAAGCAATCTGATCGTTTCTGCTTCTTGCTGTATGGAGTTTTCCACCAACCTTTCCCACAATTTCGATGAGTTTACGCTCAATATTCATGTGGATATCTTCATCCTCTATGCGAAAATCAAACTCACCCTCATCGATCATGTGTTTTATTTTTCTCAAACCCTCTATTATTGTGTTAGCCTCTTCTTCTGTTATGATACCTGCTTTTGCAAGCATCTGGGCATGAACAATCGAGCCAGTGATGTCGTATTCATACAACCTTTTATCAAAACTGATCGATTCTGAGAATCGCTCCATTGTGGTATCTGTAGATGTAGAGAATCTACCACCCCAGAGTTTCTTATTCATCGTCAACCCTCACAAGCAATACAGGCTCTTTAACAAAATTAAACTTTTCTATGATTGAAAGTGCCTGTTTGATGGCTGATTCTTTGGCTGTATGCGTAAATACGATCAACGGCACCCACGCTTCATCCCTGTTTGGTTGAATAACGCTTTTTATACTGATGTCAAACTCGCCTAAAATGCCAGCGATCTTTGAAAGCACGCCCGCCTGATCCTTAACAGTAAACCTCAAGTAATAGCTCATTTCTAAATCGTCTATGTTTTTGATAGGTCTTTTTTTGACATAATTGAAAGGAAAAGCCATTAACGGCACGCGCAGATTTGTTTTGTTGTTTATGTTTCTTGCAATATCCATAATATCTGCAACAACTGCGCTTGCTGTAGGCAGGCTTCCTGCACCCTTTCCTATATAAATAGTTTCATCATCCATATCGGTTTTAACCTTGATTGCATTAAACTCACCCTCTGTTTTGGCTAAAATATCACCTTTTTTGACCATTGTGGGATGAACTCTGACATCTATTTTTCCATCCGTGAGGCTTGTGATACCCAATAGCTTTATTCTATAACCCAGTTCATCGGCAAATTTTAAATCAAGCAGACTGATTCGTTTGATACCTTCTGTATAAACATCTGCTACCTTAACATTATCTCCAAATGAGATTGAGCTCAGGATTGCCATTTTATGGGCTGAATCGATGCCTTCAATATCAAATGTAGGATCAGCTTCGGCAAACCCTTTTTTTTGTGCATCCTTTAGTGCATCATCAAACGACATCTCATTGTTAAACATTTCAGATAAAATGTAATTGCATGTGCCGTTAACAATGGCTTTGATCGATATAATATTGTTTGCTGCCAATGATTCTTTTATGGCTTTTATGATGGGTATGCCACCAGCAACGGATGCTTCATAACCCACATCAACCTTATTTTCAAAAGCCTTTGAGAAAATCTCATAACCGTATTCGGCAAGTAGAGCCTTATTTGCTGTAACCACGCTTTTCTTTTTATCAATCGCTGATAGAATAAAATCCTTGGCAGCGTCTATCCCGCCAATAAGCTCAACGATTATATCGATATCGTCAGAAAGCAACTCATCAAAGCTGTTTGCAATCTTTCCTTCAACAAGATTCTTTACTTCATCTTTGATGCTTTTTGCATAAACCTTCTTTAAAACAAGCTCAAAACCCAGCCTTTTTTTAATAATTTCACTGTTTTGTGTTAAGATTTTAACAACGCCGCTTCCAACAGTTCCAGCGCCTATCAATCCAACATTGATTGCCATAGCCTACCTTCCTTTGCATCAAAGTTTCATCTCGATAATATAAAATTTATGTCAAACAATGTCAAAAATTTAGTTTTTATTCTTTAAAAATTTCTATTGAATTACCTTACCCACAACAGCTGCTATCTTTTTAATATCCTCCATTAGTTCACAGAACTCCTCAATTGTTAACTGCTGGGCTGCATCTGAAACGGCTATGGCTGGGTTGTAGTGCACCTCAATTAACAGACCGTCAGCTCCTGCTGCTATTGCTGCCCTTGCTAAAGCCGGTACATACTCCCTTTTGCCTGCAGCATGCGATGGATCTATTATAACAGGTAGATGTGTTTCCTTTTTTAATACGGGAACAGCTGATATATCCAGTGTGTTTCTTGTTGCTGTTTCAAAGGTTCTTATGCCTCGCTCACACAGAATTACATCGGCATTTCCCTCGCTCATAACATATTCTGCACTCATCAAAAATTCCTGAATAGTTGTTGCCATACCTCTTTTTAGAAGCACAGGCTTGTCTGTTTGGCCAACAAGCTTCAATAAAGAGAAATTCTGTATATTTCTGGCCCCGATTTGCAGTATGTCAGCGTATTTTAAAACCACATCTAAATCCTTTGGATTCATAACCTCTGTTACGATGGGCATATTCGTCTTTTCACCGGCTTCTTTTAAAAGTTTTAAGCCTTCTTCGCCAAGCCCCTGAAAGGTGTAGGGTGATGTTCTTGGCTTGAATGCACCGCCCCTTAAGATATGAGCTGAGCATTTTTTTATGCCTGTTGCTGTTGTAAGCATCTGTTCTCTATTTTCCACAGAGCAGGGTCCTGCCATCATGGTAAAATTCTCACCGCCGATTTTTATTCCTTTTACATCGATTATCGTATCGTAGTCTTTGTTTTCTCTTGATGCTAATTTGTACGGTTTTGAAACCCTGTGAACACTATCAACTGCTTTATCTAAAGAAAAAACAGCAACCGGGTCTATTTTTTCTATCTTTTTGTCTATATCCCCTATAACACCTATGATTGTGCGTCTGCTACCCTTAGAGATGTGAGCTTTTAACCCTAACTCTTCAATCTTTTGTTTTAGCCGTTCTACATCCTCATCCTTTGAACTTTTTTTCGTTACGATAATCATAACAACACCTCCTAAAAAATTTCGGCCAATAAAAAAAGCCGTTTGGATCGACCATCCCCTGGAGGATAGCCTATCCAAACGGCTCAACAAAAAGCCTTACAAATAGACTACCCCCCTCCTCCAAACCAATAGTAATAAAAGCTAAAGTTATGGGAAACAAAGAAAGCTACATTCATCATAGTGCAGTCTTAATACCACATATGTTTAAAAAAAGCAAGTAAAAAATTTGACCTTACAATTGACTAAAAGGGGTGTTTTTGTTATAAGGTCTGCGGAGAGGTGGCCGAGTGGTCGAAGGCGGTTGACTCGAAATCAACTGTGCGATTTTTTCGCACCGCGGGTTCGAATCCCGCCCTCTCCGCCATTGTCTATGTTTTTTGAGTCATTATCTCCACACCAAGCTCTTTGAGTTTTAACAGAATTTCCTCTTTATTATGCAATTTCACAAGTTCATTTATTCCTTTTTCTAAATACCCTATGTCAACTGTTTTTGTTTTAGCTACAAGTATAGATTCATACTGGGTTTTTCTGTCTGCCTCGTTTACAAGCAGCTCCTCAAACAGCTTTTCCCCTTCTCTTAAGCCTGTAAACACTATTTGACTCTCATCCTTTCCATAGATTTTCAACATTTTTTTAGCAAGCTCCACTATCTTTACAGGCTCTCCCATATCAAGGATAAAAATCTCACCACCTTTGCCTATGCTTGCAGCCTGCAAAACCAACTTACATGCCTCAGGTATGAGCATAAAATAGCGCTTAACCTCTGGGTGTGTGACTGTCAGGGGCTTACCCTCCTCTATCAGTTTTTTAAATTTGGGAACAACGCTGCCGCTGCTGTTTAGGACATTTCCGAATCTTACGCTCACAATTTCTGTTTTCCCTTTAAAATTTTGAGCATATAACTCACACAGCCTTTTTGTTGCCCCCATAACACTTGTTGGCCTCACAGCCTTGTCTGTTGAGATCAAAACGAACTTTTTACAGTTATACTTTTCTGCTAACTCTATTGTGTTTTTTGTTCCTATTATGTTGTTTATTACAGCTGAGCGGGGATTTTCTTCACACAGCGGCACATGTTTATATGCTGCTGCATGGATAACAATATCGGGTGAGTATTCTTTAAATACTCTCTCAAGTTCTTGTTTGTCCACTACATTTACGAGTTTGCCTTCTATTTGAGGTAGCTCTTCTTTGATTTTGTATAGATTAAACTCGCTTGCTTCAATAACCACAACTTTTTTTGCCTTAAAAAATACACACTGGCGAACAAGCTCGCTGCCTATACTACCTCCGCCACCTGTTATAAGAATCGTTTTATCTTTAACAAATTCTGATATGGCTCTTTGGTCTAAATCACGGGGTTTCCGAGACAATAAATCTTCAATGGACAACTCCCTTATTATGTTGGAAAAGGGATTGTAAATTTTGATGTCCTCTATATTTTTATCTTTTAGTAGTTCAAAGAGTTGATTTAGTTTATCAGGCGGTAGTTGTTTTGTAATTATAGCTGTTTTAATATTTTCCGGTATGCTTTTTATATCCCTTACCTTAAATCCAAAAAAATAGCTTCCTATTGTTTCTTTGCTTTCATCAAATACACCTACAACATTAAAGGGAAAATCCTGTTTAAAGATCGTTGCAGCTTTGTCGGATACGCCTATTATTATAGCAGGAGGCTTATTTTTTGTATTGTTTTCTAAAAAGAGTCTTTTTGAAATCCTAAAAAAACCTATAAAAATAAAGCTCAAAACAAAATCGATTAATATTGCACTTCTTGGATAAGGCAAAAAAAAGTTTCTAAAAAAAAATATAATCATAAAGCCGTATATATATGCAGCTATTAAGGCGATGGTTAGCTCTTTTAGCTCAAGTAAGGAAAAATATCTCCAGCTTACAAAATATAACCTGAATGTGTAGAGAAAGAGTATCTTTAAAATAGCAAAAACAAAAAAAATCTTGGTGAATGAGTGGTAAAAATCTACGGGAATATGGAAGTTAAATCTCAAAAGATAAGCTGTGTATAGTGAGACAAAGGAAAGCAGAAAATCACCGATTATAAAAAAGATGGCGCGTGTTGTTTTAGACTTTTTTAATAAGTTCACAGATTCGTTTCACCTCCTCAAAACTTAAGGCTGTGCCACTTGGCATACATAAACCTTTTTTAAAAAACGACTCACTTTTTCCGTTTATATAGGCTTTTGCTGATTTAAATACAGGTTGTAGGTGCATTGGTTTCCACAGTGGTCTTGTTTCTATGTTAAAATTTTTTAAATATTCAAGTACTTTTATAGGGTTTTTATCTTTAAACAGACAGGTTGTAAGCCACCTATTTCCGTATGCGTTTTTAATTTCTGGCATAAATTCAGCGATTTCGCTTAAGTTTTGTGAATAAATTTTAAATATCTCCCTTTTTTTTCTGATCCTTTCTTTTAATACCTCAACCTGACCAAGCCCTATTGCTGCCAACACATTGCTCATTCTATAATTGTAGCCTATTTCTTTGTGCTCATACCAGTATTCATTTTCCTTTGCCTGTGAGGCTAAAAACCTTGCCTTTTCAATCCATTCTTTGTTGTTGCTTACAAGAATTCCACCTCCGCCTGTTGTTATAATCTTGTTACCGTTAAAACTATACACACCAAAATGTCCAAAAGTGCCTGTGTGTTTGTTTTTTAGTGTTGCTCCTAAGGATTCTGCTGCATCCTCTATCACATACACGCCGTATTTTAAAGCCAAATTCATGATCTCGTCAATTTTGGCAGGTTGACCATAAAGATGTGTTACAATAATAGCTTTTGGTTTTTCTTTTTTGATGGCTTCCTCAACAAGATTCGGGTCTATATTCCAGCTTTCATCGCTATCTATAAAGATTGGCTCTGCGTTCTGGTATAAAATAGGTGCAACAGAGCCTATAAATGTAAATGTTGATGCAAGAACTTTGTCACTGCTTTTGATATTTAGTATTCTCAAAGCAAGATGTATGGCTGCTGTACCACTTGATAAAGCCACGCTGTATTTAGCTTTTGTATAGTTGCATATAGCATGTTCAAATTTCTCAATAAACGGCCCAACCGGTGCAATGTAGTTGCTTTCAAAAGCTTCTTTTACATATTTTATCTCATTTTTCCCCATATGAGGAGGAGAGAGAAAGATTTGTTTAGGCATTCTGCTTTTCCTATATTTTTAATGTATTGTAAATTTCTTCTAAATTTAGAATTTCAAAGTCAGCGTTGTTTTCTATGTTAGAATATATACCTCTTTTATTTTTTAATCTGATTGTTATCCACGATAATCTTTTTGGTATTGTAAAGTCTTTTTGAGGATTATCACCTATATACACATATTCATCGTTAGGAAAAAGTTTCATTACTTCTAAAAAAGGTTTGACTTCAAGTTTGTGGGAATGTAGGAAATCAGAAAAAATTGGTTTTTTAATATATAAATTCAAGTTGAGAGCATAAAATTTGTTTTTTTGCATAATATAGTGACCATCTGTTATTAAAGATATATTACACTTAATACGTCCTAAAATATTGGAAGCATCTTCTCTGAGTGAGATTTTTGGCTTGTGAAATCTATATATCTCAATGAGTTTTTGAAGTGGTATAGAAATTTTGAATCTATCTATGAGTTTATTGAAAATTTTACCACTACCTGCTTTTAAAAATTCTTCCCACATAAAATCAAAATAGTGACTTGATCCTAAATACTCACTTATTTCTAAGAAACCACTTTTTACAAAATCAATTTCATCGTATAAGGTGTCATCAAGGTCAAATACTATTACCATCTACTAACACCTCGGCATCATATCTAAGCATAATGAGATTATCTTTCCACTCTTCAGTGTAGGTTAAATTTTTGCCTAAAAAATCATCAATCAGCATTTTTGCCATATCAGCACCAGCTAAATAGCTTAAAGGGTATCCACCACCAAAGCGTGGATTTATTTCAATAAAGTAAATTTCATCGTTTTTTAAAAAGAGTTGTGTAGTTATAACACCATATGCTCCTATCAGTTTCTTAGATAATTTTTTTATTTCCTTTAATATTGTGGGGTTTTTAGAAGTTCTGGCTTTTTCAACCTCACCGCACCTTACTTTAATTCTTTCTCTTGGCACAGCACAAATTAAATTACCTTTTCTATCAAAAAACATGTCAACAGTATACTCTTGCCCCTCGATAAACTCTTGAAACACATATTCTTTGTTTTTTAATAGCAAAATTTCAGCTTCTTGATGGTTGATAACTATAGTAGCACCTTGAGAAGATGATGAATTATTGAGCTTTGCAAAAAGTGGATATTTTGCTTTAAGAAAATCAATTATAATCTCAGGTGTATTAAAGGCGTTTTTTTTAAAAAAATCGTATGTTTTAGTTTTTAAAGAAAAAGTATCACACAAACTTTCTTCTGAAATTGCTATGGATATGCCTTCATGTTCAAAATCTTTTTTAAATTTTGCTAAAACTGGCAACTCTGGATCTATTGTAGGTACAACTATATTAATACCTTCCTTTTTACATATATCTAAAAGAGTATTTATATAATCTGTAGAATTAACAGGTGGTACTTTAAAACTAAAATCCGCTATATGACAAGCCGCACTGAATTCTGGTATATTATCGCAGCAGTAAACTATAGCATGCTTTTTAAAATTATTTACAAGACTAACCCTTCTTCCTGCACTTGTTATCAAAACTTTAATTTTCTCCATTAAATTTCTCCATGGTTGTGTTGGTGTTTTGATACACACCCTCTTTTTTTATAACCTTTTGTAAAGTCCATAGCAATATTTTTATATCCAAACAGAAACTTACATGGTTTACATAAAATACATCATACTTAAATTTTTTTCTCCAGCTGATGGCATTTCTACCTTTTACTTGAGCAAGACCCGTAATGCCGGGCTTAACATCATGCCTCTTTCTCTGCCAGCTTTTGTATAAAGGTAAATACTCAATCAATAGTGGTCTTGGTCCAACAAAACTCATGTCGCCTTTCAGGACATTAAATAGCTGAGGTAGCTCATCTATACTTAAGTCTCTTATAATTTTACCAAATCCTTTAAGTCTATCTTTGTCCGGCAAAAGGTTTCCCTGCTTATCCTTTTCATTGGTCATTGTTCTAAATTTATATATTTCGAAGATTTTTTCCTTATATCCCGGGCGCTTTTGCTTAAAAATAATGGGTCTTCCATCCCATAAATAAATTCCTATTACGACTATTAACATAATAGGAGAAAAAATAATAATTAAAATTGTAGCTAAAACCTTATCCAGTAAGGGTTTAAAAAAATTTCTATACATTTTTGTATCGTTTAAAAACCTTATAAAAATCTATTTTAGGATTACACTTAATGTCGTTAAATTCTATTGTTTCTTCAAAAAAATCTCCTAATTTTGTATATTTAAAATCTATTAATTTATAAACTTTTGCTTTTAACTCGCCTGGATATACAATTATATAATATTTAACTTTTTCTTTTTCATATAACTCAAATTTTATTTTTTCATCTCTATAAGCTGTTGAGGCTGAAATAATCTCAATCACAATTTCAGGCGCTTTTGAAATATAATCTGGGTTTTCATCATTACATACAACTGCAATGTCTGGTCTTAAAACAGTAAATTCACTTATTTTATAATCTTGCTCGATTACAACCTCACACTCTTTACAATTTTCCATAAAATTTTCTAACATTCCCGCAATTCTTACACTTAAATTTTGATGTTTTTTAACAGGACTCGGAGTCATGGCATAAGCCACTCCATCAATTAACTCCCATTTCCCTTCCCACAATTTATAATCATCATACGAATAAGTCTCATGAACTAACGCCATTTAATACCTCCTTATAAATTTCTAAATATTTACTAACTACTACTTTTATATCAAATTCACTAACTGCTTTTTTTCTTGAATTATCCCCCATTTTTTCTCTTAGATTTTTATCATCGATTAAAACTTCTATTTTTTTTGCTAAACTTTTGTGATCTTTTATTGGTACTAAAAATCCGTTAAATCCATCATCTACGACTTCTCTACACCCAACTGCATCAGTTGTCACTATCGGTTTAGACATAGAGGCTGCCTCAAGCAGGGTTCTTGGTATTCCTTCTCTATAGCTTGGCAGAACAAAAATATCACACTTTTCTATTAAGTTTTTTATGTCGCTTCTAAAACCTAAATATTTAACATTTTTCCAATCAGGCTTAAAGGTATTTTTATTACCTCTATCAATATCACCTGCATACCAGAATTCTGCCTTATCTTTTAAAATCTCAGCTGCTTTTATATACTCTTCAACTCCTTTATCTTTTAAAACCCTTGCTACCATTAAAACCACTGGTTTTTTATTTTTAGGCCTATTTTTACTAACCCACTCCTTTGTATCAATGCCACTACTTTTTATCAAAACTGCTTTTTTACTATTAACCAGCCCTTTTTCAACAAAATAATTTAAATCATCACTGTTTTGAAAAATAACTTTTTTTGCTTTTTTTGAAGTTATCTTATATAAACTCTCAATTACTTTTCTAATTTTTTTTGATTTTAAATCGTTATAAATAAAGAAACTCCCAAGCCCTGTTATTGTTTGAATATAGTTTTTGGTATCACTAAATGCCCCATAAATATTTGGCTGATGAGTAAAAGAGTGTAGAATATCTGAATTTATGTTTTTTACAACTTCATTTATATTTTTTATTGTTTTTATTGCATTTAGTGGATTTAGTGAGCCTCTAATTGTTTTATATTCAACCGCTTTTATCCCATAATGTTTAAACTCATCAAAAACTTCACCTCGTGGAACAATAGCATAAACTTCAACTCCACGACTTACTAACTCTTTCATAATAGGAAGTCTAAAAAGATACAAATTTAAATCTAAATGGCTAAGAAAAGCTATTTTCATAGATGAAATTCTTTTTTAATTTTTGTTTCAAAATGTTTTCTAATGTCTTTTAAAGATACCTTTTTGGCAGGTTTTAGGTATTCAATATCTTCATCATCAATATCGTCAATAAACAACAATGCAGCAATGAACAGTTTTTTATTTATGCCTTGCAATATATTTCGAGAAAACTCATATAACTCATTTAGAGTAAAGTATTGAGATAAAAAATATAGGTCGTAATAATCTCTATATTTTGCCCTTAAAAAAAGGGTATTGATTTTCATTACTGCAATATCTTTTAATGATGCCACATTGAAATTTGAGATTTCCTTAGGCTTAAGAAAATTCCATCCTGCATTAAAAAATGTTACTTTGACTCCATCAAGAAATATATCAATCTGCTCATCACTAATGTTAACTATTTCTTTTTCACTGAAAGGAGTTAAGATTTCCCTTAATTTATTAATATTAAAATTTTCTTTGTGAAAAGTAAAAAAATCTAAATCCTCGCTTATCCTATGACATAATCTTAAAGTTAACGCACTGCCTCCAACAAGCACGAAATTACTCATATAATCATAATTTATAAGTTTTTTCAAAACATTTTCAGTGTTCTTTGATAGACAATGAAATTTTAAATCTTTTTTCATTTAATTTTCTTAGATAATCTGTTTCAATATCCATATTAAAAAATACTCTTGCAAGCATGAGATTGATTTTTATAAACCTTTTATCATCTGCCATTGTTTTAAACCATATATACTGTATTTCATCTTTTCTGTATCTCTTAAACAATTCTAAAATATCATCAAAATCTCCATATTTTAAAATATGCTCTATCACTGTTACTTTATTTACCTTTGAGTTTTTACTAAACCAGAATAATCTTTTTTTTATCATGCTTTTTTCTTGTTTTTGCCTTGTACACCAATCTTAAAAGTAAATGCTATACATAACTTTCTTGTTTCTCAGATTTCTTAAAAAACCTTTATAAATTCTTCACTTTTCATTATTTTAATTCCACAATTGTAAAATTTTTTATCATTTGTAATAAGAATTTCGCATTTATTTTCTAACACACACAAACACTGCAACACATCTTCAAAGTCAACCTGATTTTTTATCGAAATCTTAATAGCTTTTTTTATTAATTCTCTACTGTATGAATATACATACCAATTTTTAACAATATAATCTAAAAACTTTAAAACATTTATTTTATCTGTTACAATATAATAAATTGTTGTAAGCATGTTTTCACTAATAACAACTTCAATTTTATTATTATAAATAATTTCTATTATCTTTTTTGCGTAATGATGGTATTTTCTTGTAGTATCAATGATGTCAATTATTATATTTGTGTCTAAAAATACTCTATTTATCCGTGTATTTTTTTGCATGAATTATCCTTAACTCTTTTTCTGATAAATTTGTAGTATCTCCATCTGCAATTCCTGCAAATCTTAGAATTTCATCAATTTCTTTTTTCTTTTTCTCTTCAATTACTTTTCTAACTATATCTCTAATTTCATTAACATACCGTCCAGAAACAATAATCCCTTTTATCTGGTGAGTTTTTTTATCTTCAATTTCAATATAGTCATATCTGTCAATAGCGCTAAAATTTTTTGTAATTTCTCTAATTCCCATTTTTTTAATCATATATTACTCCTTGTCCAACTTTAAATTAATGTACAACATAAAAATTTATCTGTCAAATATTTTTCTTCCATACCTCAAGAGTAAACATTATCCATAACATTTTTGCTCTTTTTTCTTCTGCTATTTTTATCTTTTTTTCAAGGAGTTTATCAATAAATTTTCTTTCAATAAAATTTTCTGAAAAACACCCTTTGTTCAAATAATCAAATATAACTTCTCTTAATTCATTATTCACCCATTTTTTTAATGGAACTTCAAAACCTCTTTTTGGCTGAGTTATTAATTTTTCTGGAAGATATCTTTTAGCAAGCTTTCTTAAAATATACTTTGTTGTAAATCCATTTATTTTAAAATTATCCTGAATTTGTGGAGCATATTCAAGGAAATACTTGCTTAAAAAAGGACTTCTTCCCTCCAAAGAATTGCTCATTGTTGCAATATCCATTTTAACAACAAGGTCACTTACAAGATTTAATTCAAAATCAAGTAGCATTACTTTTGAAAGAGGCGTAAAATTTTTATGCATTATTTTTTTTATATAATCATCAAGTTTACTGATAATTTGACTATTAAAAGAATAAAAATCCTCAAAAATATCATTTAAAAAGACATTATAAAAATTAATACCCTTTTTTTTTGAAAGCCTTAAAAGTCTATAGATAAACATTTTTATTCCACGACTTTCTGGGGTAATTAAATTTTGTAAAAACGAAAAATACTTTGCAAAATTTATCCAGTTATTTGCAATTGGAACATACCTTCTGTATCCAGCAAACAGTTCATCTGCACCATCACCATTTAGAATAACCTTTACATACTTTCTTGCTTGTCTGCTCACATAATAGCTTGGGATTGCAGATGAATCAAAAAATGGCTTGCCATAATTTAATAAAATCTTTTCTATATCATTCTTTAAATCCATTGAAATTTCAATAATTGTGTGCTTTGTGGAATATTTTTTTGCGACAAGCTCTGCAAGAGAACTTTCGTCGAGATTTCCTTCTATTTTTACAGTAAAAGTTCTAATATTTGTAAATTCACTTGCCTTTGCAACAATTAAACCGCTATCTATTCCTCCACTTAAAAAAGCACCAACCTCAACATCACTTGCAAATAACCTATTTTTAACAGATTGAGTTAATTTATCATCAATTTCATCAATAATTTCATTTTCTTTTTTAGAAAATTTATTCGTATAAAATTTTTCAATATTAAAAAACTTTCCTTTTTTTATAAAAAAATTATTCAAATTTATTTCCATCCATGTTCCATTTTCAAGCTCAAAAATATCTTTGTAAGGAGTGTAAGGCTTATAAAAAAAACCAGTGGATAGATACTGATTGATTGCATCATAATTTATTTCAGGATTTAAAATCTTCTGCAACACTTTTAGTTCACTTGCAAAAGCAAATTTTTTATCTTTGATGTAGTAATATAATGGCTTTTTACCAGCTCTATCTCTTGCTAAAAACAAAGTTTTTCTATTTTTATCATAAATACAGAATGCAAACATTCCATCAATTATGTCAAACATGTCTTTATTCTTTTTTAAATAAAGATAAAGAAGAGTTTCAGTGTCAGAATTTGTCTTGAATTTAAATTTTTTAAGATAATTTTCTCTTATTTCAAGATGATTGTAAATTTCCCCATTGAAAATAATAACAAAATCTTCAAAAATGAAAGGTTGTTTGCCATATTGAATATCCTGAATTGCAAGACGGGTATGAACAAGAGCTAAATTATCATCAATAAATTCACCATTATCATCAGGTCCTCTATGGTGAAGCAGCTTTTTTGATCTGTTAATATCAGCAGAGATATTACAAAAACCGGCTATTCCGCACATATACCGTAGAATAAGATTTATTGTAATTGTTTATTGTGACTAAATATATAATACATTATTGCCAAGATAACCCAAAATGTAAAATGTCTGCCAATAAAGTGGAAAAGAGAAAGTGATAATAGTCCAATACCTACGCCTGATCTGTATATTTGTCTGTTTTTTATTGTATACACAATATATTTTACAATTATGTAATAAATATAGGTTGCAAATACAACTCCAAATCTTACAGAAAAATCCAAAAATGTATTGTGAACTTCACTGCCGCTAAATGGTTTAACTATACCCGAAAAAGAACCACTTCCTAATCCAGCAAAAGGAGAGTAGCTTAGAGCTTTGATACCATTTACAGTTAAATATAATCTATTAAAAGTACCATCATCGGCTTTCTTCCATAATTCAACAAGAAAATCTAAATGCTGTAAAGATAAAGCAATTGCAATTACAAAGAAAAAAATTGTTATTATAAAAGTAGTTTTGTTGTAAGTTAGCAAAAACAATATTACACATGAAACAAAGGCTAAAAAAACAGCTAAATAAAAGGCATCGCTTTTTGTAAAGTAAACAATAAAAATTATTATTGTGGTTAGTGTAATGTTGTTTATAAAATTTGCTTTTTTAAGATTAATATCTTGCCAGAGTAGGAATATCATAAAAAAACCGTATATAGCAACTTGATTGGGATTTATAGCAAAACTATCAAATCTATATATATTCCACATATAATAGTTTTTACCACATAGCGTTACAATGATGTTTAATGCAATAAAAATAATAGCAGAAAAAATACTGATTTTTCTTAAGTTAATTTTATTGTTATTTAGATATAATAGAGTTGCCAAAAAAATTAAAAATGCCATAATATAACCGGGTATATAATGCGGATATAAACAGCATAAATGTAGAAATTTGTAATTTAGTAATGTCATTAGTGGATTTACAAATATAATAATTATAGGTATAAAAAACATTATAAACATATCATTTTTAATATTAGAATGCTGATATAGCGAGGCAAATTTTTCCCTAAAAATTGCCATTAAAACTATAACTAAAAAAGATATCTCAGATAACCCAATTAAATGCATAACTCTTAATTTTGTGCAAAAACCTGTGGCTATACCTACACTGTATAACAAAGTTATAATGTCCATCCTATCCTCCAAATAAAATATTGAACTATATAAATGCTATCATTTAAAATAATGCATTTTTAATAAACTTTCCTACCATGTTAGAGCAATAAAAATTATTTATATAATTAGTTTTGTATTTCCATGATTCTCTGTTTTTTAGTAGATAGAGTTTTATTATAAAGTCGACAATTAAATCTACATACTCATTTTTATTGTAAACCAAAAGACCTAAATTTCCTTTATTCCAGATCTCCTCAAGCTCTTTGTCTTTTTCTCCATTTACAATTCCCAAGATAGGTTTTTCGTGCATTAAATATTCAAAAAGTTTACCCGTTAAAATACCCTTATTTCCTTTATAACTCCAGGTGAGAAGTAGTAGTAAATCTGCATTTGATTGTAATTCTATCGAAGATTTCCAGGTTAGATTATTGTAAGTAACGATGTTTATTGATGGCATATCTATCTTATTTCTGATAAGTAGATTTTTAAATAATTCAGAATCGCCCCCTGCATATATCAGCTGTATATTTTTTTTAATATCTGAGGGCAACTTGTTTATTGCTTTTAATAAAACATTAAAATTTCTTTTTCCTGCATACAATTTACCTGTGTATATAATCTTAAACTTATCATTTTTTGTTTTTTCTTGGGTATCTATATAAATTTTATCTATGCAATTTCTTAGGATAAAATATTTATTCGTTGGAAAAATATTATTAAGTTCATCTAAAATACCTTTAGAGACTCCAGTTACAACATTAGCTTTTTTTAATATAGTCCTTTCTATCTTCAAATCTACCTTACTCTTATTATCATTTGTTATTCTTAAATCTCTAAAATGTGCAATCCATTTTAGATTTGGAAATATTTCTTTGAGAATTAATCCTAATATATGATCGGCTAATGGTGAGTATGATGTAAAAATATATTCTATATTATATTTTTTAATATAGAATATAGAATAATATATTGCTTGAATTATATAAAATAAATTACCTTCATATAAAATTGATAAATGCGAATTCAATATTGACTCTTTATGTTTAATATCGTTTTTTTCTTTTTTTGAATAGATATTACTTGCTTTGAATAGTTTACTTTTCAAAACATTAAATATTTTTAAAATGTATTTACCGTCTATATTATAGCATTTTTTGTCTGCTCTAATTTCACTATAGCACGAATAATCTTTGTTCAACCCACAGCCTGCAGTTGATATAATATAGACATTCCAATTGTTTTCTAAAAAACCTTTTGCGATCTTATAATTTCCAATACTACCTACAGCTTTTACAGGTGGAAAATAGTAATTAATAAAAAGAATACTGTTTTTATTCATCTGAAACCCGATCTTGGATATAATTGCAAATCAATTTACCAGCCTTACCGTCTCCATAAATATTGGTAAAAGTGTTTAATGATAGCTGACTGTAAAACTTTTCAAAATATCTGTCACTGTCATTAACTACTTTCACTATCTTATCCTTATCAGCTCCAACTAACACATTCGCACCAATTTCAACCAACTCTACCCACTCTGTTTCATCTCTTAATGTAATACATGGCTTTTTAAAAAAGTAAGCTTCTTTTTGAAGTCCCCCACTATCTGTAATAACTAATTCACAATTATCAAGAAGCCAGATCATTTCTAAATATCCTATTGGATCAATTATAGTGATAGAATTTAGAGGTAGCGATAATTTTTCTAATTTTTGTTTTGTTCTTGGATGAAGAGGCAAAACAATTTGAGTATCTTTTGCAATTTTTTCTAATGCTTCAAATATATTTTTTAGTCTTTCAGGATTATCGGTATTTTCGGCTCTGTGAATTGTACATAATATAAAGGATGAATGGGTTAATGAGTGAATGGGTAGATGATTTGGTGGTTTAGCAAATTGCTTGTAATATAATGCTACATCTAACATTACATCACCTACATTAACTATTCTTTGTTTATTTCCTGATGCAGTTATAAATGGAAATCCCTCTTTTTTTAGATTTTCTACTGCTGTATCTGTTGGACAAAACAGTATATCACTTACTCTATCTGTAAGTATTCTATTTACCTCTTCAGGCATTTTCATGTTAAAACTTCTAAGTCCTGCTTCTACATGAGCTAATTTTATATGAAGTTTACTTGCCACAATTGCTCCTGCAAGAGTTGAGTTTGTATCACCATAAACCATTATCCAATCTGGTTTCTCTTTTAGTGTAACTTCTTCAATTTTTTCTATCATTTGCCCTGTCATTGCGCCATGAGATTTTCCACCTATTCCTAAATAATAATCTGGCTTTGGAATTTTCATCTCTTCAAAAAATATATCACTCATATTTGCATCATAATGCTGACCTGTGTGAACGATAATTTCAGTGATTAGTGATTTGTGATTAGTAAGTTGCTCATTATATTCTTTTATTGCTCTACTCACTGCTCCTGCTTTTATAAATTGTGGCCTTGCTCCAAGTATTGTTAGGATTTTCATTTGTTTATTTTCTTGTAAATCTCTTTAAAAAAATTCCATAGGCTAATTTCGCTTCCATATTGTTTATGAGGCTTTTCAGGTCTTTGTAAGTAATCTTTTAAATCATCTTTAGTCCAATTCATTTTCTTTAGAAAATATTCAATATCATCTTTTAACTCTTGTTCTGTTGGATATGGAATTTCTTGAAGCGTTTTAATTGCATCTTCTTTTTTCATTTGATTGGTTAAAATAAGTGTTGATAAATGGTTTTTTCTTTTATCAACTCCAAATTTTACTGGCAAAATGAACCCTTGATAAAATCGGGTAAATACGGATTCATAATGTTTATATGGATACGGTTTATAATTAAATTGTTTTTGTAATGCTTCTAATGCTTCAAATTTATTGTAGCTTGGTAAGTAATCCAAAAAAGAAATCCACTTTATACCTTTAACAAATTCATAATAAATCTTATCTAATGTACCTATAGCGGGAAATGTTTTTATCTTAATTCTTTTAAGTTTTGCCAAATTTTTTATATTTTTCTTATCCCACTTAAACCAATTCCAGTTGCGGGGTAATATCATACCTTCTGTTGATGAATTTGTTCCAGCTAATATATATTTTAATCCATATTTATTTGCCTGTTGATAACAAACTGCAAGCATTGCATTATCATATAGTAATTCTATGTCTATAACATCTGCATCAAAAAAGGCTTGCATTAATTGCCTATATTCATCCCAATCAATAACATGAGTATATAGATCCACACCTAAGTTTTCTACAAGGTTTTTTATATTATTTGCTGCAAGCTCACTATCCCAACCATTATCCATATGAACAGCAAGGGGTCTCAGCCCTAATTCTTTTACTTTCACTAAAGTATAGGAACTATCTACACCTCCGCTTAGTCCGACTATGCAGTCATAAGGTTTATTTCTGCCGTCTTTTTTAACTTTATTTACGAGCTCTTCTAAACTCAAATTTATTTTTTTAGGAGGATTATCTAAAATTTTTAAAAATTCGTCACAATAATTACATCCTGTTTCGGTAAAAACAATACCTTCTGCTGTTTCATCCATAAGACACCTTTTGCATCTTTTAGGTTTTTCGTTAATTTCAACTAATTTTTCTCTTAATAAATCTATAAATTCCTGCATTAATTCTCTCCTAATACTTTTTTAAGTTCTTCATATCTTGGGTATGATATCACTACTGCTCTGTGAGGCATATGGAATACAAACATGCTTCCAGCTGCGCAAGCACTTGCTCCTGCATCTTTTGCCATCTTAAAATCCTTTAAATTTCTTGCTCCGCCACATGCTATTAAGGGGATAGAAAGATTTGACGAGATTTCTTTTATCATTTCTATGTTATATCCATTAAAAGTTCCATCTCTATCAATATCATTGAGTATTATTTCTCCAGCTCCTAAATCTTCCATGATTGAAGCTATATCTTCCGGCTTATAACTGGTTTTTTTTGTTCCACTTTTTATAAAAACTTTATAGCCATTGAAAAAAGTTTTTTTGTAATCTAAAGAAAAAACTACACTTTGAGAGCCAAAGTTTTTAACCAGTTCTTTTATTAATTGAAAATTTAAAATTGCATGCGTATTTAATATTACTTTTTCTATTCCTATTTTGAATAGATTTTCAGCGTCTTTAACAGATTTTATCCCTCCTCCATATCCAATAGGCATAAAAGCTTCACTAACCACCTCTTTTAAATAATCAAAATCTATTGATTTATTAGCTTTACTTGCTTCTATATCAAATATTATTAGTTCATCAACCTCTTTTTCGTTGAAAATCCTTACTGTATTAATTGGATCCCCTACATATTTATGATTTTTAAACTTTATTCCTTTATATAATCCTCTATTTTTCATTAATAAAACAGGAATTATTCTGGTTTTTATCATTTCTAATATTTCTCCACAAAATTTTTTAACAATTGCATTCCAAACCTATGAGACTTTTCAGGATGAAACTGAACACCAATAATATTATCATTCTCAAAACTTGATACAAAATCTATTCCGTAATTAGTGATTGTTAAAATGTCATTTTTATTATAGCAATCCACATAATAGCTATGTACAAAATAAAACCTACTTTCCTGATTTTCCATATTTTCGAACAATTTTGACTTTTTTGTAATCTTTACCGTATTCCATCCCATATGTGGTACCTTTAACTTATTATCTTCAAATTTAAATTTCTTAGTATAAGCATCAATAAAACCAAAACCTTTCAACTCACCCTCTTCGCTTCCCTTTGTTAGAAGTTGCATACCAAGACAAATCCCCATAATAGGAACTTTTTCAAGCAAAACTTTTTCTTTTATCAAATCCCATAAACCTAAATCTTTTAAATTTTTTACTGCATTATCAAAAGCTCCAACACCAGGAAGGATTAATTTCTTTGCATGTTTTACTTCATCTCTATTAGAAGTAATTATGCTTTTTCCGCCTACTTTTTTTATCATATTAGCAACAGAGCCTACATTTCCCATTCCGCAGTTTATTATTGTTATCATCTAAAACCTTTCCAAAAACTCAGCAAATTTCTCATGATTATCGTTTGAGTTAAAGTTTTTTATATAAATATCTCTCGATTTTTCTCTCATTTTTTTGTAATTTTCAATACTTTTCTTTAAGTTTATAGCTTTTGTTAAAATATTTTCAAACTCTCCAAAATCTGGATTTGCTGAAAGCAAAAAACCATTTACTTCATTTTTTACTATCTCACTTATTCCACCAACATCTGTAGCTATAATTGGAAGTCCTACACTACAAGCTTCCATTAAACTAACAGGCAACCCTTCACTTGCACTTAAAGTTATAAAATAATCAAATGAATTCTTTTTATAATATTCAAATATATCTCTATTTTCTAAAAACCCAACAAAGTTTATTATAAAGTTATCATTTTGTAACTTTTTCTTTTGTTGTTTTAATTCATTTTCTAAAATACCATTTCCTATATGATGCCACTCTATATTTATATTATATTTTTTAGAATAATTTGATAAATACTCCATAATCATATCTATTCTTTTTACTGGAGACATCAAAGCGCAAGAAACTATTTTAAGAGTATTTGAAATATTGATAGGATTTATTATATGCAAATCTTTCACTCCTAAATAGCTATTATAAAGATTTTGCAAATTATATTTTCTTTTTAAATAATTATATCCTTGCATAGAAATAGTTACAATTTTATCTATATTTCTCACATCATCTTTTCTAAAAGGAATATACCCACCTCTTCTTTCTTCATACAAATCATATCTATGAGTTCTTGTAATGACTTTTAAATTAAACTGTTTTTTTAAACTACGTAAAGCTGTTGTCGTATAATCAAACCAATAGGTATAATAGATGTAATCCGCATTTAAAACATTATTTTTGATAAGTTTTTTGATATTATCTTTAATCCAAATATATCTTAAATAATATTTAAGTAAATCTATAAAATGCTTCTTATTGGTGATATATTTTAATTCTTTAAAAAATTCTCCATCTATATTTTTTAAATATAAAAAAATCTTGTTTTTATTAAATTCATCTAAATCTTCATAAACTTTTACATTTTGTAATTTGTCAACAAATCTACTACGATTACCCTTTTTAGCTAAAGGAATAATGATTATTTTATGATGTTTTGACAATACCTCTAACTCTGGCTCAATAAAAGTATCTTCCAGTGCTACAGAATACGGATATGAACCTGTAAAAAGAACTATGGTTTTCATATTACTTCCATTATAATTGTATCTCGCAGCATAGGATATTTTTTAATTAAAATATTTTTTATTATTCTTCTCCTTGATAATCTACTTGCATGTTCTGCAAATAAAATATTATCTAATTCATATCCACTATCAATCAAAATTTTAGACAATGTATAAGGGGTAAACCAAAATCTATGATCTGTATTAATACATTCTTTACTTTTCAAAGCAAATTTAATATTATCTAAGCAAAATGCATTTGGTGTTGTAATAATAAATCTATTAACATTAGGAAATCTTTTTTTCAATTTTGATAAAAATAGCACTGGATTACCAATATGTTCTATAACATCAGGCAATAATAAATAATCAAATTGTTCATTTACTATTTCAGAAGGAAATTCATCATTAAGTATATCTAATGCAAAAATATTTTTTATTTTATACTTCTTTTGAAGATATTCAACTCCCTCTTTATTTATATCCACTCCAATGCATTTTTTAGAAACCTTAATCAATTTATTATGTAGCCAATTATCTGTCGCTATCTTTTTATCAATTAACGGTAAATGATCTACAAAACCTATGTGTAAAATTTTTTTTCCTTTTGAAATATTTAATAAGTAGTTATTCCTAAATATTAAATCACTATACGGTATATCAACCAATAAACCATTATGAAACTTTTCTCCATTTAAATATCCTAAAATATCTCTAAAAATCATAGTCTTTCTCTTTGTAAAATGTAAAAAATATGCCCAATAAATACAACCAAAATTACTATCATACTAAAAGATAACAACTTTAACATTTGAATAAAGTCTTGCATTAAAAAAATCAATACTATTGGTACAATAGCATAAATAATAGCATATATTAAAACAATATGTTGTTTTTCTAAGATAATAAATATATTTGATAATGGTGATGAAACAAAAGTTAAGCATATCCAGAAAGATAAAATGGAAGCTATATCTCCAGCAGTTTTCCATTTTTCTCCAAATATTATAATAAACAGATCACCCGCAAAAAAATAGACTACAGTAAATATTGGCAATGAAATAATCAAAGCTTTTTTTACAAAATTCCAAGATAAGTTAAAAAGTTCTCTTTTATCAACAACACTCATTTTTTGTAAAAAAACTTGTGATATTGAACTTCCAATAATAGACATTGGTAATTTCAACATTCTCTGAGCTAAGTAATACTGTCCTAAAGTTGTTATATTGTACACTGAACTTATTAATATATTAAATCCTTGTTCCCTAAAAGAATCAATCAATACATTAGGCAAAGAGTACTTTGGAAACTTAATATATCTTTTAAACAAAAATAGTATACTATTTTTGTTTATTTTTTTTAAAATAGTTTTTTCTTTGATCAAATTTTTAAATAACTTCCCATTAGCAAACATTTGAGAAATTACTTGTCCACTAATAAGACCACTCGCTCCAACTTTTATAAACCCTAAACTTAATTGAGTAATAGTATTTGCTATTGATTTTATAACTGTAGCTTTTGCCAAATCTTTATAATATTTTTTTCTATTGTTCCAGTAATTAAGCACATTATAAAAACCTGTGAGTAATACTGCTAAGGGTATGAAATAAAGCCACAAAGAAATCTCTTTATTATTTAAAAGTTTTACTATTTTGTTATTAAAAAATAAAACGACTAAAAAAATTATAAATGAAAAAATAGTTGTTATAATAATACCAAGAGCCACAATATTTATAGCATCTTCATCTTTTTTTGGAAGCATTATTGCATATTCATAACTACCACTTGCTATGCTTCCTAAAATAGAAGTAATTGATACAAACAAGGCAAATATTCCAAAATCTTCAGGAGTATAAAGCCTTGTAAGAATTGGACTAATAGCTATTGGTATGGCTTGAGCTATAGTTGTACCTGTCATAAGAGTTAAAACATTTTTTGCAAATTCACTTTTTGGTTTTAGTTTATTTATCACCTATTAAGGCCTCTTTAATATACTCAATCTCCTCATCACTCAAATAAGGATTCATTGGCAAACTTATAATCTCTTTACTAACTCTCTCAGCCACTGGAAAATCTCCTTCTTTGTAGCCAAGATATTTAAAGCACTCTTGCAAGTGAAGTGGCATAGGATAATGAATTGCTGTTGGAATTCCTTTTTCTTTTAATTTTGCTTGTATTTCATCTCTATTTTTTACTCTTATACTATATTGCGCCCATGCACTTGTTCTATCATCTTTAGTAAATGGTAGAATGAGTGGATGGGTGGATGAGTTGAGTAATTCTGTGTATTTTTCAGCAATCTGTTGGCGCTTTTTTAAATCTTCTGGGTAATGCCTGAGCTTTATATTCAGAATAGTTGCCTGTATAGTATCCATTCGTGCATTAATACCGATATATTTGTGGTTGTATCTTTTATTTTGCCCATGAACTCTTAGCATTTTAATTTTCTCAGCTAATTCATCATTATTTGTTAAAACTGCTCCACCATCTCCATAACAACCAAGAGGTTTTGCAGGAAAAAAGCTTGTTGTGTATATGTCACAGTAATGAACTTCTGCTTTACCTTTGTAAGTGGCTCCAAAACTTTGAGCACCATCAACTATATGAAATAAATTATATTTTTTTGCAATTTCATTAATTGCATCTAAATCGCTTGGCTGTCCATATAAACTAACTGATATAATACCTTTTGTTTTAGAAGTTATTTTTTCTTCTATTTTTGATACATCAATATTATATGTTTTTTCATCTATATCTACAAATACAGGTTTTGCACCAAGAAGTGCTATTGTTTCAGCTGTTGCTATAAAAGTAAATGGAGTTGTTATTATTTCATCTCCTGGTTTTATATCAAGAGCCATCATAGCAAGTAATAAGGCATCTGTTCCACTGGCACATGTTATAGCATTTTTTGCACTAGTAAATTCACATAATTTTTCTTCAAGCTCATTTATCTCAGGCCCCATAATATATTTCCCATGATTTAAAACATGTTGAATGGCTTTATCTATTTCATTTTTATACAAATTATACTGATATGTAAGTTTTGCAAAGTCAATTTTCATCACTAATGCTCCTTTTACTCATCTACCCTTAATCTCATCTGCACATCCTCTCATTAACTCATCCACTCATATCCCACATTTATCCATTCATCAATCTCTTTGCTAAAGGATGTACTCTATCATTAAATCCAACAGGTTTTATATTTCTTATCTGATGCACAAGCTCAATAGATAGTCTTGCATCTTTAATGCCAAAACCTCCGCCGTTTAATATATCTTTATAAACAAGTGTATGCAAGTCTGTAAAGCCACCAGAAAATTCAATCTCTTTTGAATCTACTGTTATAGATCTGTATGTTCTCTGACCTTTTTGTTTTATATCATCGGGTAAATCGTTATAATCCACTGACAAAAACCACCTAACATAAGCTTTTTTTAACTCTATAAAGCCTGCCATCTTTTTTAAAGGCTCACAGTAGTGAACCTCGCTGTTCTTTACCTCACCAAAAAGCCACATCAGCATATCAAAGAAATGTATTCCGATATTTGTTGCAACACCGCCGGACTTTGATAAATCTCCCTTCCACGAAACAAAGTACCATCTGCCTCTTGAGGTTATATAGGTCAAGTCTATGTTGTATTTTTTATTCTCTTTAGAAGTCTCTTTTTCTATCTTATCCTTTAGTGAAATGATTGAAGGATGAAGTCTTAATTGAAGAACATTGTAAACTTTTCTCCCTGTTTCTTGCTCTATCTCCTCTAAAGCATCCAAATTCCAGGGATTTAAAACAAGAGGTTTTTCGCATATTGCGTTTATTCCACTTCTCAATGCCCATCTTATATGAGCATCATGAAGGTAATTTGGGGAACAGATAGATGCAAAATCTACCTTATTTCCTCTTCTTCTTAGCTTATCAACATGCCTATCAAACCTTTCAAATTCTGTAAAAAAATGGGCTTCTGGAAAGTATGAATCTATAATGCCTACACTGTCGTTTGGATCAACTGCTGCAAGCAGATTATTACCGGTATCTTTAATTGCCTTCATATGTCTTGGTGCGATATAACCTGCTGCACCTATTAGGACAAAGTTTTTCATAAAACCTCCTGAGTTAGCGTTAAGCGTTAAGTATTAAGTGTTAAGCGCTAAGCGTTAAAAGTTGAGATTAAATTTTTGGCGTTTAACTTAACTCTTAGAGCTTAGAACTTTTATATAATTGTTTTTTAGACCTGTCAGCATTTTTAAAATTTCATTTAATTCTTTAATCTATTTTAAACCCAACTGCTTTTCTATATAATTAATTTCTATTCCAATATATATCTGCGTTATTAATTCTGCGCAAGAACCTTTAGCGATTTCGATAAATCTAATCTTTTCTTTGTCGGACTCTTTTTCCATTCCTTCTGCAATATTAGAAGCTATTGACAAACTGCTTCTTGTTATCTGATCCTTAAAGCCAAAATCTTTCAGGTCTTTGAAATATTTGTATATTTCAATAGAAAGCCTACAGCCTTTTTTCCAAACATCCAAATTTTCACATTTCATGATTACGTTTTCCCCTTTTAAAACTTAGTCCTTGATACTTAGCGCTTAATGCTGAATTGATTCTCCAACAGCTCATCTTCTGGCACATCTCTAAAGTATTTTGCAGGTAAGCCTGCATAGATCTTTTTGGGTTGAGTGTCTTTTGTAAGAAGGCTTCCAGCGGCAACCACGCTGTCTTCAGCTATAGTCTTGTTTGGCAATATAACCGCACCAACACCTATTCTTCCACCTTTTTGAATTTTAACCCCACCAAATTCTTTAAACCTTTTTTGACTTCTGCCTAAATAATTGTCGTTAGATGTTAAAACACCTGGAGCTATAAAGCAGTAATCCTCAACTTCAGAGTAGGCTGTGATATATACATTTGTTTCAAGTTTGCATCGTTTGCCAATGGTGCAGAAGTTTTCTATTGCAACGCCTCTTCCAACAATCGTGTATTCGCCTATCTCAACATTTTCCCTAATGGTAGATAGATCTGCTACAAGCACATTCTTATTTATCTTGCAACCAGCATAAATCACAACTGATGTGCCTATCAAGCAATTATCCGCAATCATTGCTGGTGGTAGTTGCTGTTTTTTTGTTGTTGCACTAATGGGTGATTTCATTGGTTGCTTGCCAATAACGGTATTATCATCAATTCTGACATTATCACCAATAATTGTACCCTCATGAATAACAACATTATTGTCTATCTGGCAATTCTTGCCTATCTTTACATCCCTACCTATAACGGTAAAATAACCAATCTGTGTATTTTCACCTATCACACTTGATGGGTCAATAACGCATCTTTCAAATTTCTCCATAAAAAGATCCTTTCTTGTTAGGTTTATTAAAAACTTTTCTAAATTCAAAACCTGAACGCAAGTATA